>JACESM010000077.1 GCA_013911835.1 Porphyrobacter sp. | reverse complement strand
TCGGTCGCGCCATATTGGTCGAGGGTCGAGCGCCACCAGCCGCGGCTGTGGCGTCCGGTCTGGCCGAAATTGACCAGCAGCGAATCGCCGCCGCCGCCCGAGAGGCGCACGTAATCGATCCGGCTCGCGCCCGGGTTGAACTCGGCCCAGGCGCGCTGCCAGGGGTTGCGCTGTTCGTAGGTGATGTAGGCGCCGCCGCTCTCCTGCACCGGGATCAGCAGCAATGGCGCGGAGCGGCTCGCCTGTGCCGCCCCGCCGAGATAGGCACCCGCGCGCTGGCGGTCGAACACCACGCCCAAAGTCGCGATATAGCGACGCGGCCCGAGCTGTTCGCGCTCGATCACCACCCCCGAGACCAGCCCTTGAAGCTGGCTGTCGGAGAGCTTGGGGCCCTTCAATTTCTCCCACGCCTTCCTCTGCGCCTCGCGCCAGCCGTTGGTGCGCGCGTCTTCGGCGCTCTTGCCCTGAACATCGACGCTGATGCCCTTGACCTCGATATCGGTGCTGGCGGCGGTGGGGGCGATCCCGCGCTCGCCTGCGACCTGCGCGACGAGGGCATAGCCGCCGCCGAGCAGGCCGAGCGTCAGCAGCGCGCCTGCCAGCCAGCGCCGCAACGCTTGCGAAGGGGCCGCCGCAGGGCCGGAAAGGGAAAGCGTCGCGCGCATGGGGAAAGCCCGCCCCCTTTGCCCAAAGGCGGGTGGAATTCCAAGCGCGAAAGGCTATGGCGGCGTGCATGACTTCGGGGACAGACGAGAGCAAGCCGCAGGGCTCGGGCTACACCTATGCCGATGCGGGCGTGTCGATCGCCGCGGGCAATGCGCTGGTGAAGGCGATCGCCCCGCTGGCGAAGGCCACTGCCCGCCCCGGTGCCTCCAGTGAATTGGGGGGATTTGGCGGGTTTTTCGATCCCAAGGCGGCCGGCTATTCCGATCCGCTGCTGGTCGCCGCCAATGACGGCGTGGGCACCAAGCTCAAGCTCGTGATCGAGCATGACCGGCATGACACGGTGGGCATCGATCTGGTCGCGATGTGCGTCAACGACCTCATCGTGCAGGGCGCAGAGCCGCTGTTCTTCCTCGACTATTTCGCCACCGGCAAGCTGGAGAACGGGGTGGCGGAACGCGTGATCGCGGGGATCGCCGAGGGCTGCAAGATGGCGGGCTGCGCGCTGATCGGCGGCGAGACGGCGGAAATGCCGGGGATGTATGCGGAAGGCGATTATGACCTTGCCGGCTTCTGCGTCGGCGCGGTCGAGCGCGGCGAGCAGCTGACGGGCGAAAACGTTGCGCCCGGTGACGTGCTGATCGGCCTCGCTTCAAGCGGCGTCCATTCCAACGGCTATTCGCTGGTCCGCAGGCTGGCGGCGGACAAGGGCTGGAAGCTGAACCGCCCTGCGCTGTTCGATCAGGAGCAATTGCTGATCGACGCGCTGATCGCGCCGACCCGCATCTATGTCGCCAGCCTGCTGCCGATCATTCGTGACGGTCTGGTCAATGCGCTCGCCCACATTACGGGCGGAGGACTGCTCGAGAACATCCCGCGCATCCTTCCGCAAGGCGCCCACGCCCATGTCGATGCCGACCTCTGGCTCCAGCCGCGCCTGATGGCCTTCCTTCAGGCGCAGGGGCATATCGAGCCCGAAGAGATGGCCCGCACCTTCAACTGCGGCGTCGGCATGGTGCTGGCCGTCAGCGAAGCGAATGTCGCCGAGGTCTCGGCGCAGCTCGAAGCGGCGGGCGAGACTGTCTTCCCCGTTGGCCGCATCGAAGCGGGCGAGAAAGGCTGCACCGTGCGCGGATCGGTCGAAACATGGGCGGCCAAGAGCGATTGGAGCGCGACGCACCTTGGCTGAGAAGGCCAAAATCGCCGTCCTCATCTCCGGCGCAGGCACCAATATGGCCGCGCTGGTCTATGCCAGCCGGATGCTGGAGAGCCCCTACGAGGTGGTGCTGGTCGCCAGCAACAATCCTGACGCGGCAGGCCTCGCGCTGGCTGTTGCTGAGGGGATCGCCACCTTCGCCCTGCCTCACAAGGGCATGACCCGCGAAGCGCACGACGCCGCGATGGAAGCCGCCGTGCTGCAAGCGGGCGCGGAGTACATCGTGCTCGCAGGCTACATGCGCATCCTCTCGGACGGGTTCGTGGAGCGATGGGCGGGGCGGATGCTCAATATCCACCCCTCGCTGCTGCCCAAATACAAGGGCCTCGACACCCACGCACGCGCCATCGCGGCGGGCGATAGCCATGCGGGCACCAGCGTCCATCTGGTGACGCCGGAGCTCGACGCGGGCGAGGTGCTGGTGCAGATCGCAGTGCCGATCACCCCTGATGATACACCAGAGAGCCTCGCCGCCCGCGTCAAGCTCGCCGAGCACCAGCTCTACCCGCGCGCGGTGGCCGATTATGTCAGCCGCTGGCGCGATCCGGCGGCGTTGCTGGCGCGGGTGCGCAGCCTAGCCCTCGCGCTTCCCGAAACCGACGAGCGTGAAAGCCACGGTAGCCCCGGCTTTCGCGTCGGGGGCGAGAAGACCGGCAAGTATTTCGCCTACTTCGCCGATCAGCACCACGGCACGCCGCACATCGCGCTGCTGGTGCGCACTGGCGGCATGGACGAGTTGCTGAGTCTCGTGGAAGATCAGCCCGAGGTCTACTTCAAGCCCGCCTATTACGGCGCGAGCGGGTGGGTGGGGATCATCCTCAACCGCCCGGGCGTGGACTGGGACGCGGTGCGCGAATGGCTGATGCGCAGCTGGCGCGGCGCTGCGCCCAAGCGCCTGACACGGCTGCTGGATGTGGCGGACGAATTTTGAGGCCGATGCTGCTCACCCTGGCGTTCGGCCTGCTGCTGACGCTCGGATTGTCCGCACTGTCAGGATGGCAGGCCTATTCCGCGCCGATAGATTGCGCGGACAGCGAGGGGCACGGCCCTGACCCCGGCACGCGCGAATGCGAAGCATCGATCAGGCACCAGATCGAAAACCGGCCCAGGATCATTCGTGAAGCGATCCTCGTCCCGATCCCCTGGTGCTTCGCCGTGCTGGCCTTTGTTCTGTCCGTGCAAGGACTGAGCATGCGGCTGCGATCACGCGGGATCGCATTCTGATGGCCCCGCCAATTCGCGATCACCTTCTCGCCCGCGGCCCGCTCGCCGAGAAGGCCAACGACTTCCTCGGCAAGGCGTGGACCAAGGGCTGGCTGCCCCCGCCTTTACTCGATCCGGACGCGCTTTGGGCGCTTGCCGCCAAGCCCCATGGCCCACGCGCCGAGGCGGCCGAGCATGGCGGGCGCAGCGACGAAGACGTTGCCGATTTCCGCGAGCGGCTCGCCCGCCTCATCGCCAGCATCGACGATGAGGCCGATCTCAACCCCTTGGGGCGAGCGATGGCGTGGGGGCAGCTTTCGCGCATGGTGAAGAACCGGCTCGCCTTCGGGGCGCTGTGGCTGGACCGGCCCGAACTGCTCGAAACCCCCCTCGTCCCGCCGGTGATCGTCATCGGCCATATGCGCAGCGGCACCACGCGCATCCACACCCTGCTCGCCGCCGATCCAGCCCACGCGCACACCCGCTATTGCGACGCCTATCACCCCGTCCCCGCATGGCTGGGCATGAACCGCGTCAAGGCGGCAATGGAACTGGCGATGCTCGGGCTGCTCAACCCGTGGATGCAGTCGATCCACCCGATGGCCCCGGCGGCGGTGGAGGAAGAGCTGGCGTGGCTTTCCGCCGCACTCCACCATTCGATCTACGAGAGCCAGTGGCACATCCCGGCCTATTCGGCGTGGAGCGAGGCGCGTGATCCTGCGCCGATCTACCGCGAGTTCCGGCGCATCCTCCAGACCGACGCCGCGCACCGGGGCCTCGCCGACCGCCCCCGCGTGCTCAAAGTCCCAGCCTTTGCCGAGGACTTGTCGACCCTGCTCGCGCTGTTCCCCGACGCGCGGCTGGTGCTGGCGACACGCGAGCATAGGGCGGTGCTCAAGAGCGCGATCAGCCTTGCGGCCAACCAGATGGCGATACAGTCGGACACCTGCTGTCTCGACCAGATCGAAGCGCGCTGGCGGCACAAGATCGGCTTGCGCGAGGCGCGCATGGCGGCCGCGCTCGAAGGCTGGCAAGGACCGCAGGCGCGCGCCTGCTTCGATGCGCTAAACGCCGACTGGGAGCGCGCCATCGCGCGGATCTACGCCGATCTCGGCCTCACCCTCACCCCAGAGGCATGGGCCGCGATGCACAAGGTCATGGCGGCCAGTGAAGGCGGCCACCACCACGCCCACGCCCAGCAGCTCGCGCGGTTCGCCACCGACTAATCGCGATTCCTCCCTGCGCCGCGACATTGTGTGGTAATGCCACCCCACGCACATTCGACTTGGGGGGTCGCATGAACCGGTTCGCACGGCTTGGCACTGCATTCGTCGCTGCCGTTTCATTGTTCCTTGGCGGATGCGGCGACGCGTCCGAGGGGGAGGCAGCGCCGCTTGCCCTGATGGCCAGCCCGGCCGCGCCGACGGGCAAGTTCCTGCATCTGAGCGACATCCACTTCGACGTCGCTGCAAGCGTGATCGGCGGGGATGTAGCGGTTTTGTCCGGCCTGCCGATCGATCAGTGGGACCAGCATCTTGATGCCACGGCGCCGCCGAGCAGCGGTCGCAACGACACCAATTACACCCTGCTTCTCTCGGCACTGGTCGCGGCGCAGGGGGCCGGGCCCTATGATTTCATCCTCTACACCGGCGATTATCTGCCGCACGATTTCCAGTTCGGCACCACCGATGCGGAATCGGCCGCCTTTGCGGCGAAGGTCGCCGAATATGTCAATTTCAAGATCGGCCAGACCTTCCCGGGCAAGCCGATCATCGGGATGCTGGGCAATAATGACGGGGGGTGCGGCGATTACACCCTGCATCCCGGCGGCGATTTCCTCGCCGACCTTGCGCCGGACATGCCGGGAGTCAGCGCGGATCCTGCGGCGCAAAAGGACTTTGCCGCTTACGGCTACTACGCGATTCCCCATCCGACCGTGGCCAACACCGATTTCATCGTGCTGAGCAGCTATTGGTCGCACAATTTTCCCGGCTACGACCACGGTTTCGCATCGCGCTGCGCGCGGCTGCCGAGCGGTGCCGATCCGGGCAAGGATCAGCTCGACTGGCTCGGGGCGAAGCTCGGCAGCGGCGGGCCCTCGCCCTCGCCCCCACCCTCACCCTTGCCATCTCCGCGCAATGCGGTCCTGCTGATGCACATCCCCCCGGGGATCGACGGATATTCGGGCGGAGGTCAGTGGGCCGCCCGGTTCGAACCCGGTTTCGAAACCACCCTCAGCACGGCCTCGCACACCATTCTGGGGGCCTTTGCAGGCCATAGCCACATGGACGAATTCCGCGTGCTGTCGAACAGCGCGGGTCCCTATCTGGCCGTCCGCATTGCTCCGGCGGTGACGACCAAGAACGGCAATGCGCCGTCATTCACCGTCACCGACTACGACACCGCGACGGGCGCGATGACCGATTACACGGTGCACAGCCTGCGCCCGCGCCCGCAAGGCCCGCCCGATTGGCAGCCCGAATACACGTTCAGCGACGCCTACGGCACCGGCGGCTTCACGCCCGCGCGCCTCGCCAAGCTGGCGGCCCGGATGCAGGACAACGCCGACACCTCGCTCGCGCGCCAGCACTACCTCAGCTTCTACCGGGCGCAGAACGCCCCGGCGGGCGCCTACCCGCAGAACTGGAAGCGCGCGATCTGCGCGATCGCGATTGCCGATCAGGCAGCGTTCAACAGCTGCGTCAGCCAGATGAAATGAGACCAGCGCCGTGAACGGCAAAGGGCCGCCCCTCGCGGGACGGCCCTCTCCGATTGGCAAATCATCAAGGATTTAGCCGACGATCTCTTCCGTCTTGAAGAAGAACGCGATCTCGATCGCGGCGTTTTCTTCCGAGTCCGAACCGTGGACGGTGTTCTCGCCGATCGAGAGCGCCAGTTCCTTGCGGATCGTGCCGGGTTCGGCGTTGTCGGGGTTGGTCGCGCCCATGATGTCGCGGTTGCGGGTCACGGCGTCTTCGCCTTCGAGCACCTGCACCACCACCGGCTCGCTCATCATGAATTCGACGAGCTCGCCGAAGAAGGGGCGCTCCTTGTGGACCGCGTAGAAGCCTTCGGCCTGCTCGCGGGTCATGTGGATGCGCTTGGAGGCGACGACACGCAGGCCGGCCTCTTCGAGCATCTTGGTGACCGCACCGGTAAGGTTGCGGCGGGTGGCGTCGGGCTTGATGATCGAGAAGGTGCGGGTGACCGCCATGGGTATGCTCCTGTGAACGCTTTTTCGTTGTGGGGGATCTTTGGCCGCGCCCTTAGAGCCTGTCGAGCTGGGGTGCAAGCATTGGCACGGAGCCGATTTTGGCCCAGCGCGAGGAGAGAGGAGGGAGCCATGGTGCAGCATAGTGACCGACGCCAGAATCCTTTGGCTCCGCGGCGATGGGCCAAAAGCGGCCCGCCCCGTCGGGGTCGCGTCAGGAAGTCCGCTGGCTGCGTCGCGGCCCTTGCAGGGGCAACCGGCCCCTGCTGCGCGCCACTCCTGTCCAGCGGACTTCCTGACGCGATGCGAATGTTTCCACCCCAGCTCGACAGGCTCTGAATGCTGCGCTGCAAAATGGCAAGCGTGCGCGCAATCGCGCTGGCGGGGGCCAGGCGCTGTCATGGGAACATCGTTCAGCGGGAAGGCTGAGGCTGGCTCAGCCGCCCTTCTTGGTGGCGATGATGATCTGGCCGGTGGTCACGCTCCCGCCCCCGTCCTGACCGTCGCCCGGGGTGGCGGTGACCGACACGGTCGCGCTGTCGGCCTTGCGCTCACCGGCGACCATCTGGGTGCCGTTGGTGTTCATTTCGAGCTGGATATCGAACCCGGCGGCCTTGGCGGCGTCGCGGTAATGGGCAACGATCTTGTCGGCAGGGGCGTCGGATTCGAAGGTGATCATCGTCCCCTGCCCGTCGGGCTGGTTGACCACCGCATTGTTGACGACCTTGGTGCCGGGGAACAGCGTGAAGCCGGCCGGCAGGCTGACCGGCACATTCACGCCGGCCCGCAAGGAGGCCTCGCCATCCTCGCCCTCGATCGTCATGCTGGTTTCGCCGGATTCCTTGTCGATGGTGTATTCGGCGTTCTTGCCGTCGGCGGTCTCGAACTCGCCCGAGGTTTCCGATCCGCACGCCGCCAGCATCAGCGCCGCGCCGGTTGCCATCACGAGTGCCGCCTGCTTCATCGCCATTTCCCCCTTGTCAGTGCAAGCAAGAGGATCACCTATCGCGGGCGCTGGCGCAAGCCCTCAACCCTTCTTGACCCAGCGCCCCGATTCCTGCGCGAAATAGGCGCGTTCCAGCCCTTCGCGCCCGTCCACCGCGCGCCATGCCTGCCGCGCTGCGGGGGCAAGCGAGGGAGGGAAGAGCAGGAACACGCGCGCGAAGCCCTCGGTCTCGCGAAAGGTGCCGTCGGCAAGGATCACATGGCTCGCGCCGTTGGCCGCGACCGGCTCGCCCGCGAGGAGGATCGGCTGGCGATCCGCGCCCGGGCCATCGGCCTCGCCATTGGCCAGAAAACTCTCGGGGCCGCCCTCCCACAGCGCGCGGGCGATGGCGGCGCGCTGCTGCGGATCGGCGGCAACCACCAGCACCCGCTCACCCTCGCCCAGTACGCGCCGGGCGATCAACGCCACGACCTTCTCGACCGGATCATCGGTCACCTGCCAGAAGTCGAGTTTCAAGGCGTGCCCCCCTTCCCTCTGCGGCACCTGTCGGAACAATATTTCACATTGTCCCAGTCCCGCTCCCACTTCTTGCGCCATGCGAAGGGCAGCCCGCAGGCGAGGCAGGTCTTGGTGGGCAAGTCACTCTTTTTGCGCATATTTGGCATGACCGGCCTACCGCTTCGCTACTTGAGGCCGGTCATGCGCCGATCAACCCTCGACCACATCCCGCACGAACTGGTCGAGCAGGCGCACGCCATAGCCGGTCGCGCCCTTCTCCCAGGTGTGACCGGGCTTCTGCGACCACACCATGCCTGCGATATCGAGGTGCGCCCAGGGGGTGCCGTCCTTGATGAAGCGCTGGAGGAATTGCGCGGCGGTGATCGAACCGGCCTCGCGCGGGCCGACGTTCTTGATGTCGGCGATCGGCGAATCGATCAGCTTGTCGTAATTGGGCCCGAGCGGCATGCGCCACAGCTTGTCGCCGCTGGTAAGGCCCGCTGCGGAGAGCTGCGCGGCCAGCGTGTCGTCATTGGCGAACATCCCGCCATATTCGTTGCCGAGGCTGATGATCATCGCGCCGGTCAGCGTGGCGAGGTCGACGATGCGCGCCGCATCATACTGCTCCTGCGCCCAGTGCAGCGCATCGCACAGCACCAGCCGGCCCTCGGCGTCGGTGTTGAGCACCTCGACCGTCTGACCGCTCATGGTGGTGACGATGTCGCCCGGGCGCTGCGCGGCGGCATCGGGCATGTTTTCGACCAGGCCCATGACACCGATGACATTGGCTTTGGCCTTGCGGGTCGCCAGCGCCAGCATTGCGCCTGCAACCGCGCCTGCCCCGCCCATGTCCCACTTCATGTCCTCCATCCCCGGCGGCGGCTTCAGCGAGATGCCGCCGGTGTCGAAGGTCACGCCCTTGCCGACGAAGACGGTCGGCTTCTCGCTCGCCGCGCCGCCGTTCCAGCGGATCGCGAGCAGCTGCGATTCGCGCGCCGAGCCCTGCCCGACGCCGATCAGCGCGCCCATGCCGAGCGCCGTCATCTCCGCCTCGCCGAGCACGGTGATCTCGACCCCGGTGCCCTCGAACGCCTCGCGGCAGGCGGCGACGAAGGTTTCGGGGTAGATGATGTTGGCCGGTTCGGTCACCAGCCCGCGGGTGAACTCGACCCCCTTGGCGAGCGCGGCCTCGCGCTCCCATGCGGCGGCGGTGCCGTCAGGCGCATTGACGACGTGGACGGTGGTCAGCGAGGGGCGCTTGTCGGCGGCAAGGCGCGTGCGATAGGCGTCATGACGCCAGGCGCGCAGGCGCAGCGCAAGCAGCACGGCGGCGGCATCATCGGCAGAGAGCCCCGCGCCGCCAAGGTCGAGCACCATCGCGGTCTCGCCCGAGACCAGATACTTCGCGGTCAGCGCCGCGCCCGCGCGCTCGCAGTGGTGGCGGCGCTCGGCGCTGGAGGCCTCGCCCAGCCCGGCAATGGCGATGCGCTTCACTGCGCCATCGACGCTGGCGAAGCCCTCGAACACCTGGCCCGCGCGGCCCGAAAAGCGCGAGGCGGCCGCGCCCTCGACCAGCGCCGGATCGAGGTCGGTCAGGGCCTGCCCCTGATTCACCACCCGCACAAGGAGGCGGATGTCAGCAGGGGCAGCGGCGGTGAGATGAATCTGCATGGATACTCCGAAAGCGAGGGCGAGGCCGGGGTCTGGTGGCGCGCCGCAGGGCTGCGGCAGGTCGCGCATTTGGGCCGCGCAATGGCGATTGCGATTAAGCGCGAGCGGTGCAATAGGCAAGGCCATGTCGGGAGGCTTGCAAGACGCACCGCGCTGCTCAGCGCGCCCTGCCCCGCGCTTCCCGGCGCCGGGTGCGGTGTCGCGTGCCGCGCTCGTGCTGGCCCTCGGCCTTGTCGCTGCGCCAATTGCCGCGCAGGAGGCCGGGCCCGCTGTCGCTCCCGCCGCCAGCGCCAAGGCCCCGCAGCAAATCGACTTCGAGTCGCGCGAGCTCAGCTACAACGAACAGACCGATACCGTAACCGCACGCGGCGATGTCATCCTGCGCTCCGAGGACCGCTCGGTGCGTGCCGACGAAGTCGTGTGGGACCGCAAGTCCGGCAAGATCATCGCCACGGGCAACATCCGGCTGGTTGACGACGCGGGCAACCAGCTGTTCACCGATCAGGTCGAACTTACCGAAGAATTCGATACCGGGGCGATGAGCGAGCTCCTCATCGCCCTGCGCGCCGGCGGCCGCCTTGCCGCGCGCTCGGCAATGCGCGGGGAGAACGGGGTTTCGGTGCTCACCGATGCCGCCTACACCGCCTGCGCGGTGACCGGCGACGATGGCTGCGCGCAGAACCCCAGCTGGCGCGTCACTGCGCGCCGCGTCGTCTACGACCAGAAGGCCAACCGCGTGCGGTTCGAGGGCGCGACGCTCGAGCTGTTCGGCGCGCCGATCCTGCCCCTGCCCGGCCTCGCGATCCGCACCGACGGCAAGGCCGAGAGCGGCTTTCTTGTCCCCGATGTGCGCATCACGCAGGTCAACGGGCTCGAACTCAGCGGCGAATATTACTGGCGCGTCGCCGACAATGCCGATCTGACGCTGGGCGCCTATGTCTTTTCCAACGTCGCGCCGATGGCGAGCGCCAGGTGGCGGCACCTGACCGAGAAGGGCGCCTATCAGGTCACCGGCTACGCCACCTTCTCCGACCGCGCGACCGACCTCACCGGCGGGCAGGGCCTGCGCAACGATCCTCGCGGATATCTCGATGCCAATGGCCGCTTCCAGTTCTCGCCCGACTGGAGCCTGACCGGATCGATCCGCCTCGCCTCCGACCGCACCTTCCTCAGGCGCTACGACATCAGCCGCGATGACCGGCTGCGCTCGACCATCAATCTCGAGCGCATCACCGACCGCTCCTATCTCTCGATCGCCGGCTGGGCGACGCAGACTTTGCGCCTCAACGCCGATCAGGGGCAGGTGCCGCTGGCGCTGCCCGCCATCGATTACCGCCAGAAGATCGGCGACCGCGTGCTCGGCGGCAATCTGGTCGTGCAGGCGAACAGCCTCGCGCTGCTGCGCAACGAAGGACAGGACACCCAGCGGGCCTTTGCGGGCGCGCAGTGGGATCTGAAGCGCCTCACCCCGCTCGGGCAGGTCGTGACGCTGACCGGGTTGGTGCGCGGCGATGTCTACAACACCAACAACTCCCTCGCGACCACGACACTGGTCTATCGCGGCACCGAGGGCTGGACCGCGCGCGGCATCGCCACCGCTGCGATCGACATCGAATGGCCCTTCGTGGGCGAGGCCTTTGGCGGCACGCAGGTGTTCAAACCGCGACTGCAGCTCGTCGCGTCCCCGCGTATCCGCAATCTTGCCGTCCCCAACGAGGATGCGCGCGCGATCGATCTCGAGGATTCGAACCTCTTCGCCCTGAACCGCTTCCCCGGCTATGACCGGGTCGAGGACGGCA
>JACESM010000076.1 GCA_013911835.1 Porphyrobacter sp. | reverse complement strand
CCTTGATCGCTTCGTCGGAGAGGGGATCGACTGGGTGCATTTCGACACCTTCGCCTGGACCCCCGCCCCCAAGCCCGGCCGCGCGCGCGGCGGGCGCGGGCTGGGGCTGCGCGCCAGCTGGCACGCGATCCGCAGCCGTTACGGCAGCTAAGCTTGCCGAGCGGGCCGCTTGCCGCTAACGGGCCTGCCACGCTGCGCTTGGGGAGAGGCTGCGGCGGCACCAGTATCGGGAACGCAGATGAGCGGCGCGACGCGCAAGGACAGTGACTATGCAGTGCCGGCGGGCGTGCTGGGCCTCAGGGGTCCGGTCGAAAAGCCCGCGCCCGGCAGCCTGCCGCTGCGCGGGGATCTGGCGCACATGGCGCTCGCCGGATCGCACCTCGCCGCGCATTATGTGATCCCCCATGTCCATGCGGTCGGCGGCGAGGGCGCGGGCCTCAGGCTCAATCCGCGCGCCGATGCCGAGGTATTTGCGACACTCGCCGCCGGAAGCCGGTTCGAGCTGCTCGACGTCGCGGGCGATTGGGTGTGGGGCTGTCCGGGGCCGCAGGGTCCTGCGGGCTGGTGCCGGGCGAGCGACCTCGCCCCCGCAGAAGACGCCTGAGCGGTGGCGATCCGGCTGTTCATCGACGGGGCCGCTGGCACCACGGGCCTCGAAATCCGCGAGCGATTGCAGGGGCGGAGCGAGTTCGAATTGCTGGTGCTCGATGACGCCCAGCGCAAGGACGAGGCCGCCCGCCGCGACGCGGTCCATGCGGCCGACATTGCGATCCTGTGTCTGCCGGATGAGGCGGCGAAGGAGGCGGTGAGGCTGGCGGAAGGGTCGGACACGCGGATCATCGACGCCTCATCCGCGCATCGGGTGGCCGAGGGATGGACCTATGGCTTTCCCGAAATCATTGGGCACAGAGCCATCTCCAATGCGCGGTTCGTGAGTAATCCGGGGTGCTACCCCACCGGCTTTCTCGCTCTCATGGCGCCCCTGATGAAACAAAAGTTGTTGCCAGCCGACTGGCCCTACACCGTCAATGCGGTGAGCGGCTTTTCTGGCGGTGGCAACGCACTGATCGAGCGGTTCGAAAGCAACCCTGCGATCGCCTTTCGCGCCTACGGGCTGCAACTGGGCCACAAGCATCTTGCGGAAATGCAAAAATATGCAGGGCTAACCTACTCGCCGGTGTTTTCTCCCAGTGTCATTCCGGCGCATCGCGGGATGCTGGTTGATATTCCGCTGCCGCTCCACGCTTTGACCCGCAAAGGGCGTAACGACGTCGGTGCCGAGCTGATGATGTATTACGAGGACAATCCGATCATTTCGGTAAGTATCGCGGATTATCCGGCGGAAATCCTCCTCAATCGCGATGCTGCGCCATGGGACGGCATGGAACTGTTTATCGAACGCTCCAACGATGGTTCGCAAGCCCGCCTCATCGCCCGGCTCGACAACCTCGGCAAGGGCGCATCCGGCGCGGCGATCCAGAATCTCAACATCATGTGCGGCCTGCCCGAGACTACGGGACTTCGCCTGTAACCGCGCCAAGCATTGCTTAAAATTTAGGCAAGGCGCGATGAATGGCTGTGCACCATTGCGCACTGCACCATAATGTTGCTAACCGCGCGCTACCGGCGAAAGACATCCGCTCCCTTGAGTCTTCAAGCGGCAAGGATCGTTCACGCCATCACCGACACAGCTTGGCACGGTTCTTGTTAAGAATCGGTCAGCAAATCAGCCAGGCGCGGATGGGCCAAGCGGATGGGGACGACGTGAAAAAGATCGAAGCGATCATCAAACCCTTCAAACTCGACGAGGTGAAGGAGGCGCTGCATGAAATCGGCGTGTCCGGCATCACCGTCACCGAAGCCAAGGGCTTCGGGCGGCAGAAGGGCCATACCGAACTCTATCGCGGCGCCGAATATGTCGTCGACTTCCTGCCCAAGGTGAAGCTCGAAGTGGTCGTGGCCGACGATCAGGCCGAACGCGTGGTCGAGGCCATCGCATCCGCCGCCCAGACCGGCCGCATCGGCGACGGCAAGATCTTCGTCACTGCGATCGAAAGCGCACTGCGCATCCGCACCGGCGAAACCAACGACGACGCGATCTGATTTTCCACCCTCTCCTGCCTGCCAGCACGGCGGGCTACGCATAAACCGGAGGCAATACCAAAATGTCGAAAGCAAAAGACGTCCTGAAGAAGATCAAGGACGAGGAAATCGAGTGGGTCGATCTGCGCTTCACCGATCCCAAGGGCAAGTGGCAGCACCTCACCATGGTCGCGGGCGTCATGGGCGAGGACGAGCTTGAGGACGGGTTGATGTTCGACGGTTCGTCGATCGCCGGCTGGAAGGCGATCAACGAATCCGACATGATCCTCAAGCCCGACCTCACCGAAACCTGGGTCGATCCCTTCAGCGCCACCCCGATGCTGATCATCAACTGCGACATCGTCGAGCCTTCGACCGGCGACTGGTATGCGCGCGACCCGCGCACCACGGCCAAGCGCGCCGAGGCCTACTTGAAGTCGACCGGCCTCGGTGACACGGTCTATGTCGGCCCCGAAGCCGAATTCTTCATGTTCGACGACGTGCGCTTCGAAGACGGCTATGCCGGCTCGGGCTTCTCGATCGACGATATCGAACTGCCGACCAACACCGCCAAGGAATATGACGGCGGCAACATGGGCCACCGCCCGCGCGCCAAGGGCGGCTACTTCCCGGTCGCGCCGGTCGACTCTGCCGTGGACATCCGCGCCGAGATGGTCTCGACCATGCTCGAAATGGGTCTGCCCTGCGACAAGCACCACCACGAAGTCGCCGCCGCGCAGCACGAGCTGGGCCTGACCTTCGGCACGCTGGTGCAAACCGCCGACCGCATGCAGATCTACAAGTATGTCGTGCACCAGGTCGCCCACGCCTATGGCAAGACCGCGACCTTCATGCCCAAGCCGATCAAGGCCGATAACGGCTCGGGGATGCACACCCACATGTCGATCTGGAAGGATGGCAAGCCGCTGTTTGCGGGCAATGAATATGCCGGCCTGTCGGAAATGTGCCTCTACTACATCGGCGGCGTCATCAAGCACGCCAAGGCATTGAACGCCTTCACCAACCCGACCACCAACAGCTACAAGCGTCTGGTGCCGGGCTTCGAGGCGCCGGTGCTGCTGGCCTATTCGGCGCGCAACCGCTCGGCCTCGTGCCGCATCCCCTATGGTGCGGGCGAGAAGGCCAAGCGCGTCGAGTTCCGCTTCCCCGACGCGCTCGCCAACCCCTACCTCGCCTATTCGGCGCTGCTGATGGCGGGTCTCGACGGGATCGAGAACAAGATCCACCCGGGCGAGGCGATGGACAAGAACCTCTACGATCTGCCCCCGGCCGAGCTCGCCGAAGTGCCGACCGTGTGCGGTTCGCTGCGTGAGGCGCTCGACTCGCTGGCTGCCGATCACGAGTTCCTGCTCAAGGGCGACGTGTTCACCAAGGACCAGATCGAGGCCTATATGGAACTGAAGTGGGAAGAGGTGATCCGCACCGAAACCACCCCGTGCCCGGTCGAATTCGACATGTACTACTCGATGTAAGCCCGCGCGCTTCTTGCGAGATCCGAAGGGCGGGGGGAGCGATCCTTCCGCCCTTTTTTTCGAGGCCAGGGCAGGGGTGCGCGACTTTGGCGTAGCGTTTGCTACAAATCTGCGCTATCCAGCGCAGCATGGCACGGGAAGATCTTCAGATGACGGGGATTGCGCGGGGTATCCGCTGGTCGGCGCAGGGCCAGCCGCGCGCCGACGAGGCGAGCGTGCTGTTCATCCACGGCGCGGGGGCCAACCGCGCGGTGTGGTGGCAGCAATTCGCCGCCTTCGCGTCCGCGCACCACGTGATCGCTTACGACCTGCCGGGCTTCGGCGAATCCGACGCTGCGGACGCCGATCGTCTGATCGACCAGGCCCTCGATGCCGCCGTCGATGTGCTTGCCGCTGCCGGGGCGACCCGCGCGAAGGTGGTTTGCCAGTCGCTCGGCGGGTGGACGGGGGTGCGGCTCGCGCTCGCGCGGCCCGATCTGGTCGAGCGGCTGGTGCTGACCTGCACGCTGGGCGGCATCGCGCACCCGCCGGGGCTTGCCTCCTTCGCCGAGGCGCGCAAGCTGATGGGCACGCGCGGCCCGGCGGCGCTGGGGCTGACCGAAGGGTTCATGCGCGCGCACCCGCTCATGGAGGCGCTCTACCGCCAGCTCGGTGCTTTCAACCCGCCCGCTGACCCGGCGCTGGCGGCGCAGCTTTTCTCTGCCGAAGTGCTCGTCCCGCCTGCGGCGCTTGGCAGTATCGCGGCGCCGGTGCTGATGATCGCGGGCGAGAACGATCCGATCTGGCCGCCCGCCGCGCTCGCCGGCATTCTGCCGCACTTTGCCGATGGCCGCATGGTGATCGTCCCGGGCACCGGCCACTCGCCCTATTTCGAGCAGCCCGAGGCTTACAACCGCCTGGTCGCCGACTTCCTCGACCTGACGCTGTAGAGCACTTTCCGGCCATTCCGACCCGCCCTGATCGCGTCAGGAAGCCCGCTGGACAGGAGTGGTCCGCAGCGCGGGCCTGTTGGCCCCCGGGCGAGGGCCGCGACGCAGCCAGCGGGCTTCCTGACGCGACCCCTGCGGGGCGGGCCGCTTTTGGCCCACCACCACGGAGCCAAAGGATTCTGGCGTCGGTCACTATGCTTTGGCATGGCTCCCTCCTCTCTCCTCGTGCTGGGCCAAAACCGGCTCCGTCAGAGAGGGTCTGAATGGCCGGAAAGTGCTCTAGCCCGCGAGGCCCCTTCTTTTGCGGCCCGCTTCCGGCTAGGAGGATACAAGGTATCGCAAGCCAGGACATTCGCGCATGACCGGATCGCTGCTGCTTGTTGCGGGGGGCCTCGTGCTGCTTGCACTGGGCGGCGAGCTGCTGGTGCGGGGCGCGGTGGGGATGGCGGCGCGGCTCGGCATTTCGCCGCTGCTGGCGGGGCTGACGATCGTCGGCTTCGGCACCTCGACCCCCGAACTGGCGACCAGCGTGCAAGCCGCGCTGGCTGGCTCGCCGGGGATCGCGGTCGGCAATGTGGTGGGATCGAACATCGCCAATATCCTGTTCATCCTCGGGCTTTCGGCGGTGATCCTGCCGTTGTCGGTCAACCCGGCGTCGTTCCAGCGGGATTCGCTCGCGCTCGGTGGCTCGGCGCTGCTGTGCACCGGGGCGGTGGTGACCGGGGTGATCGGCCCGGCGATCGGCGTCGCCCTGATTGCCTCGCTCGTTGGCTACCTCTGGTGGGCCTACAAATCCGAGAGCGCGGCACCCTGCCCCGAAGGCGCGCGCCACGAACACGAGGCTGAAGACCGCCCCGTGCCGCCGAACACCGGTCCGGTGGTGCTGGGCGGGATGATCCTCGCCGGGCTTGCCGCCGCGATCCTTGGTGCGGGCTGGCTGGTCGAAGGCGCGGTGGTGCTGGCGGGCGCGGCGGGGGTCTCGGAAAGCGTCATCGGCCTCACCGTGGTTGCAGTCGGCACCAGCCTGCCCGAACTCATCGCCTGCATCGTCGCGGTGCTGCGCAAGCACGAGGATGTGGCGCTGGGCAATGTGGTGGGCTCCAACATCTACAATCTGCTCGGGATTCTCGGAACCACCGCGGTGATCACTCCCATCGAGGTGCCCGCCGAGATTGCGGCATTCGACATCTGGGTGATGCTGGGCGTCACCGCCTTGCTGCTGATGCAACTTCGTTCGGGATGGAAGCTGTCGCGGATCGAGGGCGCGCTGCTGGTTGCGCTCTATGTCGGATATTCGCTGTTCCTCGCGATGCGCTGACACATTTGTGCAACAGTGCGATAGATTTGCAGCCACACTCGCAAAGCCCAATTGTCGGAAACGCTTAAGCGGTCCTAGGATGTGACCAGCCGGTCGATCCCGCGACCGAATCCGAATGGAGAGAACGATCATGAAGACGTTGTCCGCACCGCGCCGCCAGTTCCTGGCAGGCTCGGCCCTCACCGCTCTTGCGATCGCTGCTGCGGCCACTCCGGCCCACGCCATCGTTCCGAACGAAACGACCAACTCCGAAGCTATCGTGGATACTGAGGATGAGTTTCGCGGTGTCGGCCAGTTCTTCCGCGCCGACGGCTTCGTTTGCACCGGCACGCTGATCAACCCGCGCACCGTGATCTTCGCAGCGCACTGCGTGAATGATCGTCCGGAAACCGACTATAACGCCGATAATATTCCGGCCGCATTCTCGTTCAATGTCGATGCGCTGCCCGGCTTCCAGAACTGGTTCGCCAACAACTTTGCCAGCAACCCGAATCTGGCGGTGTTCAACATCAGCCGCATTTTCTACGACCCGCGCTCGACCCAGGACGCGGCCGGGCTTGGCTTTATTCAGGCAGACATCGCGCTCGCCGCGCTCGACACGCCTGCTGCCGGCATCCCGACCTGGGCGCTGCTGTTCAGCACCCTGCCCGCGCCTGAGACGATCGATCCGGTGCGCGGCACGGGCTATCACGTCAACCTCGTCGGCTACGGCGGCACCGGCAATGCAGCGCAGGGCCCGGTTGAAGGCATCGACTTCCGTCGCCGTGCAGCCGAAAACCTGCTCGGTGGCTTCTTCTCGCTCGACGATCAGGACAATGTCCTGTTCGGCCCGGGGCCGGATACCTTCCCGAACAACCTCTACCAGTTCGACTTCGATTCACAGGACCGCGCACCCTTCACTGACATCAACGTCCACCGCGACGATGCCCTGCCCAACGAAGGCACCACCGCGGGCGGGGATTCGGGCGGCCCGCTGATCCTCGATGCGGCCAACAATACCCTGTCGAACGAAGACCTCGTGATCGGCGTGCTGTCGGGCGGTTCGCGCTTCTTCGGCGGTCAGCCGTTCAGCTCGATCGGCACCACCAGCTTCTATCAGCCGCTGTCGCTTTACTGGCAGTATGTCACCGCCACCAACCCCTACCGCTATGTCGGCACGGTCGCGGGCAACGGCAACTGGGAAGACGCCAGCCGCTGGGTGACGCTGCTCGATCCCGCCTACCGCGTGATCAATGCGCAGGGTCAGGTGGTGAACGGCCTGCCGACCACGCCCGAGCTTGGCCCGGACGGACGGGACGGCGATTTCGGCGCGATCTGCGTCGAGTTCGAAGGGCCCGGAGACGGCTGCGTCGACACCGCGACCGGCGATTTCATCGACACCAGCCCGACGCAGCCGGCCACGGCCGACGTCACCAATGGCCGGGAACGCGTTTCACTTGACGCGATCACCGGCGGTGCCACCACGGAGGCAGCCGCTGCCACCGGCGAAGGCGAACTGCTCGCCGCTTCGGACGTCACGGCGATCAGCGGTCGCGCTTCGCTCGGCACCGAAGTTGCCGCGATCATCGGAACGGCCGATCTTGAGACCGAAACCGTCGCGATCAATGGCCGCGCCGATCTCGAAACCGAAGTGCAGGCGCAGGGGGTTAACGAACCGGCCCTGCCCGCCCCGACGCTCGCCAACGGCCTGCCGGGTGCGACTGGCTTCATCGCCAACAATATCGATGCCGTTACGACCGATACGACCCGCGTCGATCCGCGCTTCTTCGACGTCACCCTCAGCCAGACCGGCACCACCACGCTGAGCAGCGCGGTGACCATCGACCGGCTGACTGTGCGCAATGCGGCCGGGCTGACGGTGGCGGGTGCGGGCAACCTCACCTCGCTGATCGACATCAACCAGTTCGGCGGCATCGTGAACGTCAACGGAAGCGTCACCTCGGTCGGCGACTACACGCTGTTCGCCGGGATGCTCGCCGGCACCGGCACGGTCACCGCGCCGTTCCTGACCAGCGTCACCGGGGTGTTCTCCCCCGGGACCATGGGCACCACCGGCACCCTGACGATCGACGGCAATCTGGTGATGTCCTCGGGCACGACCTTCCTGGTCGATGTCGGCACCGGCGCCATGTCCGACCGTCTCGCGGTCACCGGTGAAGCCAGCATCGGCGGTATCGTCAACATCGGCACCGGCGTGACCCAGCAGGTCAATGGCCAAGGCCAGCGCTTCACCATTCTCACTGCCGCAGAGGGCGTGACGGGCACTTTCACCGAGCGCAGCATCTCGGCGATCCTGAGCCAGAACTTCATCTATGAGGCAAACGCCGTCCTGCTCGAGATTGAAGCCGCCAGCTATGCATCCGTGATCAACGCCGATGATCCGGTGCAGGTGGCCTATGCCCAGCTGTTCGACCAGAACCGCGGAAACGGCGCGCTGAGCACGCTCTTCGCGCTCGACTTCGCCTCGACCGACACGATCCGCAGCACCTTCCAGCAGCTCGCGCCGGTCAACGAACAGGCGGTGCGTTCGCTCTCGGCGCAGACGATCAACCTGATCCAGAACCTCAACGATGCGCGCCTGCGCGAATCGAACCGCGACAGCGCGGGCGGCAAGATCGCCGTCACCGGCCGTCCGCTCGATCTGGCGCAGGCCGGTCTTGCGCCGGGTGCGCAGCCGCTCGGCGGCGGGCTGCTCGGTGCGCAGGAAGGCGAGACCGAGATTCGCGAAGCGGATCTGCCGGACAATGTCGCGGTGTTCCTCTCGGGCGGTTACGTCATCGGTGACGCGGTTTCGCTTCCGGGCACCACCGCCGGCACCGAGACCGGCGGGCAGTTTATCGCCGACCCGACCGAGTATTCGGGCTGGTATCTGTCGGGCGGGATCGAGTTCTTCCTCGGCGACAACACCATGGTCGGCCTCGCGGGCCAATACAGCTCGATCGACGCCGACGTGCCGTTCGGGCAGCAGGTGCAGAACGAAACCTATGGTGTCTCGCTCTACATGCGGCAGGATTTCGCCAGCGGGGTGACGGTCGACGGTCAGGTCACGCTCGCCAGCATCGGTTTCGACACGACGCGGAGGGTGAGCTTGCTCAACACCCCGCAGACCCTCGAGTCGGCCTCGGACAACCTGCTGTTCAGCGCGGCGCTCGGCGTCTCCTACGACCTCGAAACCTCGCTGGGCACGATCTCGCCGGGGGTCGAAGCGCGCTATGCGAGCATCGATTTCGACCGCACGCAGGAAAGCGGCGGCACGCTGGCGCTCAGCTTCGACCGCGAAACCTACCAGAGCGCGCAGCTGCGCGGCGGGTTCGACTGGGAGAAGCAGGGCAAGTCGGTGACCTTCAACGCCAACGCCCAGATCGTGCGCGAGCTCGAGCAGGGGCCGAGCGTGCTGGGGGCCAACTTCGTTGCCGGCACCGGGGCGGGCACGGCCTTCGCGCTGGGCACGAACGACCGCACCTGGGGTGAAGTGGGCGTGAGCGCCACGATCGGCAGCGGGCCGTTCCAGTTCGGCGCGGCGTTCGATTCGACCATCGCCCGCAGCGATGCCAACGCCCAGGTGATCCGCGGCACCGCGACCTATCGCTTCTGATCAGCGGCTCCGGCCACAAAAAGGGGGCGCCTGCCAGTCGGCGGGCGCCCCTTCTCTTTGGCCAGCTGTGTGACGCTCAGCGCGGCGCCAGCATCCCGCGCCGCCCGGTGGCGATGAAGCTCGCCAGCAGCACCAGCACATGGAACAAGGTCAGCAGATCGAGCGGTGCAGGCGGTACGGCATAGCCGAGGTGCGCGAGCATCGCCCACAGGCCGACCACCACCATCACCAGCGCGTAGCCGACCGCGCTCGCTTCGAGGTTGACCGCGCGCATCAGTTCGTCGCACTGGCGATAGATCACCACCGACATGACGACGCTGATCACCATGCCGCTAGCACCCAGCGCCAGCGCCGCGCCCTGCGGCACAGGACCATCGGGCGCGGCCAGCGCGAGGGCGACAAGGCTCAGTCCGCTCAGCACCATCGAACCGCCCGACCAGGTCAGCAGCTTCTTCTGCTCGCGCAACTCATCGGCATCCTCGACGTTGAGGAAGCGCGCGCCGACCCTGGGGCTCGCCGTACCGAGCCCGACGCCGAGGCCCATCACGATGTAGAACACCCCCACCAGCGCGGCGATGGTGGCGGACTTGCCGAGCCCGCCGATCGTAGGGCTATCGATGAACTGCAAGGCGGCCATTGCAGCGGCAAAGCCCACCACCCCGCCGATCAAGGCAGGGATCAGCAGCTTCTTCACCCATCTCGAAGTCTGGGGGCGCTGGCTGTCAGGGAATTTTTCCTCGGTCATCATGCTTCAGGCTCCCAGTGATCGATGAACAGATCCGGCACCGCCACCCCGAACAGGCGCGCCATGCGCAGCGCCAAGGGGAGCGAGGGATCGTACTTGTCGGTCTCGACCGCGTTGATCGTCTGCCGCGACACGCCAAGCCGCCGGGCAAGCTCGCCCTGACTCCAGCCTTTCGCATCGCGGTAAAGTTTCAGACGGTTTTCCACGGTGGCGTCCGGCTTCAAGGTGATGATGTGCGTTCCAGCCCCGGGGTGGGTCACGATCCGAATTGCCCCGCTGCCTGACAAGACCTCTTTACAGACAAGAATTCTTGTCAGTCAAGAGTTCTTGTCATCCCGTCAGCCTGTTTGCACACGCGGCGGCAGGAAATCATTTTCCTACTCGCGCAAAACGTGCTGAATCGCTGAGCCTCACGCATCACAGGAGGCCCCCATGTCCACCCCGCATTCGACCAAGCTGCTGGCCTATCTGCGGCGGCTTGCTTCGCTGCCCGCCCATCCGCGCGCGTCCTCCACCCGCCACATCGGCGCGGCGGGGATTGCGCTGATCAAGCGGTTCGAGGGCTGCGCGCGGCTGCGCGGGGACGGCACGGTCGAGGCCTATCCCGATCCGGGCACGGGGGGCGAGCCCTGGACCATCGGCTGGGGCGCGACCGGGCGCGACGATTTCAATGGCGCAGCCATCGGCCCCGGCACGCGCTGGACGCAGGCACAGTGCGATGCTCGCCTAGCCGCCGATCTCCTCCGTTACGCCGCCGATGTTGCCGCCGCAATCGGCTCTGCACCGACGACGCAGAGCCAGTTCGATGCGATGGTGAGCTTTCACTACAACACCGGCGCGATCCGCACTGCGACACTGACGAAGAAGCACGTCGCGGGCGACTATGCCGGCGCCGCGCACGAATTCTCGCGCTGGACGCGGGCCGGCGGGCGGGTGTTGCAGGGCCTCGTCAGGCGGCGCGCGGCAGAGGCCGAATTGTATATGAGCGAGGGTGGCTGACCGCGCCCGCATCC
Organism: Porphyrobacter sp.; assembly: GCA_013911835.1. Lineage (GTDB taxonomy): Bacteria > Pseudomonadota > Alphaproteobacteria > Sphingomonadales > Sphingomonadaceae > Erythrobacter. The sequence continues at coordinate 95 of JACESM010000076.1, read as the reverse complement.
AACATCAATAGTCCCTACTCACCTGCACCAGCACCGAATCGCGCCTGATGGTCGACACCGTCCCGAGTAGCGCCAGCCAGCTGGTGATGCGGTAT
>JACESM010000075.1 GCA_013911835.1 Porphyrobacter sp. | reverse complement strand
CTTGCCTTGCGCCGCGCTTCATGGCGCAAGCGAGGGGGGAGCGCAACGCTCAGCTCTATGCCGCTACGGCACCGCGCATCTGCCCATCGACTGCGGCCCTGCGCGAGGCGCTGCGCTCCAGCAGGCCGCGCGCCGAATCGATCCGCAGGCAATAGGTGTTGAGGCCGATCTGGAGGCCCACCAGCATCAGCATCACCGGCTGATAGGCGATCCCCTGGAACAGCGCACCGACAAGGTAGATCAGCGCCCCCATCTGCAAGGCGGCGGCGAGCGGCGCGATCCAGCGGGTGGTTTCTTCCTCGGCGCGCTTCCAGCGGCGCTGGATGCGCTCCATCTGCCACAGGCCGACAAGGTGCAGCAGCAGCCACATGCCGAGCCCCGGCCAGCCCTGTTCGCCCAGCATCTCGAACACCGAGGAATGGTAGGCCCGCGCCTTGTCCTCGACCTCGGTGTATTCGATGGTGGTGGTGTTGCCCTCGGTCTTCTTGACCGGCAGGACATAGGTGAACTTGTTTGAGCGATAGGCATCGAACCCGCCACCCAGAGGCTTGGTCTCGACATAGTCGAGCGTCCATTTCCACACCGCCACGCGGGTCGAGGCGCTTTCGTCACCGCTTGGCTGGGCGATGGTCGCCATGCGGTCGTAATAGGATTGCGGCAGGAAGGGCAGGGCGGTGAGCCCCAGCACCCCTGCTCCGGCGATGAACAGAAAGCGGCGCTTGGTGTAGCGCAGCATCAGCACCGCCAGCGCGGCGATGCACAGCAGACCCGTGCGCGCCTCGGTGCCGATCGGCACCAGCAGCGCGGCAAAGGTCAGCGCGGCGGCAAAGAGTGTCACCGTCCAGTGCTTGGGGAAGATCGTGCCGTGCCTGACGAACCACCACAGCAGCGGGATCAACCCGATCGCCACGGTCGCAAGGGTGGAGCTTTCGTAGATGCCCGAATTGTCGTCGACGAAGAAGTTGAGCTCGCCATAGCCGCCCCCGCCGGTCACGACCTTGAGACCGGTGGCGATCACGATCATCGCGACGCTCAGCACGAGCGCCAGCGCCAGCCCCTCGATCCGCGCGCGGGTGGTGAGGGTGAGGGGCAGGAAGATCGCGAACAGCAGCGCCTTCCACACCCAGTCCCACTTGGTTTGCGCATCCTCGGGAAAATCGGCATTGCCGGTGGTCCACCAGCAATAGCAGAGCAGCCCCAGCATCAGGCCTTGTCTTAAGGTGAAGCGCGCGCCCTCCTTGCGGTCCAATGCGAGCCACCCGCCGAAGGCCGCGGCAAAGGCGATCAGCGACAGGGGCAGGGTGGTGATGATCGAATAGCCGATCCGCTGCGGCGCGAGGATGTCGATATAGACATAGAGCAGCACCCACAGGAACGGGCGCTTGAGGCCGAGCAGCATCACATAGGCGATGAAGACGAGGAAGAAGAGGTCCTTCACGGCGCGCTCTCGTCGCTCTCCGCCCCGCTCCTGCCGTCCGCGCCGCGTGTGGCGTTGCGGCGCGCCTCGTTTCGGCCTCGGGCGCTTGCGGCCTTGCGGTTGCCGGAGGTCTCGGACTTGATGTCATCCAGCAGCGGATCGACATCGAGCCCCTCGCGCAGCACCAGCCGCATCAGCGCGACCGCGAGCAGGGCATGGCCGAGGGCAAGGGCGAAGGTGTCGATCATCTCTCGGGCAGGATGCGCGCGGGGGTCATGCGCGAGCCTTACTCCCAGCCAGTTGACGCCGCGTTAAGCACGCCCGCGCTAGAGAGCACCGCCATGATCCGCGTCCTCCACGTTCTTGACCACTCGCTGCCGCTCCACAGCGGCTATACCTTCCGGACGCGCGCGATCATGAAGGCGCAGGAAGCGCACGGGCTCGAGGTGCGCGGGATAACCGGGCAGCGGCACAATCTCGAGGCGGCCGTGACGGCCCCTTGCGAGGAGGCTGACGGGCTCACCTTCCACCGCACCCCCGGCACCCCGGCAGGCCCGCCAGCCTTGCGCGAGCTGGGCGAGATCGAGGCGCTGACGGCGGCGATCATCAAGCTCGCCGACGAATGGCGCCCCGATATCATCCACGCCCATTCGCCCGCCCTGTGCGGCGCGGCCGCCGAGCGTGCGGCGCGGGCGCTGGGCGTGCCCTTTGTCTACGAGATCCGCGCCTTCTGGGAGGATGCCGCTGTCGGCAACCTGTCTGGCACCGAGGGCAATCTCAAATACCGCCTTACCCGCGCGCTCGAGACCCGCGTGGCGCGCGCGGCGGACGCGCTGTTCACCATCTGCCAAGGGCTCAAGGACGATCTGGCTGCGCGCGGCATTCCGGAGGCGCGGATCAATGTCATGCCAAACGGGGTCGATCTGGCGCTGTTCGGCGATCCGCCCCCGCGCGACGAGGCGCTTGCCAGCGAACTCGGCATTGCGCCGCAAGCGCCGGTGATCGGCTATATCGGCAGCTTCTATGCCTATGAGGGGGTCGATGATCTGATCGCGGCCATGCCGCTGCTCCGGCAATCGCACCCGGACGCCCGCCTGCTGCTGGTCGGCGCAGGGCCGATGGATGCGAGCTGGCGCGCCGCCGCCGCCGCGCTGCCCGAGCCCGAGGCAGTGATCTTCACCGGCCGCGTGCCGCACACCCAGGTCGAGCGTTACTATTCGCTGGTCGACGTGCTCGCCTATCCGAGGAAGGCCCAGCGCCTCACCGATCTGGTCACGCCGCTGAAGCCATTGGAAGCCATGGCCCAGCGGCGGTTGGTCGCCGCCTCGAGCGTCGGCGGGCACCGCGAGCTGATCGCGGACGGCGTGACAGGCACGCTGTTTGCTCCCGACGACCCCGCCGCTTGCGCCGCCGCGCTTGCACGGCTGCTCGATAATCGCGGCGAATGGGAGGCGATGAAGGCGCGCGCGGTCGATCACGTGCGCACCCGCCACGATTGGGCCGAGAACGCGCGGCGTTATCTCTCTGTTTACCATCTCTTGATACCCCGTGGTGACAAGGACGGCGCACCGCGCGCTGTCGCACGAACGGGGTAGTTGTCGGATGGCATCGGGGCGAAAGGGCAAGGCGGGGCAGCGCAAGGGCAAGGGGGGCGGTGGCCGATCTGCGTCGCGTCAGCGTCCTGCCAAGCTGCCGCTCGCCGCGCACCGGGCCTTCGCGCCGCTGCTGGGGGCCTGGGGCGCGCTGCTTGGCGCAGGCGTGGTGGTGGTGTTGCCCGAGCCGATGGTCGCGCAGATGCTGCGCGGCACGCTGATCGGCACCTGGGCCGCCGCCGCGCAGCCCGCGCTCGCCTGGATTGCGGGCGGACTGCTCGGCGTGCTGCTCTTCGCCTTTGCCGCCTGGCGCCATGTCCGTGCGCGCTGCGGCAAACGTGGGCCCTCGATCGCGGCGATGGCCGCGCGCCGGGTGACCCCGATCAATCCCGCGCGTGACCTCGGTTCGCTGCGGCTCGACGATCCGGTCGAGACCATGCCCTTCTCGACGCCTGCGTGGCGCGATGCCGATGCGGGCGATGCGCAGCGCGCTGCCGTGCCAGAGCCCGCGTCTGCGCCCGCAGCCGAACCCGCACCCGCACCCGCACCGCGCGAGCTCGATCTGGCCGATTTCGCCGAACTGCCCGGCCGCAACGCGGTGTGGGTCGAGGAGGCGGCGTCTGCTGTGGTGGAACCGGCCCCCGCTCCTGCTCTGTCAGCCGCTGCGCCCGCCGCGCACCCGCACCGTTCGACCAGCGCACCGCTGCCCGTGCCGGGAAGCGCCGCACTCGCCCGCCTGCGTGCGGTGCCTGCAAGCCAGCTGAGCCTTGCCGAGATGGTCGAGCGCTTTGCCGGGGCGCTGCATGAAGTGCGCGAGACCTCGCCCGGCCGCAGCCTCGGCCCCGGCGATCTGGCCGCGCGCGAGGCGGCGCTCGCCGAAGCCCTCAAGGCACTGGAGGCGCTGAGCGGCACGAACCGTCCCGCGCCGCGCCTGCCGCGCCGCGACGAACCGCTCCCCGCCGCGCGCGCCCGCCTCCAGCCGCACCTTGAACGCGTCCGCGGCGCGGCCTGAGCGGCGCATCGGCGCAAAAGCTGCAACCCAGAGGGCAGAATTTTGCGCGCCACGCAATCAAGCTAAAGTCTGAATAGGTCTGCGAGAAATATTGCTTCGCGCGCACCCCTTGCCAAACCCGCTTCCTGTCGGCATGAGGGCCGCGAATAAGGGCAATGGCCACCCTCGCCAAGAAGGGGCCGCGCCCGATTGACCTGCCCGAGGCGTGTTCCTTTGCATGAGCGATCATGCGACTAGGGTTCGCGCCTCTCGGCATCTGACAGATCGGACTAACGCCATGGGTTACCCCTCCGCCCAGGGTCTCTACGACCCCGCCAACGAACATGACGCCTGCGGCGTCGGCATGGTTGCGCATATCAAGGGCGAGAAAAGCCACGCCATCGTGGCGCAGGCGCTGGAGATTCTTGACCGGCTCGACCATCGCGGCGCGGTCGGCGCGGACCCGCTGCTGGGCGATGGCGCGGGGATTCTGATCCAGATTCCCGATCCGCTGATTCGCCGCTGGGCCGAAGGCCATGGCCACGAACTGCCCGCGCCCGGTGATTATGCCATCGCGATGTGCTTCCTGCCGCAGGACGGGGCCGCGCGCGCCTTTGTGTGCGAGCGGATGGAGGCCTTCACCACCAAGGAAGGCCAACGCTTCATCGGCTGGCGCGACGTGCCGACCTCGCCCTCCGGGCTGGGCGACGCGGTGATCGCTTCGATGCCGGTGATCCAGATGGCGGTGATCGCGCGCGGGCCGATGTGCGCCGATCAGGACGCCTTCGAGCGCAAGCTGCTGACGATCCGCAAGCAGGTCCAGAACCCGCTCGCGAGCCTCGCCGAAAAGCACGGCCTGCCCGGGGTCACCGAGACCTATATCCCGAGCTTCTCGACCCGCACCGTGGTCTACAAGGGGCTGCTGCTGGCGACGCAGGTCGGCTCTTTCTATGACGACCTGCGCTCGACCGATTGCGTGTCGGCGCTGGGCCTCGTCCACCAGCGCTTCTCGACCAACACCTTCCCGAGCTGGCGCCTCGCCCACCCGTTCCGCTTCATCGCCCATAATGGCGAGATCAACACGGTGCGCGGCAACGTCAACTGGATGAACGCCCGCCGCCGCACGATGGAGAGCGAGCTGCTCGGGCCGGACCTCGACAAGATGTGGCCGATCATCCCGCACGGGCAATCGGACACGGCCTGCCTCGACAATGCGCTCGAGCTGCTGATTGCGGGGGGATACTCCCTTGCCCATGCGATGATGATCCTCATCCCCGAGGCCTGGGCCGGCAACCCGCTGATGACGCCCGAACGGCGCGCCTTCTACGAATATCACGCCGCGCTGATGGAGCCGTGGGACGGCCCGGCATCGGTGTGCTTCACTGACGGCCGCCAGATCGGCGCGACGCTTGACCGCAACGGGCTCCGGCCAGCGCGTTTCTGCGTCACCAAGGACGATATTGTCTGCCTCGCCTCGGAAAGCGGCGTCCTGCCCTTTGCCGAGGCCGATATCGTGCGCAAGTGGCGGCTGCAGCCCGGCAAGATGCTGCTGATCGACCTCGAGCAGGGCCGCATCATCGAGGATGACGAGCTGAAGGCCGATCTCGCCGGGGCCGAGCCCTATGCCGAGTGGCTGCATCAGGCGCAGTACAAGCTGGAGGACATCACCGACGTGGTGCCTGAACTCGCGGCGATCCCGGCCGAGGAGGGCACGCTGCTCACCCGCCAGCAGGCCTTCGGCTACACGCAGGAGGACATCACCCGCTTCCTCGAACCGATGGCGGTGGATGCGGACGATCCCATCGGTTCGATGGGCACCGACACGCCGATTGCCGTGCTGAGCGACCGTGCGCGGCTGCTCTACGACTATTTCAAGCAGAACTTCGCGCAGGTCACCAACCCGCCGATCGATCCGATCCGCGAGGAGCTGGTGATGAGCCTCACCAGCATGATCGGCCCGCGCCCGAACCTGCTGGGCCGCGATGCGGGGACGCACAAGCGGTTGGAAGTCGATCAGCCGATCCTGACGAACGAGGATCTGGCCAAGATCCGCTCGGTGGAAGAGGCGCTCGACGGCGCATTCCGCTGCGCCACCATCGACATCACATGGGATGCCAGCACCGGGGCTGAAGGCCTTGAAATGGCATTGAAGGAAATGTGCTGGGCCGCCACCGAAGCGGTGCTGCAGGACCACAACATCCTCGTCCTCAGCGACCGCGGTCAGTCCGAGACCCGCGTCCCCATGCCCGCGCTGCTGGCGACCGCTGCCGTACACCATCACCTCGTGCGGCAGGGCCTGCGGATGAATGCCGGCCTCGTCGTCGAGACCGGAGAGGCGCGCGAGGTGCACCACTTCTGCGTGCTCGCAGGCTACGGGGCGGAAGCGATCAACCCCTATCTCGCCTTCGAGACATTGGAAGCGCTGCGCGCCAAGCGTCACCCCGATCTGCCCGCCTACAAGGTGCAGCAGAATTTCATCAAGGCCATCGGCAAGGGCATCCGCAAGGTCATGTCCAAGATGGGCATTTCGACCTACCAGTCGTACTGCGGCGCGCAGATTTTCGACGCGGTCGGCCTGTCGACCGCCTTCGTGGAGAAGTATTTCACCGGCACCGCCACCACCATCGAGGGCATCGGCCTTGCCGAAGTCGCCGAGGAAGCGCTGCGCCGTCACGGGCAGGCTTACGGCGACAACCCGCTCTATGACGGGATGCTCGATGTCGGCGGGATCTACCAATACCGCCTGCGCGGCGAGGAGCATGCTTGGACGCCGCAGAACGTCGCGCAATTGCAGCACGCGGTGCGCGGCAATGATCCGAAGAACTACGAGGAATTCGCCAAGTCGATCAACGAGCAGTCCGAACGGTTGCTGACGATCCGCGGCCTGCTCGAGTTCAAGAAGGCCGCGCAGCCGATCCCGCTCGATGAAGTGGAGCCCGCGGCCGAGATCGTGAAGCGTTTCTCCACCGGCGCGATGAGCCTCGGCTCGATCAGCCACGAAGCGCATTCGACCATGGCGATCGCGATGAACCGCATCGGCGGGCGTTCGAACACGGGGGAGGGCGGGGAGGAGCCATTCCGGTTCAAGCCGCTCGCCAACGGCGATTCGATGCGCAGCCGCATCAAGCAGGTTGCCAGCGGCCGCTTCGGCGTGACGACCGAATACCTCGTCAATTCCGACGACATCCAGATCAAGATGGCCCAAGGCGCAAAGCCGGGTGAGGGCGGGCAGCTGCCCGGCCACAAGGTCGACAAGCGCATCGGCGCGGTGCGGCACTCGACTCCGGGTGTGGGCCTGATCTCGCCCCCGCCGCACCACGACATCTATTCGATCGAAGACCTCGCGCAGCTGATCCACGATCTCAAGAACGTGAACCCCGTCGCGCGCATCTCCGTGAAGCTGGTGTCCGAAGTCGGCGTCGGCACGGTTGCTGCGGGCGTCTCCAAGGCGCGCGCGGACCATGTCACCATCGCGGGCTATGATGGGGGCACCGGCGCATCGCCGCTGACCTCGCTGACGCACGCAGGCTCGCCCTGGGAGATCGGCTTGGCCGAGACCCAGCAGACGCTGCTGCTCAATGATCTGCGCGCACGGATCGCGGTGCAGGTCGATGGCGGCCTGCGCACCGGGCGCGATGTGGCGATTGGCGCGCTGCTGGGCGCAGACGAGTTCGGCTTTGCGACTGCACCGCTGATCGCAGCCGGCTGCATCATGATGAGGAAGTGCCACCTCAACACCTGCCCCGTCGGCGTCGCAACGCAGGACCCGGTGCTGCGCGCGCGCTTCACCGGCCAGCCCGAACACGTGGTCAATTACATGTTCTTCGTCGCCGAGGAATTGCGGCAGATCATGGCCGAGATGGGCTTCCGCACAGTCGCCGAAATGGTCGGCCGGGTCGACAAGCTCGACACCCGCCGGATGGAGCGTCACTGGAAGGCGCGCGGGATCGATCTGGGCCGCATCCTCCACCAGGTGCCGCTCAAGGAAGGGGCCTCGCTGCGCCAGATCGGCGTGCAGGATCATGGGCTCGACGGCGCGCTCGACAACAAGCTGATCGCCGATTGCCGCACCGCGATCGACACCAAGGCGCCGGTGCAAATCTCGAGCGAAGTGCGCAACGTCAACCGCACGGTCGGCGCGATGCTCTCGGGCGAGATTGCCAAGGCGCATGGTCACGAAGGCCTGCCGACTGACACGATCCGCATCAACCTGACGGGCGTGGCCGGTCAGAGCTTCGGCGCGTGGCTGGCCCATGGGGTGACGCTCGATCTGGTCGGCGATGCCAATGACTATGTCGGCAAGGGCCTCTCGGGCGGTCGCATCATCGTGCGCCAGCCTGCGGACGCGCCGCGCGCTTCGCAGGACAATATCATCGTCGGCAACACGGTGATGTATGGCGCGATCGCGGGCGAGGCCTATTTCAACGGCGTCGCGGGCGAGCGTTTCGCGGTGCGCAACTCGGGCGCCATCGCGGTGGTCGAAGGCACCGGGGATCACGGCTGCGAATACATGACCGGCGGCGTGGTGGTCGTGCTCGGCAAGACCGGGCGCAACTTCGCTGCCGGGATGAGCGGCGGGGTCGCCTATGTCTATGATCCCGATGGTGCCTTCACGAACCTCGTGAACCACGCGCAGGTCGATCTGCTGCAGGTTTCGGCCGTGCAGGATGCCGAGGAAGGCACGGGCCGCCCGTCTCAACGTCCGCGCAGCGTCAACGATTTCGGCATGGGCGACATGCTGCGTCACGATGCCGAGCGGCTGCGTATCCTGATCGAACGCCACCAGCTCCATACCGGCTCCAAGCTGGCGGGCGAATTGCTGGCGGACTGGGACGCGGCGCTGGGCAAGTTCGTCAAGGTGATGCCGCGCGACTATGCGGCGGCGCTCAAGAAGCTCGAAGCGGAACGTGCCGAGGCGGAAAGCGTCGCGGCGGAGTAAGTCATTCCCACCCCCAACCCCTCCCGCAAGCGGGAGGGGAGCGAGACTTGGCGGCACTGCCGCCTAGTCGCAGCGGGGTGGGCCTACGGAACATGAGAAGGTAAAGACACGTGGGCAAGGAAACCGGATTTCTCGAGCTGGACCGCCGCGAGCGGGATTATCTCGATCCCAAGGAACGCCTGAAGAACTACCGCGAATTCGTCATCCAGCCGGATGATGCGACGCTGGCCGGGCAGGCCTCGCGCTGCATGAATTGCGGCATTCCCTACTGCCACAACGGCTGTCCGGTGAACAACATGATCCCGGACTGGAACCACCTCGTCTACGAGGCGGACTGGAAGCGCGCGCTCGCCAACCTCCATTCCACCAACAACTTCCCCGAATTCACGGGCCGCATCTGCCCCGCGCCGTGCGAAGCGGCGTGCACGCTCAACATCATCGATCAGCCGGTGACCATCAAGTCGATCGAATGCGCGATTGTCGACCGAGGGTGGCAGGAAGGCTGGATCACGCCGCAGGTACCCGCGACCAAGACCGGCAAGTCGGTCGCGGTGGTCGGCTCGGGCCCGGCGGGCTTGGCTTGCGCGCAGCAGCTCGCGCGCGCCGGGCACTCGGTCACCGTGTTCGAGAAGTCGGACCGCGTCGGCGGGCTGCTGCGCTACGGCATCCCCGACTTCAAGATGGAAAAGCACCTCATCAACCGCCGCTGCGTGCAGATGGAAGCGGAAGGCGTGACGTTCAAAACCTCCAAGGAAGTCGGCGTCGACATTTCCTTTGCTTCGCTGAAGGAGAACTTCGACGCGGTGGTGCTGGCGGGCGGCGCCGAGGATGCGCGCCAGCTCCAGATCCCGGGCGCGGAGATGCCCGGCGTGCGCCTCGCGATGGAGTTCCTCACCCAGCAGAACAAGCGCGTCGCGGGCGATGATGAACTGCGCGCCGCCCCGCGCGGCAGCCTCACCGCGACCGGCAAGCATGTCGTGGTGCTCGGCGGCGGGGATACCGGGAGCGACTGTGTCGGCACCTCGAACCGGCAGGGCGCCAAGAGCGTCACCCAGCTCGAAATCATGCCCAAGCCGCCCGAAAAGGAAGACAAGGCGCTGACCTGGCCCGACTGGCCGATGAAGCTGCGCACCTCGTCCTCGCACCAGGAAGGCGTGGAGCGCGACTGGGCGGTGCTCGCCAAGCGCGTGATCGGCGATGGCGAGAAGGTCACCGGGCTCGAATGCGTGCGCGTCGAGTGGGTCGACCGCCAGATGCAGGAAATCGCCGGCAGCGAATTCACCATCCCGGCCGATCTGATCCTGCTCGCGATGGGCTTCGTCGGCCCGCGCAAGGCCGGCCTGCTCGAACAGGCGGGCGTCACGGTGGATGCGCGCGGCAATGTCGCGGCCGATACCAACAGCTATGCCACCAGCGAGCCCGATGTGTTCGCCTGCGGCGACATGCGGCGCGGGCAGAGCCTCGTCGTCTGGGCAATCCGCGAGGGCCGCCAGGCCGCGCGCGCGGTTGACGAGGCGCTGATGGGGGTCTCCGCACTCCCGCGCTGAGGCAGGCGCGCCTGACGCGCGGCGTCAGGAGTGCTTGAACTTGCGCTTGTGTGCGGGCTTACCGGGCTTCGGACCGCCGCCGCCCGGAGCCGGTGCGGGCCGCGGGCCGGGGCCGCCCTTGGCGAACCCGCGCTGCGGCGGCTTGGCCTTGACGTAGGCATTGTCGTTTCCGCTGCGCGACGGGCGCAGCTGGCGGTTGCTGCGCGCCGCCTCACGCGGGCCGGAGTCCGATCGTTCGATCAGCAGCGGCTGTTCCTCACCCTCGCTCTCCGCCGTGCGCGCGGCGGTGGCGGCATATTTGTCGGCAAGCGCGCGCGGGATCTGGAAATAGGTCTCGGCCTGCCCGATGCGGATTGCGCCGATCTCGCCGCGCGTCACATGCCCGCGGCGGCAGATCAGCGGCAGCAGCCAGCGCGGGTCGGCCCCGTCGCTGCGGCCGATCTCCATCCGGAACCACACCGTGTCCTCGAAGCCCGGGCGGTGGCGCTCCTTCTGCGCCTCGCGGCTGTTGGCGGTGATCTCCTCGGGCCCGGGCAGGCGCGCGCGGTGGGCGTGGACGAGCATCGCGGCGATGTCTTCGGGCGAGCGTTCGGCGAGCAGGCGCTGGGCGAGCTCGCGGTCGGCCTCGTCGAACTGCGTGGGCGCGAGCAGCTTTTCGAGCAGGCGCTCGCGGTCGCGCGTCGCGATCATCTCGGGGCCCGGCACATCCTGCCACTCGGCAGCGATCTGCGCGCGGCCCAGCATGGCCTCAACCCGGCGGCGGGCGGAGAAGGGCACGATCAGCACCGCTACCCCCTTGCGGCCCGCGCGCCCCGTGCGGCCCGAGCGGTGCTGCAATGTCTCGGCATCGCGCGGCAGCTCGACATGAACGACGAGGCTCAGGGTGGGCAGATCGATCCCGCGCGCGGC
>JACESM010000074.1 GCA_013911835.1 Porphyrobacter sp. | reverse complement strand
TGCGCAGCAAGCGGCCGATCTCGGTCGCGACCTGGAACATGGTCGGCCCCTTGATGAGGCAGTTGTCGCGCTCGGAAGGCGCCTTGGTGCGTTCTTCCAGCTGGCTGATCACGGCCTGGGTGGTGGCGAGGTTGCCTGCGGTCATCACCGCGATGATCCGCTCGCCCGGCACGCTCCAGTGGAACAGCTTGCGGAAGGTCGAGATGTTGTCGACGCCCGAATTGGTGCGCGTGTCGCTCATCAGGACCAGGCCCTTGTCGAGCACCATGCCAACGCAATAGGTCATCCCGTCATCCTTCCCCTTGGTCCGCATCGACCGCGCCCCGCCCCGCCCTAGCGCGATGAAGGGCCAAGCGCAAAGGGCCCAAGCGCAAGCGAACTTTCAGGTCTATCGGATTATTGGTTCGACTGGCCTTGCGACTGGCTCTGGCTCTGCGCACCCGGCTTGCGGGCCTCGACCGCAACGCCCACGGTCAGCACCTGGTCGCTCGCGCCTATGCTGATGCCGGTCACCGGCGCCGCATCGCGGTAGTCGCTCCCCGTAGCGACGCGCACGTAGCGCGGGTCGGGCGAAATGCCGTTAGAGACATCAAAGCCGACCCACCCCAGTCCCTCGACATGGGCCTCGGCCCAGGCGTGGGTGGCCTCCTGTTCGATCCGGTCGTCCATCAGCAGGTAGCCCGAGACATAGCGCGCCGGAACGCCGCTCGCCCGCGCGGCAGCAATGAAGACGTGCGCGTGATCCTGACACACCCCCGCAGCCTGACCGACCGCTTCCTCGGCGGTGGTGGCCGAATGGGTGCGGCCGGCTTCATAGGCGATACGCTCGCGGATCAGCGCGGAGAGCGCGTGGAGGAAATCGAGCGGCTTTCTGGTGTCGCTCGCCGGGACATCGCGCAGCAGCCCGCGCATCCGCGGGCCGGGGCGGGTCAGCGGGGTCTGGCGCAGGAAGCTCCAAAGCGGGAGGTGCCCCGAATGGCGGCCGATCACCCCGGCATTGTCCTCGGTCTCGACCACGCCTTCGCACGTCACCGTCACCTCGCGCGCGCCCGGCGTCAGGCCGATCAGGGTGACGTGGTTGAAATGCTGGTCGTCATACTGGAGCTCGGCATGGGCGTTCTCCAGCCGCATCTGCCAATCGATGATCCGCTGCCCCTGCGTCTCCTTCGGCGTCAGCCGCAGCCGCTGGAGCGCGTGCACCACCGGTTCGCTGAAAGCGTAATGCGTGGTGTGGCGGACCTGGAGTTTGAGCTTGCTCATGCGTGGAACCGGTAATCCTCGGCGATCGCGCGGGCGATGGCGTTGTTGCGGGCGAGGAAATCGACGAGGAATTCGTGCAGCCCCTGCTCGAAAATCTGGTCGACGGTGAGGTGGCTGATCCGGGTGTCGGCCTCGCGCATCAGCGCCACGGCCTGCCCCTCCACCCCATGCGTGTGGGCAAGCGCGCCGAGGCAACCGCGCAAGGCGCTGCGGCAGAAGGCGAGGCTGCGCGGGAAGCGATCATCGAGCACCACGAATTCGACGATCCCGCGCGCCTCGATCTGCCCGGCATTGAGCCAGCTATAGACCCGCGCCCCCGCGACCGAGCGCAGCACCTGTTCCCACTGTCCGGTATCGAGGCTCGATCCGACATAGGAGAGCGAGGGCAGCAGCAGGAAGTATTTCATGTCGAGAATGCGCGCGGTCGAATCCGCGCGCTCGATGAAGGTGCCCGCGCGGGCGAAGTGGTAGCCCTCGTCGCGCAGGATCGACCCGTCGAAGGCGCCGTGGACCTGCGTGCCCGCACGCCGGATCGCGGCCAGCACCTCGCCCACCATGGTCTGGCCGACGGGGCGCGCAAGCAGGCGGTCGAGCCGCATCCAGTTCTCGTTGACCGCCTCCCACACGTCCGAGCTGATGTTGATGCGGCTCTCGCGCGCATTCGAACGCACCGCTGCGAACATCGCCCGGACATTGCCGGGGTTGGAAGGCCCGCGCAGCACGAAGTTCCAGACCTGCGTGCCGTCATAGCTCTCGTGCACAGCCTGATAGGCCCGCTGCAGGCCGAGCGTGGCGATCACCGAGCGCCATTCGGCCTCGGCAGTCACCACATCGCGGGTCAGCGCCATGCGCAGCGCGGCTTCGAGCAGGCGCGCGGTGTTCTCGGCCCGCTCGAGATAGCGGAACATCCAGAACAGGCCATTTGCGGTTCTGCCGAGCATCTCAGTCCTTCAGCACCCAGGTGTCCTTGGTGCCGCCCCCCTGACTGGAATTGACCACCAGCGACCCCTTCTTGAGCGCCACCCGCGTCAGCCCCCCCGGTGTGATGTCGATCCCTTCCGGGCTGACCAGCACGAAGGGCCTCAAATCAAGGTGCCGGGGCGCGAGGCCCTTGGCAGTGTAGATCGGGCAGGTCGACAGCGCGAGCGTGGGCTGGGCGATGTAATTGTCAGGCTTGGCGACCAGCTTCTCGCGGAAGGCGGCGATCTCGCGCCTGGACGACGTCGGCCCGATCAACATGCCATAGCCGCCCGATCCGTGGACTTCCTTGACCACCAGTTCCGCAAGGTTGTCGAGCACATAGGCAAGGCTGTCCTTGTCCGCACACCGCCAGGTCTGGACGTTGGGCAGCAAGGGCCGCTCGCCGGTGTAGAATTCGACGATCTCGGGCATGAAGCTGTAGATCGCCTTGTCGTCGGCCACCCCCGTGCCCGGCGCATTGGCGATGGTGATCCCGCCCGCGCGATAGACATCCATGATCCCCGGCACGCCCAGCACAGAATCCGGGTTGAAGGTGAGCGGATCGAGGAATTCGTCGTCGACCCGGCGATAGAGCACGTCGATCGGCTTGTAGCCGCTGGTGGTGCGCATCTGCACCCGCCCGCCAGTGACGCGCAGGTCGCTGCCCTCGACCAATTCGGCGCCCATCTGGTCGGCGAGGAAGGCGTGCTCGAAATAGGCCGAGTTGAAGATGCCCGGCGTCAGCACCGCGACGGTCGGCTTGCCCCCGCCGAAGGCAGGCGGGACGCAGGCCGCAAGGCTGCGCGCGAGGCGGCGCGGGTAGTTGGAGACGCTCTCCACCCCGATCCGGCTGAACAGATCGGGGAACATCCCCATCATCGTCTCGCGGTTCTCGAGCATGTAGGACACGCCCGAGGGGGTGCGGGCGTTGTCTTCGAGCACGAAGAACTCGTCCGGCCCGGTGCGCACGAGGTCGATGCCGACGATATGGGTGTAGATGCCCCCGGGCGGAGTGAAGCCGACCATGTTGGCGAGCCACGCGTCGTTCTTGCGAAGTAGCCGCTCGGGCAGACGGCCCGCGCGCACGATCTCCTGCCGGTGGTAGAGATCGTAGAGGAAGGAGTTGAGCGCGCGCACCCGCTGCTCGATCCCGCGCGACAGCTTGCGCCATTCGGCGGCGGTGATGATGCGCGGCACCATGTCGAAGGGGATGAGACGTTCCTCGGCCTCGTTCTCGCCATAGACGTTAAAGGTGATGCCGGTGCGCCGGAAGGTGTCATCCGCCTCGCGGTTCTTGCGGCGCATCAGTTCGGGCGGCTGTTCCTCGAACCAGCGGCAATATTCGGCATAGGCGGGGCGGGTGTTGCCTGCCTCGTCGAACATCTCGTCGAAATTACCGCCCCGCGCCTGCATCGACCCTTCGCAAAATGACTTAGTGGCACCACCTTAGCCGGGCTTTCACAAAAGGAAAGCGGCTGGGGTATTTGACGTAGGTGGAAGGGGGTGTGGGTGGGGCGGCCCTCAACGCAACCGGCGGTGGCAGCGGAACGTGCGGTTTGCCGGTATCGCCAGCACATGCTGACATTCAGGAACGACCTTGGAGCGGACTTTGCTCCTCTTCGTCACCCCGTGCTTGACACGGGGCTTGGCTACTTCTGCCCCGCCTCGGGTGCAAACCATTGGTCCCAGAGATCGTCCCATTCGGGGTTCTGGGCCTCGATCAGCGCGAACTTCCACTCGCGCCGCCATTTCTTGACGAGCTTCTCGCGGAGAATGGCGCCCTCGATGGTCGCATGGTGTTCGAGATAAACGAGGCGGGTTTTCCCAAAGTCCCTGACGTGGCGAGAACCCGTCCCTTCGCGATGCTGGTACACCCGGGCCAAGGCATCCGCCGTCACGCCGACATACATGCCGCCGCGATAGCGGTTTGCCATGATGTAGACCCAGCCGCCCTTCTCCATCGGGCTGATATCGCAGCGACGATCGAAGAAGAAAAGCCGGGCCCCGTGTCAAGCACGGGGTGACGAGGAGGGATGGTAAGCCGTAAGCACCGCGCGCAACTGACTCACCCCCGCACGCTCTCCAGCTCGGCGAGCAGCGTCTGGATCACCATCGGATCATAGGTGAAGCCCATGTGGGTGCAGCGCACCGCCACCGCGCGGTCGCGCTCGCCGGGGCGGCCCGCGGCGCAGCGGGGGCCGATGACGCCGTCACTGGCGCTCCACAACGCGACTGTCTCGACCGGGGGCTTGACGTGCAGCTGGGCAGCGATCGGGGGCGCGTCCACCGAGTGCCCGGTGATGAACTGGTAGGCGCGCCAGACGTTGTTGGCGCGCGGGGAGCCGCTGAAGGGCGAGCCCATCGAGATCACCTTGGCAACGCTCCCCGGCTGGCGCTTGGCGATCTCGCGCGCGTAGAGCCCGCCGAGGCTCCAGCCGATCAGCACCACCTTGCGCCCGTGACGCGCGTGGAGCTCGAGCAGGCGCTCCTCGATCGCGTCGAAGCGTTCGGGATCGGGGCCCCAGTTGCGGCCCAGCCCCCAGCGCTTGGTGATGTGCCCGGCGCTCTCGAGCGCGCGCGCGAGGTAGCGCATCCGCATCGGGTGTGTGGCAAAGCCGGGGAGGATCATCGCCACCTGCGGATTGGCGGTGGGCGCGATTTCGAGCTTGCGGCGCGGACGGCGCAGCGGCTCGGCCAGCACCTGGGCCTCGCCCAGCAGGCGCATGAGGCGCGGCTTGCCAAGCTCGTGCTCCTCAGGAATGGCTTCGCGTGCCAGTGCGACCCGGCGGGCGAAATCGGTAGCGTTATAGGCCTGCTGCGCGCGGCCGCCTGCCGCGCTCGCCGCTGCGATCAGCGGGGCGGGGAGGCGTGAAGAATCAAAGGCGAAGCGCGTGGCCATGGCCGCCGTAAAGCCAGACCTGCGCTGAATGTTCAATTAATTGTAACGCACGTAACAAATCCGACACATTTTACTTGGCCGGCGGCGGGGTCTCCGCCTCGGCCGGACAATCGCCCGCCCGCCGGTGCTGGCCGGAGACACTCATCGTCCCCTCGGTTCCGCCGAAACCCATCTTCGTGGCGGCGGTGAAATCCGCTCCGGTGGCGGTGGCAGTGCCCTCCATCGCGGTGCGCGTGGTCGCTCCTTGCGCCTCGCACACCAGCATCGCCTGAAAAGCGCCGTCCTTCAGCGCGAAGTTCTCGAAGCTGCAGGCGCCGTCCTGCCCCTTGACGAGCAGCGTCTCGAAGCCCCGGTCGACCTCGGCCTGGGTGAGGCAGCTCTCGAGCGTGCGGACAAGGCCCGCGCCGTGGCCCTTCATGTCCTCGGGCAGCCCGGGAATGTCGATCCCGGTCAGGGTGATGGTGGTCTTGTAGAGCCCCGGCTGCGGCTTGAGGCCCGCCGATTCGGCCTGCTTGGCCTCCTTTTTTTCGACTAGTTTCCGATCCCTATCAACAATGACCGCTTCATGTTTTACGTCACTGCATGCAGCCAAATTTAGGATAGAGACAAGCTGTAACACGACCAAGGCTGTCAAGAATCTCATCGAAGAATCCTTCGCCAACGAGAAAACTGAGATCAGCGTGATTGAATTTTCCCCAAAATGCAAATCGCTATATTTCAATAGTTTAAACATATTTGACACTTGAAATGGGGGTGGAGAAGATCAAATGTCGGGATTTTTGAATCAGGAACGCCGCGAGCAATTGGATCTTTTAGCCAAGTGGATAATAGCCGCTATTGGGGCTTGGTGGACATTTTATGCAGGCACAGACCTAATAGAAAAGGATTCCGCGACTCTTGAACTTGAAAACAAGGCGTTAAGTGCAGAATCACTTCCGACTGTGGACCATACTATCGAAATTTTTCCTAACAATCCTAAGTTCGTTGATAACGGAGAGTGTTATGTAGCCGGGAAATTTGTGATCCCTAACGCAGGTAAGCTTGCCCTTGAGATAACTCACGTAGATTTTGAAGTGTACGCGCTTCCATTTGTTGCACTACAGGAAGGAGACTATGTCGCTTCCAGCGGAACCATGAAGTTGATTGACGCTGCTAAACCAATCTACACTGAGACTATCAAGCGGACAGAGCGCATTGGCGCGGGAAATAAGCTTGAAAGGCTATTTAACTTCACTCTGCGCGACAGAACAGACGCCAGATACGCTTTGGTCGCAAGGGCACACGGGGGGATCGCGCTTCGCCAAGATGCAAGTCAGAGCATTCGGGCATTTAGCAGTTTCAAACCGCATGATGTCGAACATATCCTGAGCATCGGTCGACAATCATGTCCGGGCGGGTAGTAGACCGCCTAGCAACAATTGCATCGGTGTCTATGACGCACCATATCTGAGCCATGGCCGAACTCGTGATCCGCCGCGGACTGGACGAGCCCGAAACGGGCGCGGACTTCACCCCGCACCGCCCCGCCCGCCCCGACAAGTCGATGGGCGGCATCCCGTTCAAGCTGGTCTCCGAATACGAACCGGCGGGCGACCAGCCGACCGCGATCGCCGAATTGTGCGAAAGCGCGCTCACGGGCGAGAAGACGCAGGTGCTGCTCGGCGTCACCGGTAGCGGCAAGACCTTCACCATGGCCAAGGTGATCGCAACGCTCCAGCGCCCCGCCCTGATCCTCGCCCCCAACAAGATCCTCGCCGCGCAGCTTTACGGCGAATTCAAGAGCTTCTTCCCCGAAAACGCGGTCGAGTATTTCGTTAGTTACTACGACTACTACCAGCCCGAAGCCTATGTGCCCCGCTCGGACACCTATATCGAGAAGGAAAGCTCGGTGAACGAGGCAATCGACCGGATGCGCCACTCGGCCACCCGCGCGCTGCTGGAACGCGACGACGTGATCATCGTCGCCTCGGTCTCATGCCTCTACGGGATCGGCTCGGTCGAGACCTATTCGGCGATGATCTTCGACATCAAGGTGGGGGAAAGCGTCGACCAGCGCGAGTTGATCCGCAAGCTCGTCGCACTGCAATACAAGCGCAACGACGCCGCCTTCACCCGCGGCTGTTTTCGCGTGCGCGGGGACAGCTTGGAGATCTTCCCCTCGCACTATGAGGACATGGCCTGGCGGGTGAGTTTTTTTGGTGACGAGATCGAGGCGATCAGCGAATTCGATCCGCTCACCGGCACCAAGGGCGCAGGCCTTGAGAAGGTGCGGGTCTATGCCAATTCGCACTATGTGACGCCGGGGCCGACGATGAAACAGGCGGCAGCCGCGATCAAATTCGAGCTCGAGGAGCGGCTCAAGGAGCTGGAGGCAGAAGGCAAGCTGTTGGAGCGCCAACGCTTGGAACAGCGCACCCACTTTGACCTCGAGATGATCGCCGCGACCGGTTCCTGCGTGGGGATCGAGAACTACAGCCGCTTCCTCACCGGCCGCCTCCCCGGCGAGCCGCCACCGACCCTGTTCGAATACCTGCCCGAAAATGCGCTGCTGTTCGTCGATGAAAGCCACCAGACCGTGCCGCAGATCGGCGCGATGGCAAAGGGTGACCACCGCCGCAAGCTGACCCTCGCCGAATACGGCTTCCGCCTGCCCTCCTGCATCGACAACCGCCCGCTGCGCTTCAACGAATGGGACGCGATGCGCCCGCAGACCTTCGCCGTCAGCGCCACGCCGGGAAGCTGGGAAATGGAGCAGACCGGCGGCGTCTTTGCCGAACAGGTGATCCGCCCCACCGGCCTCATCGACCCGCCGGTGGAAATCAGACCCGTAGAGGACCAGGTGCAGGACTGCATCACCGAGTGCAAGGCGACCGCAGCGAAGGGCTACCGCACGCTTGTGACCACGCTCACCAAGCGCATGGCCGAAGACCTCACCGAATTCATGCACGAGGCGGGCGTGCGCGTGCGCTACATGCACTCGGACGTCGAGACGCTGGAGCGCATCGAGCTGATCCGTGACCTGCGCCTCGGGGTCTATGACGTGCTGGTCGGCATCAACCTGCTGCGCGAGGGCCTCGACATTCCCGAATGCGGGCTGGTTACGATCCTCGACGCCGATAAGGAAGGCTTCCTGCGCTCCGAGACGAGCCTCATCCAGACCATCGGCCGCGCGGCGCGCAATGTCGATGGCCGGGTGATCCTGTACGCGGACCGCATCACCGGCTCGATGGAGCGCGCGCTCGCGGAAACCGACCGCCGCCGGTCGAAGCAGGAAGCCTACAACGCCGAACACGGCATCACGCCCACCACGATCAAGCGCAACATCCACGACATCGTCGCGCACTCGGCAGCGCAGGATTCGGTGCTGGTGGATACCGGCGATCCGGAACGCAACAACCTCGTCGGCCACAACCTGCGCAGCTACATCGAAGACCTCGAAAAGCGCATGCGCGACGCGGCGGCCAATCTGGAGTTCGAAGAGGCAGGCAGGTTGCGCGACGAAATCCGGCGGCTGGAGGCGGACGAGCTCGGCATCCCCGATGGCGAGAAACGCGCGCCGATCGTGGGGCGGAGCAACGAGGGCAAACCGGGGACGCGCAAGACGCGGTTCGGGAAGGTGCGGGCGAAGCGGATGGGCGGGAAGCCTTGACTTGAGAGGCTATAGTGCTATTTAGTAGCTAAAGGAGCTGCTATGCACACAGTATCAGTCGATTTAGAGGTCTTTAAGGCGCTAACAGCGCGATTAGAGTTTGAGGGCCAGACTCACAATGACGTGGTGCGGGAGCTACTGGGTTTAGACTCAATAGCTGAAGAGCTACCGCCCGAGCCCGCAATAGTGAACGCACTGGCTGCAATCGTAGGTGGAGCCGATCAGATTGGACGTCCGGCAGGCCATGGCTTTTTCTCGAGAGGGCTATTCCTGCCTCACGGGACTAAGTTACGAGCAAGATACAAAGGCCGACAATACGAAGCGGCAATTGCAAGCAATGATTGGGTCGACCACGATGGTCAGCATCACGCTAGCCCATCGGCTGCTGCCGCAGCGATCACCGGCACAAATGTAAACGGGCTTAGGTTTTGGGAGGCGAGGCGCCCGAGCGACAAGGCATGGCGGCGACTTGAATTCATCCGCAACAATCAGGCTCATGGCAATTAACCATGACCCGTCCCGACAAGCTCTACACCAGCCTCCTCGCCAACCCGAAGCTCCAAATCTCCTTCAGGGACTTCGAGGCGCTGCTCGTCGCATTCGGGTTCGAGATGCGTTCTGGCAAAGGCAGTCATCGCAATTACAAGCATCCGGCAATCCCCGCACTTCTGACCATCCAGCCGCGCGGAAAGGACGCCTTGCCCTATCAGGTGAAACGCCTTCTTGAACTGGTAAGGGATTATGACCTACATATGGAGGCATGAAGTCCGCGCATTATCACATCAATCTCTTTTGGTCGGATGATGACGGCTGCTGGATCGCAGACGTCCCCGATCTCAAGTATTGCTCGGCGCACGGGGACACGCCGGACGAGGCCGTCGCCAGTATCCAGGAAGCGATGGAGCTCTGGTTGGAAACCGCAAGTGAGTGCGGTCTCCCCATCCCCGAACCTCGCTATCGCCCGGCGATCTACGCAGCAGCCTGAACCGATAGTCGCATAGAGGCGGATAGCCCGAGGCGCGCCCCTTGAACGGCTGGCACAAGCCTGCCACTCCCCTCCCCCATGAACGCCCGAATCCTTGGCCTGCTGGCCGCCGCCGGCACTTTCGTCCTCACCGCCCCCTCCCTCGCGCAGGACGCGCCCAAGGCGGAAGCCGCCGTCAAACCCGCCGCGTCGCCCGAACCGCAAACCCGCTCCCGCGACCTCACCGGCACCTTTGGCGGGCAGCGCGTCACCTACAAGGCCACCATCGCCGACACGATCCTTTCGGACGAGGCGGGGAAGGCCGAGGCGGTGATTGTCACCACTTCCTATGTGAAGACCCCGGCGGACCCGAACCGGCCGGTATTCTTCCTCTTCAATGGCGGGCCGGGATCGGGCTCGGTGTGGTTGCAGATGGGGGCTTTCGGGCCGAAGCGCGTGGCGATTCCCTCGGACGCCAAGGACGACGGCGCGCCGCCTTTTCCGCTGCTCGACAATCCCGACAGCCTGCTCGATGTCGCCGACCTCGTGTTCATCGACCCGCCGGGGACGGGGTTCAGCTATCTGACCCAGGGCACCGATCCCAAGAAATATTACGGCCTCAGGCAGGATGCGCGCGCGGTGGCGCAGGTGATCCGGCGCTGGCTCGCCGACAATGGCCGCTGGTCCTCGCCCAAATATCTCGGCGGCGAGAGCTACGGCACCAGCCGCACCGCGATGGTGGTCGATGAGCTGGAGGGCTCGACCTACAACGACGTCGGGCTGAACGGATTGATCCTGATCTCGACAATCCTCGACTTCGCGGGCCGCGAGCCGACGCCGGGGAATGAACTGGCCTATATCGTCACCCTGCCCAACATGGCCGCCGCTGCCTGGTACCATGGCAAGGTTCAGGCACCCTCGGTTGAGGCAATCGTGGCCGAGGCGCGCGCCTATGCGATCGGGCCTTTCGCCACCGCGCTGCTGAAGGGCGAGGACCTGCCGGCGGACGAGCGCGCCGCGGTGCGCAAGGAGCTGGCGCGGCTCACCGGCCTTTCGGAAACCTATCTCGAACAGGCCAACCTGCGCGTCACCGACCAACGCTTCTACAAGGAACTGCTGCGCGACCGCGGGCTGACCATCGGGCGATTGGACGCGCGCTACACCGGCAAGGATTACGACAACGCGGGTGAGACCCCCGACGGTGACCCGAGCTTCTACGGGATCGACGCAGGCTACACCGCCGCGATCAACATCTGGTCGCGCGAGGCGCTGGGTTACAAGACCGACCGCCACTATCAGGCGATCGGCAATGTCGGCGGGCAGTGGGACTGGTCGCTCGGCGGTGGGGGGCGCGGGGCCTATCTCAACATCGCCCCGCTGATCGGCCAGGCGATGCGCCAGAACAGCGGCCTCAGGCTGTTCAACGCGCAGGGCTATTACGATTTCGCCACGCCCTTCTTCGGCGCGGAATATTCGCTCAAGCGGTCGGGCATCCCGCAGGACCGGATCACGTGGCAATATTACGACGCCGGGCACATGATGTATGTCCGCGACGAGGACCGCGCCAAGCTCAGCGCCGACATCCGCGAATTCATCCGCGCCCGATGAGAGGGCTGCTCGCGTTCGCTTTGCTCGGCCTCGCGGGTCTGTCAGGCTGCAAGCCGCC
>JACESM010000073.1 GCA_013911835.1 Porphyrobacter sp. | reverse complement strand
CGAAGTCGGCATAGGCGACCTTCCACGCACCGCCATGGTGGCCGCCTTCGATGATGGTCACCTTCTTGACGATGATGGGTGCCGGAATGGCTCCGCCTGCGTCGGCCATGTTTGAACCCTAGCGCCCGCGCATCATATCGAGCAGGTCGGTGAGCTTGGGACGGTGCGCCGGGGGCAGGCCCGAGCGCGCGGCTTCGAGCACCAGCGGCTGCGGATAGCCGTGCAGGCTCGCGATGATCACCTGCTTGATCGAATGGAAGATCTGCTGGTCGTGGATGTTGATCTGCTTCAGCCGCGCGCCCAACGGCCCGGCGAAGCCATAGGCGAGCAGCACGCCGAGGAAGGTCCCCACCAGCGCCGAACCGATCATCTTGCCGAGGATCTCGGGCGGCTTGTCGATCGCGCCCATGGTCTTGATGATCCCGAGCACCGCCGCGACGATCCCCAGCGCGGGAAGCGCGTCGGCGAGCGACTGGATCATGTGCTGCGGCTCGTCCATCTCGTGCAGCTGGGTCTTGATCGCGCTGTCGATGATATCCTCGACCGCATGGGTATCGAGCGTGCCCGAGGACACCACCATCAGCGTCAGCGGATCGCAGATCATCGCGGTCACCACCGGATCGGCCTGAAGGCGCGGATATTCCGAGAACAGCGTCGAGGAACCGGGCTCGGTAACATGGCTTTCGAGCGCCACAGCGCCTTCCGAACGCAGCAGCTTCATCAGCTTGGAGGTCAGCGCGATCGCGTCGATATGGTCCTGGTCGTTGTATTTGGGGCCCTTGAACACCCGGCCTAACCCGGCACCCAGAAGCTTGATCTCGTGCATCGAGTTGCCGATCAGCGTCGCGCCGGTCGCAGCCCCGCCGATCATCATGAATTCGAGCGGAAGCGCGGCGAGCACCGGGCCCATGGCGCCCCCGGCGAGCATGAACCCGCCGAACACCATGGCCAGCAGAACGACAATGCCGATGGCAGCAAACACGACCCCGGACTCCTTAACGCAGCACGTCGAACAGCGTCAGCGAACTGACGCGGGCGAAGGCGGACTGGCTCGCTTCCAGAGCGGTGAGCGATTGCTGGAGCCGCGCGATGGCTTCGGCAATGTCGGTATCACCCACCCGGCTGCGACGCTCGGCGAGCGCGATCCTGCGGTCGGCCTGCTGCTCTTCGACCTGCTCGACCCACGCGCTGCGGGTGCCGAGGATGGTGACGGCGCGGTTGGTGGTATCGAGCGCGGCGTCGATCCCGGCGAGGCTGGCATTGGCCGCCGCGACCGGATCGCCCGCCCCGCCCTGAAGCGCGGTGGTGAGCGTGGCCAGCACCGCAAAGGCGCTCGAGGGCGTGCCGCCAAGATCGAATTCGAACACCTCGCTGCCCGGCAACCCGCGCTCGATCGCGGTGCCCGGCGCAACCGGCACCGCGCCGCTCTCGGGCGTTCCGGAATAGGTGACATTGCCGGCCGCATCGCGGGTAAAGGCGGTGCCGGTCGATTGGCCCGCGAACAGCGGCTCGCCGGTGAGCGAGACCGCGTTGGCGCGGGTGAAAAGTTCCTGCTGGAGCTGCTCAAGCTCGAAGGAGATCGCCTGCCGCCCGTCGGCCCCTGTCGCGGCGCTGGCGGCCTGCACGGCGAGTTCGCGCGCACGCTGGAGCAGGTCGGTGACCGACTGCAACTCGCCCGCCGCCGCTTCCAGATCCTGCCCGAGCCGCGCGGCGTTGTCGCCCTCGACCTCGGCCAGCGCCTCGCGCCGCGCGACCGAGCGCAATTGCGCGGCGGCGGCCGGATCCTGCGATCCGCGCTCGATCCTGCTGCCAGTGGCGATCTGGGTGCGGGTGCGCTCGATCCCGGCCCGCAGCTCGGCCATCTGCGCCAGCGAGCGGTTGAAGAAGGAACCGGTGGAATTGGTGATCGAAGGCATGGTGCTTGCGTTCCCTTACCCGAGGCCCAGAATCGTATCGAACAGCTCCGCGGCGACCTGGATCACCCGGCTGTTGGCCTCGAAGGCCTGTTGCAGGCGGACGAGGTTGGCCGCCTCGGTATCGAGATCGACCCCGGTCTCGCGCAGCAGCTCGGCCTCGGCGCTGGCGGAAACCACGGCGAGGCCATCGCGCCGGGTCTCAAGCGCGGAAACGCGGCTGGACAGGCCGAGCAGCAGCGAATCGATGCCAGTGATCGGCCCGCTTGCATCGCCCAGCGCGGCAATCAGCGCGGCAAGGTTGCCGGTGTCGCGGCTGCCGGGGCTTGCGCCTGCGGGCGCGGTCGCAAGGCCATCGGCGCTGGCGAGCACCAGCGTGATGTCGCCCGCGCCCGTGCCCGCGAAAAGCGGCGGGCCGGGGTTGCCGTCAAGGCCAACGCCATTGGCCTGCGCGGTGTTGGACAGGGTGATCGCCGAGACCGCAAGGCCATCAAGGCTGGTCTGAAGGTCTGCCAATTCGGCGAGCGCCCCTGCCCGGCCCGCGATCGCGCCGCCGGAGGGGACGAAGGCAGTGCCGCCCACAGCGAAGCTCACCGTGCCATCGGCGGCGAAGGTGGTCGCCAGCGGCTGGGTGGTCGCGCCTGTCACCAGCGCAACCGGGGGGGCGCCGTTCAGCGCAACATCGGCGGTGCCGTTGGGGTTTATCGTCGCGCTGATACCAAATTCCTCGGCGAGACCCCGCAGCGCCTTGTCGCGCGCATCGAGCAGCGCCGCGCGGCCTGCCGTGCCCTCGCGCGAGCCGACGAGATCGGCGTTGATCGTGGCCAGCTCACCCGCAAGCTCGTTGACGGTCAGCGTCTTGGCACCAATCTCGGCCTGCACCAGAGAGCGCGCATTGGCGAGGGTGCCGTTGGCAATGCGGAAATTGCCCGCCAACTTGCGCCCCTCTTCCAGCGCGGACAGGCGCAGCGCCGGCTCGGTCGGGTTGTTCTGGAGACGGGTCAGCGCAGCCTCGAAATCGACGAGGCCGGTGAACACGCCCGAGGTTTCGAGCGCGCTTTCGGCCTCCCGCAAAGCGAAGAACTGGGCATTGGCCGCCGACAGGGCCGAGGACGAATCGCGCGCCTGCCGCTGCACCAGCGCGCTTTCGGCCCGCTCGATCACCCCGGGACGCACACCGCCGAGCGAATCCGCAGCGTTGGTGCCGATCGAGCCGGTCAGCACCAGCTCGCTCTGGGTGAGGGTGCGGCGCGAGAAGTTCGGGTTATCGGCATTCGCCACGTTTTGCGCCGTCAGCTCGAGGCTGCGGCGGGCCTGGGTAAGCCCCGAACGGGCAATCGAGAAAATCGCGGTCGGCATCAGCTGTCACCTTTGGCAGGGAGGTATTGCGCGAGGCTGGCCTCGATACTGCGGGCAAACCCGAAGGCGCCCGATTTGGCGGCGATGTCGGCGAAGTGTTCGTCGCGCATCGTCTCGTATTGCTTCATCGCGCCGCCGGTGAGCGGGGTCTCCTCGGTGAACTTGGCGGCGCGCGCGCTTTCGAGCATCTTGCGCACCATGATCGCCTCGAAGCCTTCGGCCGCCTTGCGCAATTCCGCCTGCTCGGGGGTCAGCGCGGCGGCGGCCCCAATCGCCGAAGGGCGTGCGGAATTGAGCGGCCCGATCATCACAGCACCACCATCTCGGCTTGCAGGCTGCCGGCCTGCTTCAAGCTTTCGAGGATCACCACCAGATCCGCCGCGCCCACGCCCAAGAGGTTCAGCGCATCGACGACATCATTCAGCGAGGCGGCGGCAGGCAGATAGGCGACCCGGCTCGATTGCTCTTCGATGGAAATGTCGGAGGATTGCTCGACCGCAGTCTGCCCCTGGCTGAAGGGCGCGGGCTGGACCACAGTGGGGTTCTCGTCGATCCGGATCACCAGCTTGCCGTGGCTGACCGCCGCAGGCGCGAGGCGCACGGCATCGTTGATGACGACCGTCCCCGTGCGGCTGTTTACGACCACTTTTGCCGCAACCGGCGCGGGGGTGACAGGAAGCATCTCGATCTCGGCCATCAGCCCCGAGCGCGCGTCGTTGCCCAGCGGCAGCGCAAGCGCGATCGACACGCCGTCGGCGATTGAGGCGGTGCCGGGATAGCGCGCATTGATCGCATCGCGCACGCGCGCGGCGGTGAGGAAATCGGCCTTGTGGAGGTTGAACTTGAGCGCGGGCGCCGTCTCGAACCCGGTGGCGACCGCGCGCTCGACGCTCGCACCGTCAGCGATCCGGCCGACAGTTGCGACATTGACGCTGACCTGCGAGCCATCGCGCCCGCTCACGCCCAGCCCGCCCACCGCCACATTGCCCTGCGCCATGGCATAGATTTGCCCGTCCGCGCCGTAGAGCGGGGTCAACACCAATGCCCCACCCCTGAGGCTTGAAGCCTGCCCGAGGGTGGATACAGTAATATCGATCCGCTGCCCCGGCTTGGCGAAGGCGGGCAGTTCGGCGGTGACGATCACCGCGGCGGCGTTGCGCAAGGTCGGGCTGACCCCCGGCGGCAGCGGCAGGCCGAGCCTGCCCGAGACCCCGCGCATCGCCTCGGTGGCATAAGCAAGGTTGTTGTCGCCCGTGCCGGCGAGGCCGACGACAATGCCGTAACCAGTCAGCTGGTTGGCGCGCAGCCCTTCGAACTGGCCGAGATCGCGGATGCGCTCGGCATGGGCGACGCCGGGAATCTGGCCTGCGACCAAGGCGATCAGCAGGTAGATGATGGGCGCGAGGATGCGGATACGGTTCATGGTGCGGCTCCCTCAGAACGGCGAGATCGTGTTGAAGAAGCGGCTCAGCCAGCCCGGACGGCTCGCCTGCTGGACAGCGCCCTTACCCGAATAGATGATCCGGGCATTGGCGACCTGCGAGGAGGCAAGGCGGTTGTCGCCGTCGATATCGACCAGCCGGATGCGGCCGGCGAATTGCACCCACTCGTCTCCCTGGCTGAGCTTCATCTGCTTTTCTCCGACCACTTCGGCAGTCCCGTTGGGGTAGATCGCGGCGATGGTCACCGCGACCGCACCGTTGAGGCGGCTCTGCTGCGCAGCATTGCCCCCGCCGGTGAACGACCCTTCGGCCGCAGCTTTAAGGGCATCGGGGTTCAGGAAATCGAGCGGACCGCGCGTCGGCGGGGTGATCTCGAGGCTGCCTTCGCGGCTGGTCTGGCCGGTGGTGCTCTTGGAAGTGGTGATGGATTCGGTGAGGATGATCGTCACCATGTCGCCCAGTGCCCGCGCGCGGGTGCCGGTGATGAGCCCGGAATAGCCGTTCGCCGACTGGAAGATCGCCCCGGCGCTCGCCGGTTGCGGGGCCGGCACGGGCGCGGATGCGGGATCGCTTTGCTGCGAAACGCTTTGCACAATCCCCGGCGGCGGGGGTGCGGTGAAGCCCGGCTGCGGCCCCTTGTCGCCCCCCGCAAGGCAGGCAGCGAGCAGGAACGGCGCGGCAAGCGCAAATACAATTCGACCCTCCATGATATCCCTCACAGCGTCTGGTTGGCGTTTTGCAGCATTTCGTCGACTGCGCTCACCATCCGGGAATTGATCTCGTAGGCGCGCTGGGTCTCGATCATCTCGACCAGCTCCTCGACGACATTGACGTTCGAGGCTTCGAGCATCCCCTGCCGGATCTGTCCGCGCCCATTCTCGCCGGCAAAGCCGGTCTCGGCCGGGCCGCTCGCGGCGGTCTCGACGAGGAAGTTGTCGCCGATGGCCCGGAGCCCCGCAGGGTTGAGAAAGCTCGCGACCGAAATCTGGCCGATCAGCGTCGCCTCGGCATTGCCGGGGGTCAGCGCGCTGACCGTGCCATCGGGCGCGATGGTGATCGACTGCGCGCCCGCCGGGATCTGGATCGGCGGCTGAAGCGCGTAGCCCTGTGAGGTGATCAGCGTGCCATCGTTTGACAGCGTAAAGTTGCCCGCGCGGGTATAGCCCGGCTGGCCGCCGCCCGGCAGTTCGACCTGGAAGAACCCGTCACCATCGAGCGCGATGTCGAGATTGTTGCCGGTGGGGTTGAGCGTCCCCTGCGTGCCGATGCGCGAGGTGCCCTGAATCTGCACGCCCGTCCCGAGGTTGAGCCCGACCGCAAAGGCGGTCTGCCCGGTCGAGGGCTGACCGGCGCTGCGCTGTTCCTGATAGGCGAGCGTGGCGAAGTCCACGCGGTCGCGCTTGAAGCCGGTGGTGCCGATATTGGCGAGGTTGTTGGCGATGACGCGCATCCGCGCATCCTGGGCCTCAAGGCCGGTGCGGGCGACGTGAAGGGCGGACGTGGGCATGGGTCAGGTCTCCGTTTTGATTTTCAGCGCAGCGACAACAGCGTGCTGCTGCTCTCGTCGAGCTCGCCCGCGGTGGCGATCACCCGTGCGCGCTGTTCGAAGGCGCGCTGTGCCTCGATCATCTGCACCAGCGTGTCGGCGGTCTCGACATTGGACATTTCGAGCGCGCCGGGGGTGAGGCGCGCGGTGGGATCGGGGGGCAACACGCCGGTGCCGCCATTGGCGGCGGGCACCTTGAGGTAGCTGTCGATCCCCTTGGCGAGCGGGCTGCCCTCGGGATTGACCAGCCGGATGCGCCCGATCGGTTCGGCCGGGAGATTGCCTCCGGCCGGATCACGCGCGAGCACCGTGCCATCGGCAGCGATGTTGAGAGCGAAGCCGGGCGGCACGGTGATCGGCGCGCCGGTCTCGCCCAGCACCGCCAGTCCCTCGCCATTCTCGAGCACGCCCGTCGCGCCGACGCGCAGGTCGCCGCGGCGGGAATAGACCTCGCCCTGGCGGTCGGGGGACTGGAACGCGATCAGCGCCTGACCCTCCAGCGCCACGTCGAGCGTATTGCCGGTCGGCACCACGCGACCCACCCGCATGTCCGCACCGCGCACATTGCCGCGCGCGGGCGCGCGCGCCTCGAGCGAGCCGTCGCGCAGCACGGCCGGCGTGACCGCGAAGATTTCCTGGCGAAAGCCCGGCGTGCTGGCGTTGGCGAGGTTGTTCGCCACCACCCGCTGCCGGTCCATCGCCGCGTTCATCGCGGTCATGGCGGTGTAGATCAGCCGGTCCATCGTCTCAGCTCACTTACGAACGCAGGTTCAGCACGGTCTGCGAGATCTGGGTGGCGGTATCGATCGCGCGGGCGTTGGCCTGAAAATTGCGCTGCGCGGTGAGCAGCGCGACCATTTCTTCGGCCAGATCGACGTTGGAGCGTTCCAGCGCGCCGCTGATCATTTCGCCATAGCTGCCGATGCCCGGATTGCCGAAGACCGCCGGACCGGAATCGCCGGTCGCCTGCCACTTGGTCTGGCCGATCGCGCGCAGCCCGTTGGGCGCGGCAAAGGTCGCCAGCGCGACCTGCCCGACCGGCTCGGTGCTGCCATCGGCATAGGCGGCAATGACGATCCCGCGGTTGTTGATCGTGACGTTGGCAAGCGACACGCCCGCAGCGTTGGTGACCGGCACAGCGACATCTGCGGCGGCCGTCGAGGTCGGATTGCCCGCCGGATCGACCGGGTAGGCCTGCAGGCGGTTGCCGAACGCATCCTCGAGTTCGCCGACTGCGGTCAGGCGGAAATTGCCATTGCGCGAATAGCTGACCTCGCCCGAGAAGGGATTGGAGAGCGCGAAGAAGCCGTCACCGTCGATCGCAAGATCGAGCGCGCGGCCGGTCTGTTCGAGCGGGCCGAGCACGAAGTCCTGCGTGATCCCCGCCACGGTCGCACCGATGCCCGGGCTGCGGCGCGGATCGGTGGCCGAACCGGTCGCGACCAGATCGGAGAACTGCACCGAGCTTTTCTTGAAGCCCACGGTTTCGGCGTTGGCGATATTGTTGGCGATGACGCGCAGGTCAGTCTCGGCGTTTCTGAGGCCGGACAGCGAAGTGAAGAATGACATGGGGCTTTGATCCTCTGCTTGAGAATTGAGGGGTCAGGGGGCGGGATTGGTAACGGCGCGCGCGGTCGCCTCTTGCGCGGCGATCAGGCGGTCGAGCTTGGCCGCGATGTCCTCGAGCGTCGCGCCGCTCTCGGTGGTGGCGGCGAGCGCGGAAAACTGCGCCATCTGAGCAAGCAGGTCCTGATTGTCGGTCGGCGCGAGCGGGTCCTGGAAGGTCAGCTGGGTGGTCAGCAGCCGGATGAAATCCCCGCCATCGAGCGAGCCGAGCCCGCCGCCCCTGAGGGTCGAAGGCGTGTTGAGCCGGTCGAGCGTCGCCTGCGCGGCCGGGGTCGGGGCATTGGTGGTGGTGGTAATGGGGGTCATCACTGGCTCCTCAGGGTTTCGAGCATCAGCTGCTTGGCGGTCTGGAGCGCCTGCACCAGGTTCTGGTACTGGCGGGAGGCGTCCATGATCTCGACCATCTCGGCGGTCTCATCGACGGGGGCTTCGAACACGTCGCCATTGGCGTCGGCGAGCGGGTGCGAGGGATCGTGGCGCTTGGTCGGCGCTGTATCGGCGCGCACGAGGCCGCTGGCGGTGACTCCGGCGAGGCCCGAGGCGCGGTCGAGCTCCACGGCAAACACCGCGCGGATCGGGCGATAGGCGCCTTCCTTGGTGGAGGAGACAGAACCGGCATTGGCGAGGTTGGATGTGGCCGCGTTCATCCGCACCATCTGCGCGCTCATCGCGCGGGTGGTGAGGCTGAACAGGGTCATGGGGGCGCGCTCGGGCATCGGCCTTACTCGCCTGTCAGCGCGCGGGTGATGGTGTTCACCCGGCCCTGCACGAAGCTGAGTGTGGCCGAATAGGCCACGGCGTTCTCGGCAAAGGCGACCTGTTCGCGGTTCAATTCGACCGTGTTGCCATCGAGCGAGGGCATGGTCGGGGCACGGTAGACCAATCTGGCCTCGCCGCCGAGGCTCGCGCGCCCGCGGGCATTGGCGAGCCGGGCATCGAGTGCGGCGTTGAAATCGATGTCGCGCGCCTTGTAGCCGGGGGTGGCGGCGTTGGCGATGTTCGACGCGATCACCCCCATGCGCTGCGAACGCAGGGTCAGCGCGGCGCCGTGGATACCGAAAAGTCGCTCGCTCACGAACTTTACTCCTTGGGTGCGGGCGGGCCTGGCCCGCGGGTCGCCGGAGGTTGAGCATGAAGCGTGCCAAACCCGGTCAGCGGCGGCGCAACGGCCCGGACCCGCGCGCAAGGCGGCAGGCTTTTGCCGGTGTCACCGCCACCTCCGGGCAAACCCCTGCCGCCACCTTTCCGCGCTTAATCGGCCGGGCGCGCCGCCGTTCTTCCGGACGTTGCCAACAAGAGGATCCGCCATGCCGCCCACGATGTCGTCGCTGTTCGATCCCGCCGCGCTGGCAGTGGTGGTCCTTGGAACCGTGATCGCGACGCTCGCGCGCTGCGGCCTCGCCGATTTTCGCGAGGCACTCGGCGCAGGCGTGCGGCTGCTGCGCGGCGGCTTTGCGGGCGAGGCCAACCGCAAGGCGCTGGCACAGGCGGCGGGCGCGATCCAGCGCGACGGCCCGCGCCGCGCCGATCCGCCGCTGCCACCCGACCCGGCACTGGCCGCAATGGTCGCCGCCTATCTGCGCCACGGCGCGCTCGACACGCTTGCGGGCCTGCGCCGCGCCGACCGTGCGATTGCCGAGGAACGCCGCTATGCTGCGGTGCAGGTTTTCACCTGCGCGGGCGAGCTTGCGCCGGTATTCGGGCTGATCGGCACGCTGTACGGCCTCACCCAGCTCGCGCCCGCAGGCGATGCGGTGAGCGCCAGCGCGACGATCTTGACTGCGGTCTCGACCGCTGTGCTGACCTCGCTCTACGGCGCGCTGATCGCGCATCTCGTCTGCTTCCCGCTGGCGAGTGCGATCGAGCGGCGGGGGCTGTCCGATGAAGCCGCGCGCGAGGCGCTGGCGGACTGGTTCGTCGCTCAGACGGGGGGCGCTGAAGCCGCCGCGCTTGCCCGCCGCGCCCGGCTCAGGGGGGTCGCATGATGCGCACTGCCGCGTCCCCGCGTATGGGGGCGGGACGGGTCGGGCATGGCTGGCAGCTGATCCTCGCCGATCTGGCGCTGATCCTGTTCCTGCTGACGCTTTCCGCCCTGCCCGCCGCCGAGGCCGAGGCCGGCCGCCAGCTCGCCGCGCGCGCGGTGCAGGAAAAGACCGCGCGCGAATCGCTCCGCCCCGAGGCCGAGATCGCCGCCGCCCACGCCCTGTTCCGCCCCGTGGCAGGCGGACCTGGCCTCGGCGAATGGCTGGAAGCGCAGTCCCCCGACCCGCGTGCGACGCTGACGATCTTCGCGATCCACGCGCCGGGCGAAGAAGCCGCCGCCTGGACCCGCGCCGAGGCGCTCGCCGCCGAGGCCCGCGCACACGGCGCGCGGGTGCGCACAATCATCACTACGGGGAAGGAAGCGGAGATCTACGCCAGCCTCGCCTATGATGCCGAGCCGACCGAGGCGGCCGGGTCCTAGCCCAGTTCGATCCGGTTGCGGCCCTGCTGCTTGGCGCGATAAAGCGCCGCATCCGCCCGCGCCAGCGCGCCGCGGGTGTCGGCGTCTTCGGCAACCTCCGCCACCCCGCCCGAGAAGGTGATCTTGCCGAAAGGCTGGCCGGTGTCGCGGTTCATCAGCACCCGCGCTCCGAGCGCGCGGCGGATCGCGTCGAGCCGCGCGCGGGCGGCTTCCTTGCCGAGCCCTTCAAAGAGCAGCACGAATTCCTCGCCGCCGTGGCGCGCGGTGAAGCACGCCTCGCCCGCCATCGCCGCGAAGCTCGCCGCCAGCGCGCACAGCACGCGGTCTCCGGCGGCATGGCCATGGCGGTCATTGACCTGCTTGAAGTGATCGACATCGCAGAAGGCAACCGTGAGAGGCGCACCCGTGACACGCGCCTCGACCGCAGCGGCGGCCAGTCTGCGCTCGAAGGCGCGGCGGTTGGGCAGACGGGTGAGGTGGTCGACATCGGCCTCGGTGCGCGCCTGGGCGAGATTGTCGCGCAGCCGGTCGATCTCGGCCTCGCTGCGCGCCATCGCCGCCTCGACCTCCTCGATCCGCACCAGCATCGCGCGTGACAGGTCGATCACCTTGGTGAGTTCGGCCGGCGCGCCCAGCGCCTCGACCTGCTCGCCGATCGCATCGCGGTGGTCGTGGGTCTTGCTCTGCGCATCGCGCGCGGTCTCGGCGAAACGTTCGAGGGTGTATTCGAGCTTCTCGGACAGCGTCTCCAATGCGGCAATATGGCTGTGCCCGTCGGGATCGAGCCGCACCAGGGTATCGAGCCAGCGCTGGTCGATCGGCTCGCCCGAAGCTTCGCGCCGCACCAGCGCGGCGGCAAGTTCGGGGTGCGATCCCGACAGCGCGCCGCACACGCTCGCCATGTTGGGCGCGGTCACGGCGAGATCATGGCGCAGGAAAAACTCGGTGATCCTGGCCAGCAGCGCGCGCCGCGCCTCCGCTGCGCGGGGCGCGGCAGGCTGCACCTGACTTCCCGCCTTGGCGCGGACACGGGCAGCACGGGAGAAACCGGAGGGGAG
>JACESM010000072.1 GCA_013911835.1 Porphyrobacter sp. | reverse complement strand
CGGCGAGCTGCGCAAGCAGGGCTTCGGGCCCATAGGCATAGGCGACCCCGCCTGCCTGGTTGACCGTGTCGGCCCGCGGCAGGAAGCGCGCCAGAGCCGAGGAAAAGAGCGTCTTGTTGGCCATCGTCCAACTCCATTGTGAATTCGTGCTGCGGGGCTTTGGGCGGCCGGCCCATTCCGGCCGCCCCTTGTCCCGCATCGCACCGGGTGTTCGACCGCCCGGCGCATCAAGAGTTGCACAGTGCGTGCCAAGATCTCATCTGCCCCCGCGATTATCATTTAAAATATTGAATGTTAGATATTTTTGAGAACCCGTTCGCTCAGGTCTTCCCTTCAGTGGACGTCAATTGTATATCCAATTGTATCTTGAATTAGAATTCTGGATAAGATCGATGCCATCGCACCGTGCCCGTGAGCCAAATGTCCTGCTCGCCACGCTACCTGACCCCGCCTGGGTGGAATGCCCCCGCTGCGCGCGCCCGGCGCGGGTCGTCCGCAAGCCGCACCGCTATTGGTCCGCAGCAGACGCCACCGTGACGTGCGGGCATTGTTCCTTCCGGCACGAGGATGCCGAGGTCTTCAGGAATGTTCACGGGCAGCGCGTGCTGCTGGCCCACCCGCACCCCCGCTGTGGGCGGTGCGGCGGGAGCAAGTTCGACTTCTCCGATGCCGCGGTTGACCGCCACGGATCGAAGGTCGAGGTGCGTGCGCGGTGCAGGGGGTGCGGCGCGGCGAATGCCTTCGCGGCGCGCGGCGGCAGCATGCCGATCCGCGATGGGCATGATCACTGGTTCGGGCTACCCTTGGTGCTGAAGACCGGCTTCGGCCGCTGGGTCGTGTGGGCCTATAACCCGGAGCACATTGATCTGATGGAGGCGTGGCTCAAGGCCGACCTCAGGGAGCGGTCACTGCACCCCTATTACGCGACCATGGCCGCCCGCCTGCCAGCCTGGATGAAGGCCGCGCATGCCCGTCCGAAGATGCTTCATGCCCTGGCCAAGCTCCGGCAGATTGCCAAGCGCGAGGGCATTTCATGAAACCCACCACCGTCATCGGCTTTCTCGGCTCGACCCTCGATGCCGCCAAGTTCGGCCCTTCGCGCTGGAGCAAGTGGCGGCCCACGGTCAGCATCTGCATGCAGGAAGACCTCAGGGTCGACCGCTTCGTCCTGCTCCACGGCAGCCAGCACAGCCGCCTCGCCGAATTCGTCGCCGCCGATATCCGCGATGTCTCGCCCGAGACCGAGGTCGCGCCGCACCTGCTCGACTTTGCCGATCCGTGGGACTTCGAGGAGGTCTATGGCAAGCTGCTCGATTTCGCCCGGCGTTTCCCGTTCGATCCCGAGATGCAGGACTATCTGGTCCACATCACGACGGGCACCCACGTGGCGCAGATCTGCCTGTTTCTGCTGACCGAGGCGCGGTACCTGCCCGGCCGCCTGCTCCAGACCCAGCCCGCGCGCGGGGTGCCCGAGCCGGTCGGCACCTGGAACGCGATCGACCTCGATCTGTCGCGCTATGACAGCATCGCCACCCGCTTCGCCGAGGCCAGCGCGGAAAGCACCAGCTTTCTCAAGAGCGGCATCGACACGCGCAATGCCGCCTTCAACCGCATGATCGAGGAGATCGAACAGGTCGCGGTGCGCAGCCGCGCGCCGATCCTGCTGATGGGGCCGACCGGCGCGGGCAAGAGCCAGCTGGCGCGCAAGGTCTACGAGTTGAAGAAGCTGCGCCACCAGGTGAGCGGGCCCTTCGTCGAGGTCAACTGCGCAACGCTGAAGGGCGACAGCGCGATGTCGGCGCTGTTCGGGCATAGGAAGGGAGCCTTCACCGGCGCGGTGGCGGACCGCCCGGGCCTGCTCAAAAGCGCCAACAAGGGCGTGCTGTTCCTCGACGAGATCGGCGAACTGGGCCTCGACGAACAGGCGATGATCCTGCGCGCGATCGAGGAGGGGCGGTTCCTCCCCGTCGGCGCGGACAGCGAGGCGAAGAGCGAATTCCAGCTGATCGCGGGCACCAACCGCGATCTGGTCAGCGCGGTCGCCGCCGGAGCTTTCCGCGACGACCTGTTTGCCCGCCTCAACCTGTGGACCTTCACCTTGCCCGGCCTTGCCGCACGGCGCGAGGATATCGCCCCCAACCTCGAATTCGAACTCGACCGCTTCGCCGAGCGGGAGGGAACGCGGGTGACCTTCAACAAGGAGGCGCTCGCCCGCTATCTCGCCTTTGCCGAGAGCCCGGCGGCGTTGTGGGCGGGCAATTTCCGCGATCTCGCCGCCAGCGTCACCCGCATGGCGACGCTCAGCCCCGGCGGGCGGATCGACGTCGCCGCAGTGGCGCAGGAGACCGGGCGGCTGGCGCGGCTGTGGTCGGGCGAGCGCGGCAGCGCGAGCCCGCTGGCGGGCCTGCTGGGCGAAGAGCGGCTGGCGCGGGTCGATCCCTTCGACCGGGTGCAGCTCGATTACGTGGTCGCGATCTGTCGCCAGTCTGCCAGCCTGTCGGAGGCCGGGCGCGCCCTGTTCGCCGCCTCGCGCCAGCAGCGTACATCGACCAATGATGCCGACCGGCTGCGCAAATACCTCGCAAAGTTCGATCTCGACTGGAACGCCGTTACCGCACGCGGCTGAGGTGCGGGGCGCTCAACGGATGATCTGCCCGCCTTTCGTCACCCCCGCGACGCGTTCAAGGACGGTGATGTCGGCGAGCGGGTCACCCTCGACAGCGATCATGTCGGCATAGGCGCCCGGTGCGATCCGGCCAAGGTCGCTGTCCCGGCCCAGCACCTTGGCGGCGCTCGTGGTGGCTGCCCTGATCGACTGGAGCGGGGTCATGCCGTTGGCCACCATGTAACGGAACTGGCGCGCGTTCAGTCCGTGGGGATAGACCCCTGCATCGGACCCGAAGGCGAGCGGCACGCCCAGCTCGACCGCGCGGCGGAATGCGTCGCGCTGAACCTGCGTGGTCTCGCGGTTCTTGCGCAGATATTCTTCCGGCCAGCCCTCGGCGGTGCCGACTGCGTCGATGTAGTCGCCGTTGAAGATGTCCATCACCAGCCACACGCCCTTGTCGCGGGCCATCAGGAGGCCTTCCTCGTCGATCAGGCTAGCATGCTCGATGCTGCGCACCCCGGCACGGATCGCGGCCTTGATCCCTTCCGCGCCGTGGGCGTGGGCGGTGGCGAAAGAGCCGCGCGCTGCTGCCACTTCGATCGCTGCGCGCATTTCGGCTTCGGTCAGCTCGGGCTCGCCCGGCTCGGTGCCGATCGCCAGCACCGCGCCGGTCGCCATCAGCTTGAGGAAATCGACCCCGTTGTCGAACAGGAAGGTGGCCCGCGCCGCTGCCTCTTCGGGGCTGGCGAGCACGCCCAAACGCATGTCGGCGGGCAGCTCATCGTTCGGCACCACCCCGTTCAATTCGCCTCCGCCGCCCGGATGGGTGAGATAGGCCCCGGCCACGAACATGCGCGGCCCCGGCACCAGCCCCTTGGCGATGGCGTTGCGCAAGGCGAGGTCGGTCAGCCCGCGATAGGTGCCGACGTCGCGCACCGTCGTGAAGCCCGCTTCCAGCGTCAGACGCGCATTGCGCGCGCCGATCAGCACAGTGTCGACCGGCGAGGTCTTGAGCGGATCGGCGAGATCCGCGCTGCTGCCGGTGTCGGACAGATGGGTGTGGAGGTCGATCAGCCCTGGCAACACGGTGTAGGCCGACCAGTCCACCCGCGTGGAGCCCTCGGGCGTGGGGGTGCAGGGTTCGATCCGTACGACGCGCTCGCCTTCGGTGAGGATGCATTGGCCGGTCAGCACCTGCCCGCTCTCGACATCGAGCAGCTTGCCCGCCTCTACGTAAAGTCCTTCGGCCGATGCCGGCACGGGCGCGGCAATCGCCAGCACGGCGGCTAGGGCGGCCGTTGACATCACTTGGAGGAAAGCTCGGTCAGCAGCAGGCGGTAATATTCGAGGCTCTTCCCGATATTGCCAATCGGCACGCGTTCATCGAGGCCGTGCGAGAAATCGTCGCTCTCGCGCATGAAGGTGCCGCTCGCCCCGTAGCTGGGGACGCCGAGCGCGCGGTACCACATCGAATCCGACGCGCCGGAGGATTGGGAGGCGATCACGGGAACCTCCCCAAAGGCCGCGCGGATCGCCCGCGTGGCCGCGCCCACGAACACCTCGTCATAGGGAGAGGCGGGCGAGGCGATGGTGTATTCGGGATCGATCTGGCGGATGGTCATCGCCGGCTGCGCGGCGACTGCAGACAGCTCGGCCATCACCTCTTCGGCGGAATGGCCGGGGAAGATGCGGCAATTGACGAAGGCGGTTGCGCGCTGGGGCAGAGCGTTGAGCCCGTGTCCGGCGGTCGCCATGGTCGGCACGCAGGTTGTCGCGATCTTGCCGACATAGGCGGGATTGCCGCGCAGCACCCCGATCGCCGCCTTGTCGGCGGGGTCGGCGGCAAAGGCCCGCATCGCCGCGGCGAGCAGCGGGTCGGACACGAAGCCTGCTGCCTTGGTGAAGTAGTCGCGGGTGATGTCGTTCACTTCGGGCGTGAAGTGATGCGCCCCGATCCGCGTCAGCGCGCTAGCAAGCTGGACGATGGCATTATCCGCGCGCGGGGCGGAGCTGTGGCCGCCGGGATTGGTCACTTCCAGCGCGAAATCTGCGTAGGTCTTCTCGGCGCCTTGCCAGCTCCAGAAGGCGGGCTGGCCGCTCGCTTCGTCAAGCGCGCCCGAGGCGCCGTCGACATTGAGCACGAGCCGGGCATTGCGCAACTTTTCGGCGATGACCTTGGAGGTGATCATCGTCGTCTCTTCATCGCCCGAAAAGGCGAGCACGATGCTGCGTTCGGGCACGTAGCCGGACTTGCGCAGTTCCATCACCGCGACCATCGCCTGCACGGTGTCGAACTTGGTGTCGCTCGCTCCGCGCCCGTAGAGGTAGCCATTTTCGACGACAGGGGTGAAGGGATCGCGCTTCCAGTCTTCGGGCTTGGCGTCGACCACGTCCATGTGCGCGGAGATGACGATCGGCCCGAGTGCCGGGTTGCGGCCCTTCCAGGTGGCGATGAAGTAGGCGGTGTCATCGAGCGGCACGATTGCGATTTCGGCCGCTTTCCAGCCCGCGTCGATCAGGGCCTTGCGGTAAAGCGCCGCTACTTTGTCGGTCTGATTGCCCTCGCCCCGCACCGAACGCAGCGCGATGGCCGCGCTGGAGAGATCGATCACCTGCTTTTCGGCAGGCGTCGTCTGCGCAAGCGCCGGGCCTGAGACGGAGAGTGCGGCCGCCAGAAGGCCGGTCAGCAGGAGTGTGGAGCGCATCGGCAGTTCCCCGATTGAAGGTCAGAGGGCGAGGCTATGGCAAACGCATGGCTGCGGCAACCGGCGGGCCTAGACAGCCGCGAACCGGCGGAAGCTGCCGCCGTCGGCGATCACTTCCTTCGCGCAGTTATGGCCCGGCGCGCCTGTCACCCCGCCGCCCGGATGATTGCCCGCGCCGCACATGTAAAGCCCCTTCACCGGCCCGCGATAGGCTCCGTGGCCCAGCACCGGCCGCGCGCTCCACAGCTGATCGAGGCTCATGTGGCCGTGCATGATGTCCCCGCCGACAAGGCCGAATTTTCGGTAGAGTCCCTTCGGACTGAGCACCTGCCGCCCGAGGATCGAGGCGCGGAAGCCCGGCGCGTGGGCTTCGACCGTGTCGATGATGGTGTCGGCGGCGGCGTCTTCCTCGTCATCCCAGTCGCGGCCATCCGGCAGTTCGGGCGCGAATTGCTGGCAGAACAGGCTGGCGACGTGCTGGCCCGCAGGCGCGAGGCTATCGTCGACCGTGGAGGGGATCAGCATCTCGACAATCGGACGCTTCGACCAGCCATGCGCCTTCGCATCAAGGAACGCCTTGTCCATGTAAGCGAGCGTCGGCGCGATGATGATCCCGCTCTGGTGATGCTCACCCGGTTCCGGCAGGCAGGTGAAGCGCGGCAGCTCGCTGAGCGCGACATTCATGCGGAAAGTGCCGCCCCCCGCCTTGTAGCCGCGCATCCGGCGGCGGAAATCCTCGGGCTGGTGCTGTTCGGCGAGCATCTTGCCGTAAAGCAGCTTGGGCCCGACATTAGCGATCACGCGCTTGGCCGCGATTTCCTCACCGCTTTCGAGCTTTACGCCCGCCACCGTGTCGCCATCGACCAGCACTTCAGCGACCTGGCTTTCGAGACTGATCTCGACTCCTGCCTTGCGGCACACGTCGGCCATGATCTGGGTGATCGTGCCCATCCCGCCGATGCAGTGGCCCCAGGCGCCTTTCTTCCCGTTCACCTCGCCGAACACGTGGTGGAGCAGCACATAGGCGCTCCCCGGCGTGTCGGGGCTGGCATAGTTGCCAACCACCGCGTCAAAGCCGAAGGCGGCCTTCACTGCCTCGCTCTCGAACCACTGGCCAAGGAAGCTGGTGGCGGATTTGACGAAGAGGTCGAGCACGTCGCGCTTGGCAGCGAGGTCCAGCTTCGACAGACCCCAGCCCTGCGAGGCCCCGGCCATGAGCGTGCGCAGGCCCTCACCCACATTGGGCGGGCTCTTCAAGGCGAGGCTGCGCAGCACCTCGGCGACGCCTTCGAGCGCATCGTAGTAGGCGGGCAGGGTGGCAGCATCGGCGGCCGAGAAGCGCGCGAATTCGGCCTCGGTGCGCTCCAGCCCGCCGCCGAGCTTCAGATAACCGCCATCCTCCTGCGGCAGGAAGTTGCTGATCGGCCGCTCGATCACGCGGTAGCCGTGCTCGGCCAGCCGCATGTCGCGGATCACCTTGGGCTGGAGCAGGCTGACGGTGTAGCTCGCCACCGAATTGCGGAAACCCGGGTGGAACTCCTCGGTCACCGCCGCGCCGCCGACGATGTCGCGCCGCTCAAGGATGCGCACCTTGAGCCCGGCCTGCGCGAGGTAGAAGGCGCAAGCGAGACCATTGTGGCCCGCACCGATGATCACGGCGTCGTATTTCTGGGTCATGCGCGGCGGCTCCATCCGGCGGGGGGTTGCTGTTCGAGGCGGGCCTCGGGGATCAGGTCGCGGATGCGGCGGCAGAAATGCCTCAGGCATACCTCCTTGTCGCTCAAGGGCCCCATCGAAAAACTGCGGCTCGCCATCCCCTGCTGGACGCGGGTGATGAGCGCGGTGTCTTCAGCATTGACCTGACGGTTGATGCGCCAGTTGAGATAGCGCGCGGCGCGCATCTCGCGGCGGTCATCGGGCAGGACATAGCTGATCTCGCGGATCAGGCAGGTGGTCGGCCCGGTGGGGATCCACTGCATGAAATCGATCTGGTCGGGATAGATGTCGAAGGCGACATTGGGCCAGAGCTTGAAATAGAGCCAGAATCGCTGCCTGTCCTCAGGCAAGTGCGGGACGGGCGGGAGCAGCTTCTGGTACATCCGTTCTGACCAGTTGGCGCTCTCCCGATCCACCATCGCGCCCCACATGCGGTCGACATGGGCCTCGGCCTCGATGCCGTAGCCCTTGCCGAACAGGCGCGTCAGGCCCGGATGCGCGACCGGAATGTGGAGCCCGTCGGAATAGTTGTCGCCGACATTCTTCCAGTTCACTTCCCGTGGGCGCAGAGTGACGCGGCCCAGAGCTTGCAGCTCCTCGAAGCGATAGGGTGCGATCATCCCCTCGTAGTGTGCCATCTGTTGTGCAACCGTGGGCCCGCCGTTGTCATGTAGTCGCACGAAGATGAAGCCGCGCCACACCTCCAGTTCGACCGCGACCAGCCCGGCCTTCTCCCGGTCGAGCGTGGGATAGCTGGCGCTATCGGGAACGCCGGTCAGCTTGCCGTCGAGGTCATAGGTCCAGGCGTGATAGGGGCACACCAGCTTCTTGGCGCAGCCACTCGCCCCGTCGACCAGCCGCGATCCGCGATGGCGGCAGACATTGGTAAAGGCGCGCAGCACCGAATCCTGCCCGCGCACCACGATCACGCTCTCGCCGCAAGTGTTGAGCGTGTGCCAGTCGCCCGGCTTGGGAATGTCGCTGACGTGGCACACCACCTGCCAGCTCGGGCGGAACACCCGGTCGAGCTCGACTTGGTGGAACTCGGCATCATGATAGGTCCAGCTCGGCAGGCTCCAGCCCTCGAGCGGGTCGATGTCGGGGACGGGATGAGTTGCCATGCGCGCTTCCTTGCTTTACATTCGTATAACAAGCCGAGCATGCCCGCACAACCCGCCTTTACCCGCGCCGATCCCGATGCGCGCCGACAGAGCCTGATCGAGGCGACAGCGCGCGTGCTCGCAGCCAAGGGCGCGGCAGGGGTGTCGGTGCGCACGATCTGCGCCGAGGCGGGGGTTTCGGCCGGGCTGCTCCGGCACTATTTCGCCAGCCTCTCGGACGCGATGGCCGCAACCTATCGCTGGATGGGCGCGGAGATCGACCGGGCGCTGGAAGAGGCCGTGGCGGCGGCTGGCCCCGAACCGCGCGCAAGGCTGCTGGCCTACCTCGCCGCCAATTTCCGTGCCCCGATCGCCACGCCTGAACTGCTCGCGACCTATGTCGCCTTCTGGAGCCTCACCCGCAGCGATCCCGCCGTCGCGGCGGTGCGCGCCGAGGTCTATGGGGGCTTTCGCCAAGGGCTGGAGGAACGCTTGCGCGCCTATCGCCCCGATCTGGCCGACGTGCGGGTGACGGCGGTGGCGCTGACCGCGCTGATCGACGGGCTGTGGCTGGAACTATCGCTCGGCCAAGCGCCCTTCAGTGCCGAGGAGGCCGAGGCGCTGGCCGCGCAGTGGCTCGATGCGCTGACCGCCTAAGGAGGGGACGGCTGACCGCCACGCCGCGCCCACAGATAGAGCGGCACGCCCGCCGCCATCAGCACCAGGCTCCAGCCGCTCGCCTCGACCCCTGCGCCCCACAGCGTCCACAGCGCATAGCCTGCGCCCACCAGCGCAAAGCCCCGCGCCACCTTCATCTTCCACGCCGCCAGCGCGCAGGCGAGGTAGAGCCACAGCGCCGCGCTGGTCGAAAGCAGCAGCACGAATTCGTAGATGCCCTGCATGTCCTTGCTGGCGTTGAACAGCAGGCAGAGCGTGGCGATCACGCTCGAAACCAGCAGCGCGCGGCGCGGGGTGCCGTGGCGGTCGGTCGCGGCGAACCAGTGCGGCAGCGTCCCCCGCTCGGCCATGGCGCGGGGCAGCTCGCCTTGCAGCAGCACCCAGCCATTGATCGCACCGACACAGCTCACGATCGCGAACAGCGTCACCAGCGCGGCGGGGCCGGAGCTCCAGTAGCGCTCGACGAAGGTCGCGAAAGGCGCTGGCGAAGTCGCCGCCACCGCCTCGGGCAGCATCAACGCGATGGCCGAGCACACCAGCAGGTAGAGCACTCCGGTCAGTACCGTGCCCCACATCGTCGCGCGCGGCACGTTGACCGCAGGGTTCTCGACCCGCGCGGCGGCGATGCTGGCGCATTCGAAGCCGAGCAGCGCGAACAGCGTCAGCGCCGCCGCGCCGCGCAGGTCGGTGCCGTTCAATTCGCTCATGACCAGCGGGCGGATCTCTCCCTCGCCCGTGCCCAGCACCAGCGCGGCGATCACGATCACCGCCACCAGCGGCACGAGTTTCAGCAGCACCGTCACGATCTGGAACTGGCCCGCCGCGCGCACCCCGCGCAGGTTGACCAGCGTCATCGCCCACACCAGCGCGATGGCGCAGAGTGCCGGGGCCATCGGCGTGGCACCGATGGCGGGGATAAAGGCCGAGAGGTAACTCACCGCCGCCACCGCAATCGAGACCACGGCGGTCCACACCGAGACCCAATAGACCCAGCCCACCAGAAAGGCCGGGATTTCGCCGAAAGCTTCTGTGACAAAGCCCGCCGGATCGCTCGCGCCGGGCCGCGCGCGGGTCAGCGCGGCGAGCACCCAGGCCAGCACCAGCGTGCCCGCGGTGGTGACGATCCAGCCCGCCACCGCGTTCCAGCCGAAAGGGGCAAGGCTCGCCGGGAGCAGGAACACCCCCGATCCGATCATGTTGCCCATCACCAGCGCAATGGCAGCAAA
Organism: Porphyrobacter sp.; assembly: GCA_013911835.1. Lineage (GTDB taxonomy): Bacteria > Pseudomonadota > Alphaproteobacteria > Sphingomonadales > Sphingomonadaceae > Erythrobacter. The sequence goes on along the minus strand of JACESM010000072.1, from coordinate 1,701 downwards.
AAGGCCGAGCTTGTGACCCGGCCTTTCTGTGGTTTGCGACATCGAGATCACAGGATCAGAAATCGAAGCCCGCCTTCAGCCCGATGATGCGCGGGCGCGTGACGAAGTCATAGAACACCCCGCCGGTGCTGCTCACCCCGTCAGGGTCGCCGCAGGTGGTCTCGACGCATTGCACCCCGCTGTTGATCACCCCGTTCGAATTGAACAGGTTGGTCGCATAGAGCTCGAACCTGAGGTTGTCCTTGCGCATGCCGATGCTGAAGTCGGCCACGGCGTAGGGGTCAAAGAAGCCCTTGATGGCGTTCTCGACCGTCCGCAGATCGCTCCGGCGGCGGCCGATATAGGACACCGCACCCTGCACATGGCCGTCCCACCCGCCGATCGGGAATTCGTAGCGCGCGATCGCGTTGCCCTTGAACTTGGCGGTGATCGGCAGCTGCGTGCCCGCAGGCGCGAGCAGCGCATTCTCGCGCCCGTCGCCCGGGTCGAAGGTGCAATCGAACGCCGGATTGGCAATCCGGCAGAAATCGCGCCGGATGGTGGCGTCGTTGTAGCTGCCGGAGGCCGAAAGCGTGAGCCCGCCCGCGCGATAGGTGAAATCGGCTTCGACGCCCCTGATCCGCGCGATCCCGGCGTTGCGGATCTCGGTCAGCCCGTTCTCGCCGAGGAACGACAGCTGGATCTCGTTCCAGTCCTCCTGATAGATCGCGCCGTTGAAGGTGACAGCGCCGAAGGTCGTCTTCCAGCCGAGCTCGTAATTGTCGAGCGTGTCGGGCAGATAGGGCGGCAGGTTGCCGCGCCGGTTGATCCCCCCCGGCCGGAAGCCCTGCGACCAGGTGGCATAGACCAGAATGTCGGGCGTAATCTTGTAGGTCGCGTTGAGCTTGTAGATCGCGTCGGTGTCTGACGTAGTCTGGTCGAGATTGGTGCAGGGCGATCCGGCGACGATCGGCGGACCAAAGCACACCGCCTCGCCCGTACGGCTGGAATAGCCCGCGCTGAAGCCGAAGAAGCCCGCCAGCGAGTTCCTGTAGTTGTAAACCCGCGCGCCGCCGGTCACGGTCAGTTGGTCGGTGACATCGAAACTGAGTTCGCCGAAAGCGGCATAATCGCGGTCGACACGCTCCTGCCGGGTGAGCCAGATATTGCTCTGCGTCCCCGTCACCGTGATCGCGTCGGCGATGTCCTCGATGATGTAGTTCTGCGTGATGCGGTGATACTGGCGCTGCGCGAACACGCCGCCGATGAAGCGCAGCGCCAGTATCACCGCATCACGCAGAACTACATCATCGAGGACATCGCCGACGCGATCACGGTGACGGGGACGCAGAGCAATATCTGGCTCACCCGGCAGGAGCGTGTCGACCGCGACTATGCCGCGTTCGGCGAACTCAGCTTCGATATCACCGACCAACTGACCGTGACCGGCGGCGCGCGGGTTTACAACTACAGGAACTCGCTGGCGGGCTTCTTCGGCTTCAGCGCGGGCTATTCCAGCCGTACGGGCGAGGCGGTGTGCTTTGGTCCGCCGATCGTCGCCGGATCGCCCTGCACCAATCTCGACCAGACTACGTCAGACACCGACGCGATCTACAAGCTCAACGCGACCTACAAGATTACGCCCGACATTCTGGTCTATGCCACCTGGTCGCAGGGCTTCCGGCCGGGGGGGATCAACCGGCGCGGCAACCTGCCGCCCTA
>JACESM010000071.1 GCA_013911835.1 Porphyrobacter sp. | reverse complement strand
CGGGCCTCGTGGTCAACCTTGCGCTGCCCTATCAGGATCTGCCGATCATGGACGCCTGCCTCGAAGCGGGCGTCGACTACCTCGATACCGCGAACTACGAGCCCAAGGACGAGGCCAAGTTCGAGTATCACTGGCAGTGGGCCTATCAGGATCGTTACAAGGACGCTGGCTTGATGGCGCTGCTCGGGTCGGGCTTCGATCCGGGCGTCACCAGCGTCTTCACCATGTGGCTCAAGAAGCACAAACTGAAGACCATCCGCCAGCTCGATATTCTGGATTGCAACGGCGGCGATCACGGCCAGCATTTCGCCACCAACTTCAATCCGGAAATCAACATCCGCGAAGTGACCGCTCCCGCGCGCCACTGGGAAAACGGCGAGTGGGTGGAGACGCCCGCCATGTCGAACAAGGTCGCCTTCGACTTCGAGGCGGTCGGCCCCAAGAACATGTATCTGATGTATCACGAAGAGCTGGAAAGCCTCGCCAAGTTCGTCCCCGAGCTCGAGCGCGCGCGCTTCTGGATGACCTTCGGCGATCAGTACATCACCCACCTGACCGTGCTCCAGAACGTCGGCATGACCAGCATCGAGCCGGTGCGCTATCAGGGCAAGGACATCATCCCGCTGCAATTCCTCGCCGCCGTGCTCCCCAAGCCGGAGACCTTGGGCGAGACCACCAAGGGCAACACCAACATCGGCGTGATCGCGACGGGTGAGGCGCTGGATGGCAGCGGCGAGAAGACGCTCTACATCAAGAACATCTGCTCGCATGAGGCGGCTTATGAGGAGACCGGCAACCAGGCGGTTTCTTACACCACCGGGGTGCCTGCGATGATCGGCGCGGCGATGATGGTGCGCGGGGACTGGCAGGGTGAAGGCGTGTTCAACATCGAACAGCTCGATCCCGATCCCTTCATGGACATGCTCAACGCGCATGGCCTGCCGTGGACGGTCGAGGAGCTCAGCGGGCCGGTGGATTTTTGACGGGTTTCACGCGAAGACGCGAAGATGTTGCGCCCCGACGAACTGGAAAATCTTGCCCGCACCGCCGTTGATTGCGGCTTCCAGATTCATGCGCAGATCGGTCCGGGTTTGCTTGAAAGCGCATATGAGGCCCTTTTGGCTGAAGCGTTGCGGCAGGCAGGTCTGGCTGTGAAGCGTCAGGTGCCCGTTCCGCTGGTCTATAAGGGCGTTGTCGTAGACAACGCCTTCAAGATCGATCTGCTGGTTGAGGATAGTCTCATCATCGAACTCAAGTCCGTGGACAAGATCGCGCCGGTCCATGGCAAACAGCTGATGACTTATCTGCGACTTGCAGATCTTAGGTTGGGGCTTTTGATGAATTTCGGGCAGGCCATGTTCAAGGACGGGATTAGGCGCGTCGTCAACGATCATCGCGGCGGTCGGTATGGAGACTGACCTCTTCGCGTCTTCGCGTGAAACAAGGACAAGACGGACATGGCCTTGAACTCGTCGCTCGCGTCAGGCCGCCTGCTTGTCACCGCTGCTCTGCTCGCACTCACCGCCTGCGACGCCGCTCCTCCGCCGCGTGAGGATATTCCCAAGCTTGCCGTGGACACCGGCTGGCCGACCATCCCCGCAGGTGCGACGTTCGGCGAGGTCAGCGCCGTGGACGTGGACGCCGAGGGCAATGTCTGGGTGCTCCACCGTGCCGGGCGCAAGTGGGAGGAGCCCTTCCCGCAGCAGCCGATCCCCGAACCCACCGTCTTCAAGTTTGCGCCCGAGGGGACGCTGCTCGCCCGGTGGGGCGCAGGGCAGTTCGTCATGCCCCACGGCATATCTATCGCGCCCGATGGCAAGGTCTGGATCACCGACGTTGCGCGCGAACAGGTGCTGCGCTTCAGCCCCGAAGGCGTGCTCGAGCTAACCTTGGGCGAACAGGGTGTCACCGCACAGGACGCTGCGCATTTCGGCCGCCCCGCCGATGTCGCCTTCCTGCCCGGCCGCGTCCTCATCGCCGATGGCTACGTCAACACCCGCGTCGCGGAGTTCGCCCCGGACGGAAAATTCATCCGCGACTGGGGTGACTTCAAGGTCGCCCATGCTGTGGCGGTCGATGAGCAGCGCATCTACGTCGCCGACCGCGAGAACGCGCGCATCCAGGTCTATGACCACAGCGGCAAGCTGGCCGCTACATGGGACTCGCCTGCGGGCAACCACACCTACAGCCTCAAGCCGCTGGGCGGCGGGCGGCTGCTCGCGGTCGAGGGCCGCGACGGGGCAGACCGGGGCGGGGCAGTCCTGCGCATCTATGCCGCGGACGGCAAGGTCGATGCCGCTTACGACATCGGCCTTCCGGGCGATGACGCGAGCCTCGGGCATGATCTTGCGATCGGCCCCGACCGACATATCTACGTCACCGACGTCAATGGCGGACGGGTCGTGCGCCTCTCTCTTCCCTCCCGATCGGACAAGTAGCCATGCAGACCAAGGCCGGTGATCCCGGGGCCTTCGCCCAATTCGATCTGTCGCGCGTCGACAGCCCCGCCTTCGTGGTCGACGCGGCCAAGCTGCGCGCCAATTGCCGGACGCTGGCCGCCGTGCGCGATGCTGCGGCGGCCGAGGGCGCGGACATCAAGGTGTTCGCCGCGCTGAAGGCCTTCAGCATGTGGTCGGCAGCGCCCATCATCGGCGAATATCTCGACGGGGTCTCGACCAGCGGCCTGTGGGAAGCGCGCCTCGCGAGCGAGTTCTATGACGGCGAGATCGCCACCTACTCCGCCGCCTTCAAGCCCGAGGAGCTGAAGGAGATCTGCCGGCTTTCCGACCACGTAATCTTCAACTCGCCCTTCCAGCATGAGCGTGCGCGGTTGATCCTCGACCATGCGGCAGCAAATGGCGCCAAGGTCAGCGTGGGCCTGCGCATCAACCCGCAGGTGGCAACCGGCGAGGTCGCCAAGTACGATCCCAGCGCCCCCGGCTCGCGCCTCGGCTTTCCGCTCGACCAGCTCACCGAAGAGCACATGGAGGGCGTCGAGGGCATCCACTTCCACAACCTGTGCGAACAGGATTTCGAGCCCTTGAAGGCCACCTGGGACCGGGTGTTCGACGTGATCGAGCCTTTTTTCGACCAGCTCAAGTGGATCAACATGGGCGGCGGCCACCACATTACCCGCGCCGATTACCAGCGCGAGGAACTGGTGGAGTTCCTCAAGGATGCGGCGAGCGATACCGGCTGCCAGATCATCCTGGAACCGGGCGAGGCAGTCGCGCTCGATGCGGGCATTCTGGTCGGCACGCTGCTCGATACGCACTTCAACGAGATGCCGGTGGGGATCACCGACATCAGCGCGACCTGCCACATGCCCGATGTGCTCGAAGCGCCCTATCGCCCGGCGATGCTGGGCGAGTTGGCCGACCCCGACATGATCCCGATCCGCCTCGGCGGGCCTTCGTGCCTCGCGGGCGACGTGATCGGCGATTATCGTCTGCCGGTCCCTGCCGAGCCCGGCGCGCGCTTCGCCTTCCTCGATCAGGCGCATTATTCGATGGTCAAGACCAACACCTTCAACGGCGTCGCGCTGCCGAGCATCTGGATGTGGGACAGCGAGACCGACGCGCTCGACTGCATCAAGCGCTTCGATTACGCCGATTTCCGCGACCGGCTGAGCTGAGCCACCGCATGAGGGGGGAGGGGCCGATGACAAGACCTTGGGCCATCGCGGCGGCGCTCGCCCTCTCGGGGTCGGGGGCGCCCGTGGCGGCGCAGGATTATGATGCGGGGCGCGTGGTCGTCTCGGTCAATCAGGCCGATCTCGCGGCGATCGTCGCCTCGCTCGGGCACAAGGTCCGCGAAACGGGCAAGCCGGGCGAGACCTATCTCGCGGCGGAGAGCGAGGACGGGATCATCTACCTCCTGTTCGGCACCGCCTGCGACGTGAGCGGCGTGCCGGGCTGTCAGGGAGTGATGATGCAGGCGCGCTATGACCTGCCCGAGGGCACCACCTACGAAACCCTCGCCAAGACCAACGACGCGCAGGCCGCGATCAGCGTCACCGCCGACTTCGCCAAGAAATCGCTGGTCTTCACACGCTACCACGTGCTCGATCACGGGGTGACGATGGCCAATATCCGCGAGAACGTGAACGTGCTGCTGAGCATTGTCGGCGATGCCTACCCGGTCGCTGCTGGCGAGGAACCTGCGGGTTAGAGCGCCCTAAAGGTCGTCCGAAACCCCGGGCCTGTCCTGCAGCACCCGCCCGCGCTCGTTCTGGTTGATCGCCAGCGCCAGCCCCGCCAGCGCACCGAACTGCCGGGCGGCCCGTGCGGCGTTCTCGCGGTCCTTGTCGGCGTCCATTCCGCCGCTTTCGAACAGGTCGCCCGCCTCGATCGCGATGATCACCTCGCCGCGCGAGAACAGCGCGCGCAGCTCGCGCGCCTCGAAGGCGCTTTCGAGCCTGAGGAGATGCTCGACATAGGTGGGGTGCACCAGCACGCGGGCCTCGACCTGATCGTCGGAATAGAGCGCGAAGGTCTCGCCGAAAGCGGGGTGGACCTGGTCGACGCGGTCCAAGCGGTGGCCCTCGAAGCTGACATGATCGCTCGCGCCGCCAAGACCCAGCCACTTGCGGTGCTTGCCCGCGCGTTCGAGCAGCGTGGTCGAATGGAACCGCCGGCCAAAGCCCATGCGGATGATCGGGCCGCGGAACACCGTCACCCAGCGCCGGTTCTTGCCCGATCCGCGCTGCTCTTCGAGATGGCATTCGTAGAGGTCGAAATCATGCCCTTCGAGCGTGCCGTGCCAGCGGTCCTCGAAGTCCGAACGGTCGAAGCTCGGGAGCAGGCCATAGGTGCGCGCCGCATCGAATTCGGGGCCGGGCTCGACTTCGGTTTCATAGGCGAGGCCGTAGCTTGCGGCGATCGCGCTGTTGATCCCGGTCTTGATCGCACCGGTGGCGGTCTGGATCGGGAGATACCCCCACCACGCCGCCACGCCGACGCCTGCCAGCGTCACGACCCCGGAAAGCGACGGCGGGGCAGGGCTGAACCACAGGAAGGCGAGCAGCGGCATCAGGATCACCGCGCCCCACACCCAGCGATTGGTCGCCTGCTTCTTTGCGCCCTCGCGCATGCCCTGCTGGCTTTCCAGCCATTCTTCCAGGCCGCCCTGCATCAGGGCGTTGATGTCCGATCCCACTCGTCCCGCCATCTTTTTGCTATTAACACGTCTCCCTTAAGGAATATGCGCTAAGCGGGCTGCGGAATTCAAGCGTTGCTCTGTTGGGGAGGCAATATGGGTTTGTGGGTTCTTGTTGGGCTTGCGGGAATCGCAGTGCTGGCGGTGGTCGGCATCTACAACCGGCTCGTCGGTCTCAGGCAGGCGGTGCGGCAGGGGGTGGCCGATATCGACGCGCAGCTGCGCCAGCGGCATGATCTGATCCCCAATCTGGTCGAGACGGTGAAGGGCTATGCCGGGCACGAAGCCGATACCTTCGAAGCCGTGATCGCCGCGAGGAATGCGGCGGCGGCCGGTGCGCCCTCTTCGGGCAGCGAGCAGCAATTGAAAAGCGCGCTCGGCAATCTGCTGGCGCTGGGCGAGGCCTATCCCGATCTCAAGGCTTCGGCCAATTTCCAGTCGCTCCAGAGCGAGCTCGCCGATGTCGAGGACAAGCTCGCTGCCGCGCGCAGGGCGCTGAATGCCGCGGTCGCGCGCTTCAACGCCGCGCGCGAATCCTTCCCCGCCGTGCTGTTTGCCGGGATGCTCGGATTCGCCGAGGCCGATTTCCACCGGCTCGATGCGAGCGAGCAGGGAACGGTCGACCAGGTGCCGCGGATCACCTTCTGAATCGGCCCGGGAGCCGCGGAAACCTGCGGTTTTCCGGTCATATTCCGGTCGCGCTCCGGACACTGTCTTCAAAAAGTAACATTTCGACGCGGCGGAGTGCATTTTTCATTTGCATTCCCCCCCCAAAGCCCTATCTGCGCGCTTCCGCTGCCCCAAGGGGACTTCCAAACCGCAAGGCAGCTTGTCGTTTTATGGTTCAACAGAGCCGTTTTGGGGGTCCCTTGAGTTGCACATCTATCCTGACGCACTGGCTGTAGTCCGCGACCTCCGTCCGGACGAACCCGTCATCCTCAACCGCCCGCACGCCGCGCGGCGCGCCGCTCGTTTCTTCGTCGAGAAGTTTCCGGGCAAGGTGCTCTATGCGGTCAAGGCCAACCCAGCGCCCGATCTGATCGAGGTGCTGTGGAGCGCCGGTGTCACCCACTATGACGTCGCCTCGATCACCGAGGTGCGGTTGGTGCGCGGCATCCTGCCCGAGGCCGTGCTGTGCTTCATGCACCCGGTGAAGACCCCGGCGGCGATCCGCGAGGCCTATTTCGAGCACGGCGTGCGCACCTTCAGCCTCGACACCGTCGAGGAACTGGAGAAGATCGTGGCGGCCTGCACCGATCCCGCGACCGGTGAAGCGCCGCGCGACCTGCGTCTGTGCGTGCGCCTGCGCGTGTCGAGCGAATACTCGGAGCTCAGCCTCGCCTCGAAGTTCGGCTGCGACCTGATCGAAGCGCCCCAGCTGCTCCAGCAGGCCCGCCAGCATTGCGACTGGCTGGGCGTGTGCTTCCACGTCGGCAGCCAGGCGATGACGCCGTTTGCCTTCGTGCAGGCCCTCGACCGCACCCGTGCGGCGATTGCCGAGGCTTCGGTGGTGATCGACATGATCGATGTCGGCGGGGGTTTCCCGAGCGCCTATCCGGGGCTCGAGCCGCCGCCGATGGAAGATTACTTCGCGATCATCGCCAAGCACTTCGAAAGCCTGCCGATCGCCTACAACGCCGAGCTGTGGTGCGAACCCGGCCGCGCGCTTTCGGCCGAGTATTCCTCGATGATCGTGCAGGTGAACAAGCGCCGCGGCGAGGAGCTCTACATCAATGATGGCGCTTACGGCGCGCTCTACGATGCCGCCCACGTCGCGTGGCGTTTCCCGGTGCGCGCGCTGGAAGACGACCTGATCGAGGAGGACGAGGACTTCGCCTTCTACGGGCCGACCTGCGATGATGCCGATTACATGAAGGGGCCGTTTGTGCTCCCGGCGGACATCCAGGCGGGCGACTACATCGAGATCGGGATGCTCGGCGCTTACGGCGCGGCGATGAAGACCGGCTTCAACGGCTATGGCAACGCCGTTGCTGTCACCGTGCAGGACGAGCCGATGATGAGCCTGTTCAACGGCACCCGCGTGCGCGAGGCGACCGACAACGTGGTGTCCTTGCGCTGATCCTGATTGCGCCGCTCCGCCCCTGACGGGCGGGGCGGCTGCACCTTCGCGCCGCTTCTGTGCGCGCGTATTTGTCGTAAAAATGCAACAGCAATGACAAGAAGGCCCCGCCTCGGGGTAATTTTGTTAGGCTTTGAGCCGCTTGCCGATAACTTTCCCGATGTCGTCAACCTCTCCGACATCGAGGAAGCAAAACATGGCACGTCGCACCACTTTCTCCACCAGCACCGCGCTTCTGGCCCTCGCGCTGGGTTGCGTCTCGCAAGCCGCCTTCGCGCAGGACGAGGCCGCGTCCGCCGAAGCCGAGGCTGCCGAGGGCGATCCCATCATCGTCACCGGTACCCGCCGGACCGATCGCACCGTCTCTGAAAGCGCGGTGCCGATCGACGTCATCGGTTCCGACGCACTGCTCAACCAGGGCGCGACCGAAACCAACCGGCTGCTCAACAACCTCGTCCCCTCGTTCAACTTCCCGCAGCCCTCGCTGACCGACGGCACGGATTCGCTTCGCCCGGCGACCTTGCGCGGTCTTGCGCCCGATCAGGTGCTGGTGCTGGTCAATGGCAAGCGGCGGCACATTTCCTCGCTGCTCAACCTCAACGGTTCGGTCGGGCGCGGTTCGGCGGGGGTCGATCTCAACACCATCCCGGCGCTGGCGCTGGAGCGGATCGAAGTGCTGCGCGACGGGGCGGCATCGCAATATGGCTCGGACGCGATTGCCGGGGTGATCAACCTCCAGCTCAGGAAGGGCACCGGCGGACGCGCGCAGGCGACCTTTGGCAAGTACATTACCACGCTCGAAGGCGTGGCGCAGGTCGCCACCGTCGCCCCGACCCTCACGGCGAGCACGAGCGAAAACCCGGTCATCACCTTCACCGGCGAAGACCGCACCCGCCGCGATGGCGATACCTTCACGCTTGCCACCAATATCGGCTTGCCGATCGGCGAGAGCGGCTATTTCAACTGGACCACCGAATATCGCGACCGTTCGCCCACCAACCGCTCCGGCCCCGATACCCGGCGGCAATATGTCGGGCTCGGCGATCCGCGCGAGGTCACGTTTGATCGCTACAACCACCGCTTCGGCGACGGGGAATCGGTTGATCTCAACTTCTTCGTCAACGCCGGTGCCGATCTCGGCCCCGATTTCGAGCTCTATGCTTTCGGCAGCTACGGTATCCGCGATGCCAATGGCACCGGCTTCTATCGCCGCTCGCTCGACCCGCGCAACCGCGACTTTGCCGCTTCGACCACGACCTTCGTGCCGTTCTATCCCGATGGCTTCCTGCCGCAGATCAACAGCGACATCGAGGACATCGCCGGGGTGCTCGGCATCCGCGGATCGGTATCGGGCTGGAACCTCGACCTGTCGGTGAATTATGGCACCAACCGGCTCGATTACACGATCTCGAACAGCTTCAACACCTCGCTCGGCGGCATTGCCAGCCCGGTCATCTTCGATGCGGGCGGGCTGCGTTCGGGCCAGACCTCGGTCAATTTCGATGCCCAGCGTGACGTCGACCTCGGCATCGGCGAGACCTCGATCGCGTTCGGCGGCGAATGGCGCAACGAGAATTACCGCATCATCGCGGGCGAGCCGGCCAGTATTGTCGCCGGGCCGTTTTTCTTCAGCAACGGTGCGCCTCCGGGCGCGCAGGTGTTCCCCGGCTTCGCACCGTCGACCGAGGTTGATGCAACGCGCAATTCCTATGCGGGCTATGCCGAAATCGATGCCGACATTTCCGATCGCTTCAGTGTTCAGCTGGCGGGCCGGTATGAGGATTACTCGGACTTCGGAAGCACGCTGAACGGCAAGGCAGCCGCCCGGTTCGAACCGGTGGACGGGATTGCGTTCCGCGGCGCGGTTTCGACGGGCTTCCGCGCGCCGGGTCTGGCACAGCAATTCTTCTCGACCACCTCGACCAACAATGTCGGCGGCCAGCTGATCGAAATCGGCACCTTCCCGGTCGGGTCCCCGATTGCACAGGCGCTGGGATCGCAGCCGCTCGAAGCCGAAGAATCGGTCAACCTCAGCGGCGGCGTGGTGTTCACGCTGCTGCCCGGTCTCAGCCTCACGGCCGATTACTACAATATCGAGATCAACGACCGCATCGTGCTGACCGAGAACCTGCAAGGTCCCGATGTGGTCGCCATCCTCCAAGAAGCGATGGTGCTCGGCACCTCGGCGCGGTTCTTCATCAACGGGATCGACACGCGCACGCAGGGTCTCGATATCGTCGGCAGCTACCGCGTGCCCGATTTCGGGTTCGGCCGGGTGACGCTGAACGCCGGGTTCAACCTCAATGACACCACCATCACCGATCGCCGGGTGTTCAGCGGCTTCACCGCCGACCGCCTGTTCGCGCGGCAGGAAAGCGTTCGCCTGACCGATGGCCAGCCGAGCAACAAGCTCAACCTTGGCCTGACGTGGGAGAACGGGCCGTTCGGGCTGACGCTCAACGCCAACCGTTTCGGCAGCATCATCATTCCCGATGCCGTGACCACCGCGACCGCCAACGGGATGCCGGCGACGGTCACCAACCCGCAGATCCGCAACGATATCCGCGTCGCTGCGGGCGATGCTCCGGGCGATATCGAGCTGAGCCCGAAGTGGGTGCTCGATCTCGAGGTGCGCTTCAATCCGCTCGAAGCGGTGCAGCTCGCGGTCGGGGCCAACAACCTGCTGGACGAATATCCCGATCGCCTGCCGTTCGGCACTGTGGGCGGGGTCAATTTCGGGGGCAACAACGAATTCCTGCCCTATTCCTCGCAATCGCCGTTCGGCTTCAGCGGGCGGTTTGTGTACGGGCGCGTAAGCGTGGAATTCTGACGCGAAACGGGGGCGGAAAAGGGGCCCGTCAATCGGTGCCCCTTTCCGCCCCCAATTCACCCGCAGCCCGGCTGCGGGTCATGTGCCGCAGGATCAGAAGACCTCGAACAGGCCCGCCGCGCCCATGCCGCCGCCGACGCACATGGTGACGACGACATACTTGGCACCGCGGCGCTTGCCTTCGATCAGCGCGTGGCCGGTGCAGCGTGCGCCGGTCATGCCGTAGGGGTGGCCGATCGAGATCGAGCCGCCAGAGACGTTGAGGATATCATTGGGGATGCCGAGCGTGTCGCGGCAATAGAGCACCTGCACCGCGAAGGCCTCGTTCAATTCCCACAACCCGATGTCTTCCATCTTCAGACCGGTCTGCTTCAGCAGCTTGGGGATCGCGAAGACCGGGCCGATGCCCATTTCGTCAGGCTCGGTGCCGGCGACCGCCATGCCGACATAGCGGCCGAGCGGCTGGAGCCCGCGCTGTTCGGCCAGCTTGGCTTCCATCAGCACCGCGGCCGAGGAACCGTCCGACAGCTGCGAGGCATTGCCTGCGGTGATGCACATGCCCGGGCCCATCACCGGCTGGAGGCTTGCGAGGCCCTCAAGGGTGGTCTCGGGACGGTTGCCCTCGTCCTTGGTGACGGTGATTTCCTTCTGCGAGACTTCCTTGGTCTCCTTGTCGACCACATTCATGGTGACGGTAACGGGGACGACCTCGGCATCGAGACGGCCTTCAGCCTGCGCGGCCGCGGTGCGCATCTGCGACTGGTAGGCGTACTCGTCCTGCGCCTCGCGGCTGATGTTGTAGCGCTTGGCGACGGTCTCGGCGGTGCCGAGCATCGGCATGTAGACGTCCTTGTGCATCGCGATCAGCGAGCGATCGGGCGACACGCGCATCTCGGGGGTCTGGACGAGGCTGATCGAATCCTGCCCGCCGCCGACGACGATGTCCATGTTGTCGACGATGATCTGCTTGGCGGCGGTGGCGATTGCCATCAGGCCCGAGGAGCACTGGCGGTCGATGGTCTGGCCGCTGACAGTGGTCGGGCAACCGGCGCGCAGCGCGACCTGACGGCCTATATTGCCCGCCTGCGTGCCCTGCGTGAGCACCGCGCCCCATACCACGTCGTCGATCTGGCCAGCCTCGATGCCCGCGCGTTCAATCGCGGGGGCGAGGCTGAGCGCGCCGAGCGTCGGTCCGGGGGTGGCGTTGAAGGCGCCCTTGTAGGCGCGGCCGATGGGGGTGCGGGCGGTGGAAACGATTACGGCGTCACGTGCCATGATAGGGGGTATCCTTGATTGGTCGGGCCGCCAATGCGCGGCCATGGGCCCCGGCTGCGGGCCGGGGCAATGATAGGCGCTGCGATCACACGAAGTATTGCGTGATCCACTCGGCCATCAGCGCGGGCTTTTCCTCGCCCTCGATCTCGATGGTGATCTCGCAGGTCTGCTGCCACTGGCCGGGGCGTTTCTCGACCATTTCGGTGAGCTTCCAGTGCCCGCGAATGCGCTTGCCGGCGCGCACGGGAGCGATGAAGCGGGTCTTGTTGCCGCCGTAGTTGACGCCCATCTTCACCCCCTCGATGCGCGGAGCGCCGCCCTGGGCGCCGAGAAAAGGGATCATCGAGAGGGTCAGGAAGCCGTGGGCAATCGTGCCGCCGAACGGCGTCATCTTCGCCATTTCTTCGTTGACGTGGATGAACTGGTGATCACCGGTCGCCTCGGCGAACTGGTTGATGCGTTCCTGGCTCATCTCGGCCCATTCGCTGGTGCCGATCA
>JACESM010000070.1 GCA_013911835.1 Porphyrobacter sp. | reverse complement strand
CACATGATTTCCCAGACCGATCTTGCCGCGATGCTGTGCTCGCGCCTGTGCCACGACATGCTCTCGCCCGTGGGCGCGCTCGCCAACGGGCTGGAGCTGCTCGCCGAGGAGAAGGACCCGCAGATGCGCGCGCAGGTGGTCGATCTGCTCGAGCAATCGGCCAAGATCAGCACCGACAAGCTCAAGTTCTTCCGCCTCGCCTTCGGCGCCGCCGGGGGCTTCGGCGAGGCGATCCCGATCGACGAGGCCCGCGCGGTGATCGACGCGCTCGCCTCCGATGCCAAGCGGGTCGAGGTCAACTGGGCGATTGCCGAGCCGAGCCTGCCCAAGCCTGCGGTCAAGGTGCTGCTCAACCTGGCGCAGATCGCGCTCGATGCGCTGGTGCGCGGGGGCACGCTCGATATCGGGGCGGAGCGGCGTGACGGTGCGGTCGAGATCGTCGCCCGCGCGCGCGCCGAGCGGATCGCCTTCGACGAGACCATTGGCCGCGCATTGCAGGGCGACCTCGACGAGGGCGAGATCACCAGCCGCACCGCCGCCGCGCACATGATCGCGGTGCTCGCCGAGGAGATGGAGGGCGGCCTCCAGTACAAGCTCGGCGACGGGGCGCTGGTGCTGGGCGCGGTGCTGCCCGAGCCCGAAGGCATGATCGGCTAGGGCGCGGATTCGTGTCGGGGGGCACCGGAGACGACGAGCTGGTTCACCGCGAGGTGCTCTCGCCCAACCATGGCGAGCGCACGCTGCCCATCAGCATGGTCGTGATCCACTATACCGAGATGAAGCCGGTCGAGACCGCGCTCGCGCGCATGTGCGATCCCGAATCCTCGGTCAGTGCGCATTACTGCATCACCGAAGAAGGCGAAGTGATCCGGCTGGTGCCGGAAGACCGCCGCGCGTGGCATGCAGGCGCGAGCTACTGGCGCGGCATCCCGGATGTGAACTCGGCGAGCATCGGGATCGAATTGGATCATCCGGGCCACGCGCTCGGCTATCGCGGGTTCGCCGAGGCGCAGATCGACGCGCTGCTTCCGCTGCTCGGCCGACTCGTGAAGCAATACGACATCCCGCGCGCCAATGTCGTCGGCCACTCCGATGTCGCCCCGATGCGCAAGGTCGATCCGGGCGAGCTGTTCCCGTGGGACCGCCTCGCGCAAGCCAAGCTGTGCCTGCCGCGCCCGGCGTGCCTTGCGGCGGGCAACCCGTTCCACAACTGGGGCAGCTTCTTCCTCGCGCTCGAACGCTTCGGCTACGACATCACCGATCAGACCAAGGCGGTCGAAGCCTTCGAGCGCCGCTGGCGGCCCGAACACATCACCGGCATCCCCGATGGCGAGATCGCCGCGATCCTGTGGCAACTGCTGCTCGACCGCGATCAGGGGCGGACGCGGTGACGGCGCAGTCACGCTTGATCAGGGATCGCCCCTGGCTGGCGCGCTTTTGCCTTGTTTGCGCGGCATTCACTCCAGCTGTTCTGCTGGCCTCGGTATCCAATGCCTTTCTGCCCCGCGATCTTTTGACGGAGATTGCGGAAGCGGACGCCACGGCAGATGAGGCACCTGCGGTGCTGACGGCGCTGATGTCGGATATGGTCAACATGGCTATAGGGCTGATGCTCGCCGCATGGTTCATTTACCGCCGACCGGTTTTGGAGCGAGCCGAGGGGTGGCATTTCGGGTTCGTCCTGATGGCGACCGGGTTTGGGCTCGCCAGCATCTTTGCCGGCCTGCGCGGCGAGTATGCTTTGGCATTCGTGATATCGTCGCAACCGTTTCGCTTGGACAAGATCAGTGGTTTCATTGAGACACAGTCGGTTGCTCTGGTTCTGCAATTCATGACAACGTCTTTGTTGGCGAGTCATTTCTTGATTTTCAGAGACCGTCGAACCACACTCGACGCATGATGGGGCGATCAAAAATTCTGGCGATTCTGCTGGCCTTGGGTTCTGGCAGGGCGGAAGCGCAAACAAGCACGGTGGTCGATACTCCGGCGGATGAAGAGGTTGCCGCTCTTCAGTCCGCTGCGGTTGACCGCTACATTCTATCTCAAACTCAGACGATCACGTTGAGCGATTGCTCGGTTTCGAAAACGGAGGGATGCAACCTTCAGGTCTTCGTGCTCCCGCGTCACGAAAGGGCATGCCTCTATGATGCTTTAGTCACCGAAAAGATCTTAACTGGATCTGGTGAAACTGCCTATGTTCATCTGACAACAATTGTTGTGGCGCCGATAAGCGTTCACGTCGATGGGAAAGATTTGGATGTGCAGGGCGATAAGAATGCCGTCGCGGTTTCAGCAGGGCTGTTTTTTACGACACCTGGGTTTCATCGGGTCTGTTTTCTTAGCGCATTCCAACACAAGGGCTGGGGTACTTACCGAATTTATCGCGGCCCACTTGTTGCGGATCAAGTCGATCCGATTTACCTCCATGAAGTTGAAGCGGAGGAGCGGATCGATACATTGACAACAGCCAGTTTTTTGGGTGTAGTTGGCGGCTTTCGGGGGTACGGTTTGGGAGGCAGATTTTCCGGCAAAGTCACAGAAGGCCGCCTCCCTTATTTTCAAAAGTCCTTCCGAACTTTCACCGAGACGGTCGGCTGTGCACTAACAGGGTGCCCCGAAAAACTGGCTGTAAGCGTTACGGTGAGGGGCGCGCCGAGCCGACTGCCCATCTTCCAGAACAACAACCCCACCCCATACAATACCGATGCCACTATCATGGTTCCGCGCAATCAATTGCAGACGCTGTCGGTGAAGTATCCGGACGGCACATTGCAAAAGGTCATTGCGTGCAGCAAGCTCCAAGAGACCCGAGTTTCCGCGTCTTTCCTTTGCACCAAAGCCGAGTGATCGCCAAATGGTAACCTTACGCGGCCTTCCCAGCCGCGCCCGCTTGGTATACCTAGCGCGGCGTCAGGGGGCCTGAGGCAGCCGCGTGTCCTTTCGGGGGCGCGAGGAAAGTCCGGGCTCCACGAAACAAGGGTGGCGGGTAACGCCCGCCGGCGTTCCTTCGGGGGCGCAAGGGAAAGTGCCACAGAGAGTATACCGCCGATGGACCCTAAAGGTCACAGGCAAGGGTGAAAGGGTGCGGTAAAAGCGCACCGGGGGGCTGGCAACAGCAACCGCATGGCAAACCCCACCCGGAGCAAGGCCGAATAGGGGTCTCGTGCCGAAAGGCAGGCGTGTTTCGCGCCGAGAGACCCGGGTTGGCTGCTAGAGCGCCGGAGCAATCCGGCGAGCAGATGAATGGCTGCCACCCCGGAGCCGGTCCGCAAGGATACCGTCCGGGGAGACAGAACCCGGCTTATGATGGCCCCCTGATGTTGTTTTTGCTGCCCTACCGGCTCAGCCTGCGGCTGTGCTTCGCAACCGCTACTTGAGGGCTCTCTTGTGTTTCGAGCGCCCATCCGGGCGCTCGTCCTCGGCGCTGTTCCTCCCCCCGGCTCAAGGCCGGGGTCCGGGCACCTGCGGGCGGCCGGTCGGCCATGCGATCGCTGCGCGACCGGAGGATTGGGGTTGCATGCTGGACGCTGATGAAGCAAGCTGTTGCAATGATGCGCGAATGGCCCCGTCGGATCGTCCTCGGCATGGCCGGAGCAGCCTGTGTGATGGTGTCGGTCCATGCAGAGGCCTGCACGATCGCCGTGGATACCTTAGTGAAGCTCGAAGGCCCTCCGCCCGACTTGAGCAACCAATGCCGCGCGGCAGCTCGCGACCCGGCCGGGTTCCTCGCGGCCCGCAGTGACGACACATTTCATTACGAGGCACTGACCGTCGCGAGCGCATTGCGCGAAGGCAAATTCGGCTGCCGCAAGCGACCGGGGGGCGCACTTGATCTGGTCGACCGGGTGATCGGTTCGCCGGTCACCTTGCCACGTGGCTCGGAGGCGGTGCTCAACTATCTCGACTGGACGCAAAACGAGCCTGCGAGCAAACGCCGCGATGAGGTCGTCATCGGCGCATGGATTTCGAACAGTTCCTATGTCAGCGGCTTCTGTTCGGGCCATTACGAGGACGCGCTCCCGCACGGATTTCGCGAGGATGCGGTGCTCTCCTACCTGCTCCGCCCCGAATACTGGGCGATCGCACGCGACGAATTCGGCAACAACCCCGCGCGCGATCGGCTGGTCCTGCGCAGGCTGATCGACCCGGCAAGCGGGAAGTTTGACCTCGCCCTCGCCGCCAAAATCGCTCTCCAATTCAACGGACGCGAAAACGCAAACAGGCTCGATCCGGTCGTCATCGAGGTTGCCGAGGCGCTTGCCGATCCGCGTCTCGGGGCCCCCGACTACGAAGCCGCCGCGAAGGTGCTCGGCGCCTATTCGCTCTATGCATGGATCGACGTGGGCGAGGACGAGGCGGCGCGCCTGCGTCCATTGTGGACGCGCATCTTGCAGTCGCGCCTCACTCATCCGGACGAACAGGTCAGGCAGGAGGCGCTCTACGCGCTCGGCACTGGCGATCCCTCGGCGCGACCGGGCGTGGCTTGGGCGGCTCAGATGCCGGAAGGCGCGAATCTTGTCCGGCTCGAGAAATGGCCCGCGAGCCTTCCACCCTTGACCAATCTGGCCGGTGCCGCGGCGTACATCGCCGAAAACTATCCGTCACGCGCACTGCGCGAAATGCAAGCGGGTCGCGTCGAGCTGGGCATTGTCTTTGGACCCGACGGAAAGTTCAACGATGTCATCGTCACCCGCAGCGCAGGTTCGATCCTCGACCAGGCGGCCGCTCGCGGCGCGCAGCGCTACTTGCGCCCACGGCTAGGTGACATGGTGCTCGACGGGTTTGAGGGCCGATCAGTCTATGTCCCCCTGCCGGCGTTCGAATATCGCATCTCGACCATCCTGGACAACACCGCCGAGGGGCTCAACGCTGACGGCACAAAGATCGTGATCCTCGCCCAGCCGTTCCGCCAGACCAACTATTGAGCGGACAGCGCTACGCCCGCCCCACGCTCACATATTCAAACCCCGCCGCGCGCATGTCCTCGGGCTTGTAGACGTTGCGCAGGTCGACCATCACCGGGGCGTTGGCCAGTTCCTTGACGCGCTTCAAGTCGAGTGCGCGGAAGGCGTCCCATTCGGTCACGATCACGACCGCGTCCGCGCCCGTGATCGCCTCGTAGGCGCTTTCGCACATGGTCACATCGGGGAGCAGCGGGCGGGCCTGTTCCATGCCTTCGGGGTCATAGGCAGCCACGGCCACGCCCGCGTCCATCAGCGTCTGCGCGACCGCGATCGCGGGCGAATCGCGCATGTCATCGGTGTTGGGCTTGAAGGTCAGGCCGAGCAGCGCCGCCTTCTTGCCGCGCGCGGCCTCGAAGCCGCCGAGCGCATCGACCACCTTGCGGCCCATCGCGCGCTTGCGTGTATCATTGACCTTGACCACCGCCTCGACGATCCGGGTCGGGCTGTCATAGTCTTCGGCGGTCTTGAGCAGCGCGAGCGTGTCCTTGGGGAAGCAGGAGCCGCCATAGCCGGGGCCGGCGTGCAGGAACTTCGCGCCGATGCGGTTGTCCATCCCGATCCCGCGGGAGACGTCCTGCACGTTCGCGCCGACCTTCTCGCACAGATCCGCCATCTCGTTGATGAAGGTGATCTTGGTCGCGAGGAAGGCGTTGGCGGCGTATTTGATCAGCTCACTGGTGCGGCGCGAAGTGAACAGGATCGGCGATTCATTGAGGAACAGCGGGCGATAGACCTCGCGCATCACCTCGCGCCCGAACTCGTCCTCGGCGCCGATGACGATGCGGTCGGGGCGCTTGAAATCGCCGATCGCTGCGCCCTCGCGCAGGAATTCGGGGTTGGAGACGACGGCGAAACGGTGCGCCGTGCCGGTCTCGCGGATGATCCGTTCCACTTCGTCGCCCGTGCCGACGGGGACGGTCGACTTGGTGACGACGACCGCGTCATTGCTGAGGTTCTCGCCCAGCTCGCGCGCGACTTCGTAGACGAAGGTGAGATCGGCATGGCCATCGCCGCGGCGGCTGGGTGTGCCGACCGCGATGAAGATCGCGTCCGCGCCCGCAATGCCCTCGGCAAGCGAGGTGGTGAAGCTGAGGCGACCTGCCTTCACATTGCTGTCGACAAGGGCATCGAGACCGGGCTCGTAGATCGGCATGATCCCGGCGTGCAGGCGGTCGATCTTGCCCTGATCCTTGTCGATGCAGACCACATCATGGCCGAAATCGGCAAAGCATGCGCCCGAGACGAGCCCGACATAGCCTGAACCCACCATCGCAATCTTCATGAAACTTCGGCCCTCGGAAATGACATCGGCAACGGTCGGCGCGCCGGATGCAGGTTGGCGAGCTTATTGCTCGCGGTCGCCGTGGAACACTTGCGCCGTCCCGTCGTCAACGGTCCGGGCCTGCAGGATGCGCCGCTGGTCGCCCTCGAGCACGAGCGCGGTAAGCACACCCGAGCGGAAAGCGCCAGTGTCAATTCCGATCCGGTTGCCGCAATCCATCACGTGTTCGAAGATGGTGTGGCCGTGGATCACCACCTTCTCGAGCGGGCCTTCATGGCTGAGAAAGCGCTCGCGGATCCACAGCAGGTCGCCGCGGGTCTGCTCGGCGAGCGGGCGGGCGGGGTCGATGCCGGCATGGACGAAGACGTAATCGCCCGCGCGGATCATCGTCTCGAATCCGGCGATGTAATCGCGGGTGCTTTGGGAGACCACCTGCGGCAGCGCCTCGAAGATCGCCTCAAGCGGCATTTCGGACAGCTGGCGCGAGGAAAAGCCGTAGCTCAGCAGCGTCTCGTGCCCGCCGTGCTTCAGGAAGTGGCGCAGCGCCTCGGGCTTTTCGAAGGCGGCGAGGAACATCTCCTCGTGGTTGCCCGCAAGCACCCGGACATTGCGGACCTGCTGCCAGCGCCGGGTCAGTTCGACCACGCCCGCGCTGTCGGGGCCGCGGTCGACCAGATCGCCGAGCACCACGATGCGGTGATCCATGCCCGGCGCGCGCGCGATCTCGTCCTCGATCGCGGCGATCAGCGCATCATAGAGATCGAGCCGCCCGTGGATGTCGCCGATTGCGTAATAGCGCCGCCCGGCCGGCACTTCCGGCAGCTTGGGCGGGGGTGGGGGAGTGAAGAATTCGCGCAGACGCTGTAGCATGGCCCGTGTGGTGTTCCGGTTGGTGCGACCCGGCCAAAGCCTTGAGGTCGGGCAGAAAATGCCGCACCCCTTTTTGTTGGGAGGGCGCGATAACTTGCTCAACGTGGCGGCGCAACCAACCCTCCGGGCTGCGCGACAGAAAGTGCCAAATTGTCGGCAAGTGGTAGCAGGCCTTGCCCTAATCGAGCGTGAAGCTGACCGTCGTCACCACCCGCACCTTCTTGTAGGGGCTGTCGGCCGAGCCCCACCCGCCGGCATCGCCGTCGCGTGCGCTGACTTCGAAATAGCCCTGGGTCGCATCGCGGATCTTGCCGACACCGGAATCGGAGTCCTTGGCGAATTGCTGGGCGGCGGCGCGCGCGTCCTTGGTGGCGGCGGCGACCATTTCGGGTTTGATGTCGTTCAATTTGGTGAAGGTATAGGCCATCCCCGAACCTTCCTCGAGAAACACCCCGCGCCCGACCAGATCGAACTGCCGCGCGACCGCCTTCTGGGCGCGCTTGATGTCGGTGGTGCGAAGGGCGAGGCGCTGGCGCACGGTGTAGGTGGTGATGCCTTCGTTGGTGAAGCTCGTCACGTTGGCGCCGGTCGGCTGGAGCGCTTCGGCGGGAAAGCCGAGGTCCTTGAAGAAGGCCTCGATGCTCTGGGTGTCGCCGCGCACTTTCGCTTGCGCCTCGGCAAGGCTGGTCGAGGAGGCGGAGTAGGAGATCGTCCAGGTCGCGAGGTCGGCGGTGACATCGCGTTCGGCGAGGCCGCGCACGGTGACCGCGCGCTCGGCATCCTTGGCGCGCAGCAGCCCGTCGCCGAGCAGGTATCCGCCCGCGATCATGCCGATCGAAAGGATCGCGGCGGTGCCGAACCAGCGCAAGGAAGCGGGCTCGCTGAAAAGACCGTTCGTCGTAGCTGCCGGTTGCACGTCATCGCCGCTCATCGCATGTTCCCCCATCAGAGTTGGTGCGATGAGTTGTGCATCATCGTCGATGAATGGAGTTTGAATGGGTATGAGGGGCGCGCTGCCTTCTCAACCTCGTTCTATTCCGCCGGACGTTCTTGTTTTCCGCATCGCCTCCGCGATGCGGTCCTCGCTAGACGCGCAGCATAGCTGCGCCCGCTGCGGGCGGCCGTCCTTGTCGGCCTATCGCTTCGCTGCTTGAGGCCACTCGGCCTTGCGGTCGCTCCGCGACCGATTATCTCCTGCCTTGAAAGGTGAGTTCATGGTCAAATATCTTCACTCGATGATCCGCGTCGCCGACCCCGAGGCGACGGTCGCCTTTTTCAACCTCATCGGCCTCGAGGAAGTGCGCCGCTTCGACAGCGAGGCCGGGCGCTTCACGCTGATCTTTCTTGCCGCGCCCGGGCAAGCGGGGCTGGCCGAGGTCGAGCTCACCTATAACTGGCCGCCCGCAGACGGCAGCGGGTGCGAGCAATATACTGGCGGGCGCAATTTCGGGCACCTCGCCTACCGCGTCGAGAACATCTACGAGACCTGCCAGCGGCTGCTCGATGCGGGCCACACCATCCACCGTCCCCCGCGCGACGGGCACATGGCCTTCGTCAAATCGCCCGACGGCATTTCGGTGGAGCTGCTTCAGGAAGGCCACCTCGAACCGGCTGAGCCATGGGCGAGCATGCCCAACACTGGCAGCTGGTAGGCTGGCGTATTTATACAAGTGACGGTTTTTTAATCGATTTAAACCAACAAAATGGTGTCTCCCTGTTGTAACACGGGCCCTTTCAAGGTAGATTAAGGCCTTGATTGGGGAAGGGGGTCGCCTTGTCCATTACAGAGCCTGCTCTGTGGCAGGGGCTTGCCCTGTTGCAGCACGAACTACTGCTGTTTGCCGGGGTATTCTTCCTCGTCGGGGCGCTTGATGATCTAGCGGTCGATGCGGCGTGGCTGTGGCTCAGGGTCCGTGGGCGTGCGGTGTCGGCGCGGCGCAGCCGGGCGAGCCTCGCGCAGCGCACCCTCGCCGGCCCTGTCGCGGTGCTGATCCCGGCCTGGCACGAGGCAGCCGTGATCGGCCAGACCATCCGCCACCTCCTCCAGACCTGGCCGCAGGCGAGCTTGCGCCTCTATGTCGGCTGCTACCGCAACGATCCCGCCACCATCGGCGCCGTGATCGCGGTGGCGCGGGGCGATCCGCGCCTGCGGCTGGTGATCCACGGGCGCGAGGGGCCGACCACCAAGGCCGATTGCCTCAACCGCCTGTTCGTCGCGCTCACCCTCGACGAGGAACGCAGCGGCAAGCGTTTCACCATGGCGGTGTTCCACGATGCCGAGGACATGATCGATCCCGGCGCGCTGGGCCTGCTCGACGAGACCATCGCGGCCGGAGCGGATTTCGTCCAACTGCCGGTCGAGCCGCTGGTGCCGCGCCATCGCGGCTGGCTCGCGCGGCACATCGGTGCGCATTACTGCGAGGAATTCGCCGAGGCCCATGGCAAGGCGATGGTGGTGCGCGATGCGCTGGGGGTCGGGCTGCCGGGCGCGGGCGTGGGCTGTGCCGCCTCGCGCCGCGCGCTCGACTGGCTAGTAGCGCGGCACGGGAGCGAGACCGTCGCGGGCCGGCCCTTTGCCAGCGACTCGCTGACCGAGGATTACGAGCTCGGCCTCGCCATCGCTGCCGAGGGCGGGCGCTGCCGCTTCGTGCGGGCGCGCGGTGAAGACGGGCGGCTGATCGCCACCCGCGCCTATTTCCCGCATCGCTTCGACACTGTCGTCCGCCAGAAGGCGCGCTGGGTGCTGGGCATCGCGCTGCTCGGCTGGGACCGCGTCGGATGGGCAGGGGGCCTCGGCGAATACTGGATGCGCTTCCGTGACCGGCGCGGGCCGCTCACCGCGCTGGTGCTGCTGGTGGGCTATGTGCTGGTGACGCTGACCGCGCTGATGGGGCTGATGATCGCTTTCGGCTTGGCCGAGCCGACACCGCTCACCCCGCTGCTCGCCGCCGTGCTCGCCGCCAACCTTGCCGCCTTCCTCTGGCGGATCGCGATGCGCTTTGCCTTCACCGCGCGCGAATACGGCCTTGCCGAGGGCGGCTTGGCGGTGCTGCGCCTGCCGCTCGCCAATGTCATCGCGATCATCGCCGGGCGGCGGGCGGTGTTCGCCTATGCCCGCACCCTGCGCGGGGGCGCAGCGGCATGGGACAAGACCGAGCATGACGCGCATCCGGCTGCGACTGCTCACATCGGCCCGGCGAGGCCGTGACCGCCCCGGCCCGCCGCGTGCCGATCCGTGGCGGCCCGCTGGCGATGCTGGCGCTGCTGATCGGCGGATGGTGCGGCGTGCGGGCGATGGTCTGGGAAGATCCGCTTGCGCATGATCCGGCGGCAGCCGCGCCTGCCGCTGCCGCTCTGCCCGTTCCTGCCACGCCTCTCCCGCCCTACCGGCTTGCGGCTGTCACCTGGGGCGCGGCGCCGATCGATCTGGCGCGGGCGAAGGTGCTGCTGGGGCTGGAATTGCAGCTGATCGGGCAAGCGGAAGCAGCCGCGTGGGCGCGCCCGGTCGGGGTGATTGCGCCCCGGCCTGCGCCCGTTCGCGCCCGCGCGCCCGTTCCAGCGCCGGTGGCAGGGGCCGCGCGTCTCCCCGGTCTCGAGGGCAGTCCGCAGTGGCGGATGACCGCCGGGGATGGCGCCGGGACTGCGGGTGGTGGCGGCGAACCTGCGGCGCCCTCGCCGCCCTTCCTGCCCCCGGCGCAGCCGCTGCCGGTCGCGGCCACGCCGGGGCGCTGGTCGCTCGATGGCTGGACGTTCTGGCGGCAGGGCTCCTCCGCCGCGCCGGTCAGCCAGGGGCGCGTGCCGGTCTACGGGGCGAGCCAGACCGGCGCGGTGCTGCAATACCGCCTCGCGCCCGCGAGCGGCCATGACCCGCGCCTCTACGCCCGCGCCTACAGCGCGCTGGTGGCGCAGGGCGAGAACGAGGTGGCGCTCGGCGGCTCGCTGCGCCCGCTCGCGCGCGTGCCGGTGCGGCTGGCGGGCGAGGTGCGCTACACCGATGCGGCCTTCTTCAGCCGGTTCCGCCCTGCGGGCTACGCCATCACCGAAATCCCCCCGCTGCGCCTGCCCTTCGGCGCGCAGGCCGAGGTCTATGCGCAGGGCGGCTGGGTCGGCGGGCCGGGCGCGACGCCCTTCGCCGATGCGCAGGCGAGCGTGACCCGCAACCTCCCCCTCGTCGCCCGCCTCACCCACGAGCGCCTGCGCATGAGCCTCGGCGCGGGGGCATGGGGCGGAGCGCAGAGAGACGCGCAGCGCGCCGATATCGGCCCGACGCTGCGGTTCGACACCCGCGTAGGCAAGGTGCCCGCGCGCATCGCGGTCGACTGGCGCCTGCGCGTGGCAGGCGATGCCGCGCCGGGATCGGGCGTGGCGGTGACGGTTTCGGCGGGGTTTTGAGGGCGGTCTGCATCGCGCACCAGCGCGATCGTAGAACAAGTAGCTCTCGCGGCTTCCAACCCCCCGCAGCCTCGGCTAGCCTCATTCCTATGGACGTCTACCTGCCCATCGCGAATCTCTCGGTCAACGGGCTCTACATCGTCCTCCTCGGCGGGCTGACGGGGATCCTGTCGGGCCTGTTCGGGGTCGGCGGCGGGTTCCTGACGACCCCGCTGCTGATCTTCTACGGCATCCCGCCGACGGTCGCCGCCGCCTCGGCCGCCACGCAGGTGACCGGCGCGAGCGTGTCGGGCGTGCTCGCGCATTCGCGGCGCAAGGGGGTCGATTACCGCATGGGCGCGGTGCTGGTGGTGGGGGGCATGGTCGG
>JACESM010000007.1 GCA_013911835.1 Porphyrobacter sp. | reverse complement strand
CATCGTGATTGGGCGGGCAGCCCTGCGCGCGGGCCTGCTGGTCCATCAGCAGGAAATCGTGCGGCCCGAACCAGTCGATCACTGCGTTCACATGGGCAGAGACCCCCGGATTGCCGAGCGCGGGGTTGTCGAACACGGCGGCATTCCCGGTCGTCCCGATCAGCGCGGCGAGGTTTCCGCCTGCCGATTGCCCGAAGACAACAAAGCGCTCCGGATCAAGGCGATAGCGCGCGGCATTGGCGCGCAGGAAGCGCACCGCGGCCTTGGCATCCTCGATCGCGGCGGGAAAGCGCGCTTCGGGCGTGAGCCGGTAGTTGATCGTGGCAACCGCGATCCCGCGCGCGCGCAGCGCTTCGAGAAGCTCGGGAGAGAGCATCCCCTTGTCGCCCTGCCAAAACCCGCCGCCATGGATGTTGATCACCAGCGGGAAGGGGCCCGGGCCCTGCGGAAGATAGAGATCGAACCTCTGGCTCGCCGAGAGCGGGGCATAGGCCACCTCGGCGTGATCGGGCGCAGGGAGCGAGGGCGCGCAGGTGGCAAGCGTCACCCCCATCGCGAGCGCAGCGGCTGCGGCGAGCAGCACCGGTCTCCTGATACGCATGGGCAAGCTCCCCAACCGTTCAAGCGGCTCCGGACCGACCGGCACCGCCGAGGCTTACTCCTCGCCGTAGAGGTAGCCGAAGAAGTCCGAGACCGAGGCGAACCACAGGCCGATCTGGCTCGAATAATTCGCGCGCGTGATGCCGCCGTCGGCGATGATATACATCCGGACCGAGATCGTGCCGTCCTGATCGAGATAGGCCCGGCCGAAATTTTCCTTGTAGTTGTAGGTGTTGATCGCCTCGACAATCTGCTCGCGGGTGCGGTCTTCGGGCTCGAAGGTGGCGAGCATCGATGAGCCAAGGCACTTGGTCTTGGCGACATTGTCCTCGCAGGCGAGCAGCAGCGCATCGGCGATCACGCCGCCATCGAACTCGAAATCGATCCGCTCGGCCTTGGGATCCTTGGTGGTGATGGTGGCCCCGGCGTCAACCAGCGCGCGTTCGAAATCGGCGCGGGTGAAGTGCTGGATGCTTTGCGCCTGCGCGCTGGTGGTCGTGAATGCGAAAGCGGCGGCGGCAGCAAGAACAGTCCAGCGCATGATTCCCCCTTTTGTGGTCGCGTGGTGCGTTCAAGCGTATCACAGCAGCGACAATTGACCATCGCTTTGTGGTGGCCTGAAGCGCGAGCAATCGAGTTCGAACTTGGCTTTGCCGATCCCGGCCTTGCGGCATGCGATCCGGAAACGCGCGCGGAAGAGGTCGGCCCACACGCCTTGCGGGTTCATGCGGCTGTGGAAGTTCGGATCATTGTCGCGTCCGCCCCGCATCTCCCTGACAATGCTCATGACTTTCCCTGCGCGCTCGGGGTAGTGGACGGCGAGCCATTCGCGGAACAGCGGGGCGACCTCGTGGGGGAGGCGCAGGGGAATCCAGCCGACACTGCGCACCCCCAGCGGCGCGACGCGGGCGATGATCTCTTCCATGAACTCGTCGGTGATCGCCGGGATGACGGGGGACAGCGAACAATGCACCGGCACGCCCAGTTCGACCAGCTTGCCAAGCGCGATCAACCGCTTGGACGGTGCGGCGCAGCGCGGTTCGAGTTTCCCTGAAAGCACCGGATCGAGCGTCGTCACCGAGATCGACACCGCCACCAGCTTCTCGCGCGCCATCGCCGCCAGAAGATCGGCATCCTGGAGCACCCGGTCGGACTTGGTGGTGATCGTGACCGGGTGGCGCGCTTCGAGACAGACCTCAAGGATCTGGCGGGTGATGCGGTAATCGCGCTCGATCGGCTGATAGGGATCGGTGTTGGTGCCGAGCGCAATCGGCCGGGGGCTGTAGCCCTTCTTCGCCAGCGTCGCCCGCAGCAGCGCGGCCGCATCGGGCTTGGCGAAGAGCCGCGTCTCGAAATCGAGCCCGGGCGAAAGGTCGTGATAGGCGTGGGTGGGGCGCGCGAAGCAATAGACGCAGCCGTGCTCGCACCCGCGATAGGCGTTGATCGAGCGGTCGAAGGGGACGTCGGGCGACTGGTTGAAGGTGAGGATCGACTTCGGCCGCTCCTCGGTCACCGTGGTGCGCAAGCGGACCGGCGGGCCTTCGAGCGATTCGACGTAATCGCGCCAGTCACCATCGACCTCGCGCTCCGCCAGCCCGAAGCGGGTGGGGACCTGCCCCGATTGCGCCCCGCGCCCTTTGACCGGAAAATGTTTCACGTGGAACATTTACGGAACAAAGGCGCGTTTGCCAAGTCCCGCTATCACTGTGGCTGCGCTGTTTCTACCGGCGCACCAACTGGCAACGACCCGGCGATGACTGCACAACAACCCGCGTTCAAACCTCCCTCAGCCTCGGCATGAGTTCCACGAAATTACACGGCCGGTTGCGGCTGTCCAATTGCTCGGCGAGGATGCCGTCCCACCCGTCCTTGACCGCCCCGTTCGATCCGGGGAGGGCGAAGATGTATGTCCCGCGCGCCACCACCGCCCTGGCGCGGCTTTGCACCGTGCTTGTGCCGATCGTCTTGAAACTGAGCCAGCGGAACAATTCGCCAAAGCCGGGGATCTCGCGTGCGCCCTCGATCAGGCTGAGCGCCTCAGGGGTCACGTCACGGCCCGTAAGGCCGGTGCCGCCGGTGGAGACCACGGCATCGACCGCGGGATCGTCGATCCATGCCTCGAACTGCGCGGCGAGAAGAGCGGCATCGTCCTTGACGATCATCCGGGCTGCGAGATGGTGCCCGGCGCCGGTCACGCGGCCCGCGAGGATATCGCCCGAGGTATCGGTTTCGGGCGTGCGCGTGTCAGAAACGGTGAGAACAGCGATATTTATCGGCTTGAAAAGCTTGGTCTCGTCAATCGCCACGCGCCTCTTGCTCCTCTACCGCTCCCGGCTTGCGGAACGGGTGGTAGCAGCCTGCGGGAACTCCGGCCAGCGCCCTTGCGCGAGCGCGCGCCGACTGGGGGACTGCACGCCGGCGGCACGCTCGTACATCCAGTAGTTCCGCATTACGATCGCGACATAGCCGCGGGTCTCCCAATAGGGGATCGATTCCATCCACAGCAGCGGATCGCCCTGATCGTTGATCTCGGAATTCCAGCGCGCAATCGGGGTCAGGCCGGCATTGTAGGCGGCCATGATCTTGGGGAGCACGCCGCCAGTCGCGGGCGAATCGCGCAGCATTTCAAGATGTCGCTGGCCATAGGCGAGGTTGACCTGCGGATCGTTCAGGTCCTCGTAGGAGGCGCCAAGGCTGAGTCGGCCCGAATGGTCGCGCGCGGTCCCCGGCATGATCTGCATCAACCCGCGCGCATTGGCCGGGCTGACGGCGGCGGCGCGAAAGTTCGATTCCTGCAAGGCATGGGCAAAGGCGAGAGCCGGATCGACCTGCCAGCCGCCCACGGGCTGCCAATAGGCGACCGGGAAGCGCAAGGCGGGATCGCTGCTGGCGCCGTAGGGCGCGTTGTGCGCCATAAACAACTGGGTCGAGGGCAGGCCAAGCTCGCGCGCCAGCCGGGCGAGCGCATCATATTGGTAGGCGGGGCCGATCTTCGCCTCGTAGCGCAGCACTTCATCGGCGAGCGCAGGGCGGCCGATCTCGATCAGCGCGGCAGCGACGCGGACATTGGGGCGCTGCTGAAGCTGGCCCCAGTCCTCGCGGCTGAGCGGTGCGGGCGCGGCATGCTGGGGCAGTTCGACCCCGAGCTGATCGGCGGCGAGCATCCCATAGAGCGTCTCGTCCATCTGCGCGGCCGCGCTGAGGTGCGCTTGCGCCTGCTCGGGCTCGCGGCACCGCACCGCCGCGCGGGCCGCCCAATAATGGCCGGCCGCGGCCAGTTCGACATTGGAGGCCCGCTCCGAGACGCGCGCAAAGGCCTCGCCCGCCAGCTGGCAATAGCCCATGCGCCAGGCCGCAAGGCCCTCTACCCATGCGCCTTCGGGTACCCACTCCCCGCTGCCTTCGACCACGGTGCGTGCGAGTTCGAGCGCGGCACTGTCCTGGTTTTCGATATAGTAGCTCCACGCCACGCGCTGGCGCCACTCGGCGCGCGCATCGCTGGATAGCAGCGGATCGATCTCGGCGAGCAGGCGCTGGGCTTCGGCGGGGTTGTCGGCCTTGATCGCGGCAAGGATTGCGCTGGCGCTGGCGGCGGGCATGGTGCCATCGCTCACCGGACGCGGCAGGATGCGCTTGGGGGCATAGGGCTGGCGCGCGAAGCCTTGCCCTGCGGGCAGCAAGGGGAGCGCGGTCAGCCCGCGCTTGGCGCCCATCTTGGCGAGCTGTTCGGCCTGGGGCAGATCGGTGCCTGCGGCGAACCACCGGGCGATCTGTTCGGCCGAGACCTTGGGGCTCTTGGCGTGGGTGTAGTACTCGGCGAGCGCGGCCTGGGTCAGCACGCCGCCGGGGAGCTGGGCGATCAGGCTTTCGACCTGCGGCCATTGTTCTGCATCGATCGCGGCGAAGATCTGGCGATAGGTGCCGCGCTCCTCGGAGGAAAGCACCGCGCTCAGCGCACGCTCTTCGGGGGTCGCGCCATTCCAGCGCGCCACCAGATCGCCTGCCTGCGCGGCCGCCGGGGCATGGAAGCCCGCGCTCGCCAGCACGATTGCCGCGAGCGCCGCGCCGCCGCGTTTCAATTTGTGGCCGACCATTCCATCCATCTCCGCCAGAACCGGGCCTTGAGCCGGGGCATGTCCATCAGGGCATCGAGCGCTTCGCTCGACAGAACCGGGACCTTGCCCGAGGTATAGTTGATTTCACGTAAAGGTTGATCGCCCGAACCGGCTGGCCCCGCGCCCAGCATCGGCCCCAGAGTGCTTCCGAAGGCGATCAGGCGCGCAGGCGCAACCAGCTTCACGTGGTGCGCCGTCACCGTGTCGAGGCCGCCTGCTGCCAGCGCCGGAAGATCGGCCATCGGGGTGTGCGCAGGGAGTGCGGCGGCGATGTAGACCGCGCTCTCGGGGAGGCCCATCGCGGCAAGGATATTGGCAAGCAGGCGCCCCTGCGGGCCATCGAGCAGCCGCTCGCGGTCATCGGCTTCGGGCTGGGGGACCAGCACCATCAGCGCCGCGCCCTGCTGCCCGCGCGGCGGCACGCGCGGAAATCCGTGCGAGGGCGACAGGTCGGCGGTCTCCATCCACCATTGGCGGAAGGCGGCAAGATCGGCCGGGGGCGAATCGCCCAGCCAGTCGCGGCGCGGGGAAGCTGCGCGCTCGGGCGCTGCGGGCAGGGGAGCGGCTCGGCGCGCAACAATATCTTGCGGTGCCGAAACGGGGGCATTGGCACCCACGCGGCTGGCCGGAGCACCCTGCGCCGCCGCCGCCCCGCCAGCCGCTTGCGGGTCAGCCAGCCACGTCGTAGCGTCATCGGCAAAGTCGCAGTCGACCCCGGCCAGCTGCCACCAGGCCAGCGCCGCCTCGAATTCATGCGCAAGAGAAGGGGCAGGCGGGCTCATTGCGGGGTCATGCTATCCATCGCGGGTCTTGACTGTCTGCCGAGCGCTTAGCAAGTGGACAGGCAAGGCATATCGCCAGACTGTGGCCCCTAAGCGGTCAAAACCAACAAGGATCAGGAAAGCCCGATGGTCGAACGTGAATCAATGCCCTGCGACGTGGTCATCGTCGGCGGCGGTCCGGCGGGGCTCTCTGCAGCGATCCGGCTGAAGCAGATCAACGCCGAGCTTGAAGTGATCGTGCTCGAGAAGGGCTCGGAGATCGGCGCGCATATCCTGTCGGGAGCGGTGGTCGATCCCAAGGCGCTCGAGGAGCTGCTGCCCGAATGGCGCTCGATGGGCTGCCCGATGGCGGAAACCCCGGTGACCGACAACTGGCACTGGGCCCTGTCCAAGAAGGGCAAGACGTCCATCCCGCACCTGATCATGCCCTCGTTCCTGTCGAACCATGGCTGCTACACCGGCTCGCTCGGCAACCTGACCCGTTGGCTGGCCGAACAGGCAGAAGGGCTGGGGGTGATGGTGTTCCCGGGCTTCCCCGCCGCCGAAGTGCTGATCGACGAGGAAGGCCGGGTCGGCGGTGTGATCACCCAGGACATGGGCATTGCCGCCGATGGCAGCCACAAGGGCGATTTCACCCCCGGCCTCGAAATCCACGCCAAGTACACGCTGTTCGCCGAGGGCGCGCGCGGGCACCTGACCAAGCGGATGAAGGCCAAGTATGACCTAGAGGCCAATTGCCAGCCACAGATCTACGGTCTCGGCATCAAGGAGCTGTGGGACATCGATCCCAAGAAGCACAAGCCCGGCCGGGTGATCCACACGCAGGGCTGGCCGCTGTCGGAGAGCGGCAGCAATGGCGGCGGGTTCCTCTACCATCAGGCCAACGGGCAGGTGGCATTGGGCTTTGTGACCTGGCTCAATTACAAGAACCCCTGGGTCTCGCCCTATCAGGAATTCCAGCGCTGGAAGCAGCACCCCGCGATCCGCGAATACCTCGAAGGCGGCAAGCGCGTCTCCTATGGCGCGCGGGTGATCAATGATGGCGGCTGGCAGTCGATCCCCAAGCTCGCCTTCCCCGGCGGCGCGCTGATCGGCTGCGCGGCGGGCTTCGTCAACGTGCCGCGCATCAAGGGCAGCCACACCGCGATGAAGAGCGGGATGCTGGCGGCTGAAAGCGTGGCGGCGGCGATCGCGGCGGGCCATGAGAAGACCGAGCTCACCGATTACGAACCCGCCGTGCGCGGCAGCTGGGTTGGTGATGAGCTGCAGAAGGTCAAGAACGTGCTCCCCGCGATGGAGAAATACGGCGATGACCTCGGCACCCTGCTCGGCGGGATCGACATGTGGATGCGCCAGCTGGGGATCGGGTTGCCGATCACGATGAAGTTCCACGCCGATCACGAAATGACCGGCCGCGCGGATCTCTATCCCAAGATCGACTACCCCAAGCCCGATGGCGTGATCAGCTTCGACCGCCTGACGAATGTGGCCTACAGCTACACCAACCATGCCGAGGACCAGCCGGTTCACCTGCAGGTGAGCGATCTCGGCTTGCAGCAGGCGAGCGAGCTGGCGGTGTTCGGCGGGCCGTCGTCGCGCTATTGCCCGGCGGGGGTGTATGAGTGGCTGACCGACGAAAAGACCGGCGCGCCCAAGTTCCAGATCAACTCGCAGAACTGCGTCCACTGCAAGACCTGCGACATCAAGGACCCCAACCAGAACA
The DNA here is from genome assembly GCA_013911835.1 of Porphyrobacter sp. Taxonomy (GTDB): domain Bacteria; phylum Pseudomonadota; class Alphaproteobacteria; order Sphingomonadales; family Sphingomonadaceae; genus Erythrobacter. The sequence continues at coordinate 26,885 of JACESM010000007.1, read as the reverse complement.
TCAATTGGGTGACGCCGGAAGGCGGCGGCGGACCGAACTATCCGAATATGTGATCGTTGATCCTCCCCGGCACGGGGAGGGGGACCACGAAGTGGTGGAGGGGACTCGCCTCAATCGCGGTTCCCGGCGGAGAGTCCCCTCCGTCAGTCGCGGCCCGCGACTGCCACCTCCCCGATGCGGGGAGGATTTGAGATGCGCGAAACCGCCTACGCCAAGATCAACCTCGCGCTGCATGTCCGCAGGCGGCGGGAAGATGGGTATCACGAGCTTGAGACCCTGTTCGCCTTCGTCGATGCGGGCGATGTGTTGACGGCCACACCGGCAGCGCAGGACAGCGTCACCACGCTGGGCGAGTTTGCGGGGGTGCTCGACAATCCCTTCGACAATCTCGTCGCCCGCGCCCTGAAAACCCTCCCGCGCCCGCAAGGGCTGGCGGTGACGCTGGAGAAGAACCTCCCCGTCGCGGCTGGCCTCGGTGGCGGGTCGGCGGATGCGGGGGCGGTGTTCCGGGTTGTCGAGGCGCTCCACGGCCTCCCCGATGATTGGCAGGCGAGGGCGGCGAAACTCGGCGCGGATGTGCCCGCCTGCGTCCTCAGCCGCACCCATATCGGCCTCGGCACTGGCACCGAGCAGCTTGCGGTGGAAGACGACCTCGCCGGAACCCCCGTGTTGCTGGTCAACCCGCGCGTGCCGCTCAGCACTGGGCCGGTGTTCAAGGCGTGGGATGGCGAGGACAGGGGCGCGCTTCCCGAAGGCCCCGCGTCGACAATCGCGAGGGAAGGGCGCAATGACCTCGAAGCCCCCGCGATTTCGCTTTGCCCGGTGATTGCCGAGGTGCTCGCGGCCCTGCAAGCCACCAACCCGTGGCTCGCCCGCATGTCCGGCTCGGGCGCGACCTGCTTTGCGCTCTATGACACGCCCGAAGCGCGCGATGCGGCGGCGGCGGCCATGCCTTCCGGCTGGTGGACAATGGCAGGGCGGCTGCGGTGAGCGAGGCCTTCCGCCAGCTCGGCACGCCTGCGCCCGGCGGGATCGTCTGCACCGCCGACCACGCCTCGAACCACGTGCCCGCCGACATCGCCCTCGGCACCCCCGCACACCTGCTCGACGAGCATATCGGCGTCGACATCGGCACCGAGGCCATCGCCGAACGGCTCGCCCGCAACCACGCCATCCCCGCCCACATCGCTGCGGTCAGCCGCCTTGTCTGCGACCTCAACCGCGAGGAGAGCGCCCCCGGCCTCGTCCCCGAAGCGAGCGACGGCCATTCGATTCCCGGCAATATCGCCGCGGACAGGGAAGCGCGGCTGAACCGCTTCCATCGCCCCTATCACACCGCGCTGGCCGAGTGGCTGGCAGCGGCTCAACCGGGCCTGATCCTCTCGCTCCACTCTTTCACCCCGCGCCTCGAAACCTCGGACGCCGCAAGGCCGTGGGAGGTGGGGGTGCTCTACAACACGGACGACCGCGCCGCGCGCTTCGCCATCCCGCTGCTTCAGGCCGAGGGGCTGAATGTCGGCGACAACCTCCCCTATTCGGGGCGCGACCTCAATTACACCATGAACCGCCATGCCGAAGCGCACCGCCGCCCTTACCTCGGCGTCGAGCTCAGGCAGGATCTGACCCGAACCCCCGAGGATCACACCCGCTGGGCCGCAATATTGGCAGATATTGCGCAAAGGGTTGCGTCCGCGCTTGCCTGAAGGCAGGGGGCGTTACGCAAAACGCCTGAAACGGGAAATCTTATGTCTCACACCTTCGACAAGTCGAAGCTCCCCAGCCGCCACGTCTCGGTCGGCCCGGAGCGCGCGCCGCATCGCTCCTACTACTACGCGATGGGCATGACCGAGGAGGAAATCGCCGCGCCTTTCGTGGGCGTGGTCAGCGCGGGCAACGATTCGGCGCCCTGCAACACCACACTGAACGCGCAGGCCGATATCTGCCGCGAGGGCGTGATCGCGGGCGGCGGCACGCCGCGCCGGTTCAACACAATCACTGTCACCGATGGCATCGCGATGGGCCACCAGGGGATGAAGTCCTCGCTCATCAGCCGCGAGATCATTGCCGATTCTATCGAGGTTTCGGTCCGAGGCCATTGTTATGACGCGCTTGTCGGCTTCGCGGGCTGCGACAAGAGCCTGCCCGGCATGATGATGGCGATGCTCCGTCTGAATGTGCCGAGCATCTTCGTATACGGCGGCTCGATCCTCCCCGGCACCCACCGCGGCAATGATGTGACCGTGGTCGATGTGTTCGAAGCGGTCGGCCAATTCGCCGCCGGCAACTGCCCCCTCACAGAGCTGATCGCGCTAGAAAAGGTCGCCTGCCCCGGACACGGCGCTTGCGGCGGCCAGTTCACCGCCAACACCATGGCCTGCGTTGGCGAGGCAATCGGATTGTCACTGCCTAACAGCAACATGGCGCCCGCTCCTTACAGATCGCGCGATGATATCGCGGTGGCGGCCGGCAAGCAGGTGATGGAGCTTGTTGCCCGCAATCTGCGCCCGCGCGATATCTGCACCCGCGAGGCCTTCATGAACGCCGCGCGTGTGGTCGCGGCCACCGGCGGCTCGACCAACGCGGCGTTGCATCTCCCCGCCATGGCGAGCGAGGCGGGGATCCACTTCGACCTGTTCGACGTCGCCGAAGTTTTCAAATCAACGCCTTACATCGCAGACCTCAAGCCCGGCGGCAAGTATGTCGCCAAGGACATGCACGAGGCGGGCGGGGTCTACATGGCGATGAAGACGCTGCTCGATGGCGGGTTCCTCGATCCCAACCCGATCACCGTCACTGGCAAGACCATCGGCGAGAACCTCGAAGAGATCACCTGGAACCCCGACCAGAAGGTCTTTTATGATGTGAAGACCCCCATCACCCCGACCGGGGGCGTGGTCGGCCTGAAAGGCAGCCTGGCCCCTGACGGTGCGATTGTGAAGGTCGCCGGCATGGCGCGGCTCCAGTTCTCCGGCCCGGCGCGGGTGTTCGACTGCGAGGAAGATGCCTTTGCCGCGGTCGAGAGCCGCGACATCGCCGAGGGCTGCGTGATCGTCATCCGCTACGAAGGCCCCAAGGGTGGCCCCGGCATGCGCGAAATGCTCTCGACCACCGCCGCGCTCTACGGGCAGGGCATGGGCGAGAAGGTCGCGTTGATTACCGACGGGCGGTTCTCGGGCGCGACGCGCGGCTTCTGCATCGGCCATGTCGGGCCGGAAGCGGCCGATTGCGGCCCGATCGCGCTGGTCGAGGATGGCGACATCATCTCGATCGATGCAACCGCAGGCACCATCGACCTCGAGGTGGCCGAAGACGTGCTCGCCGCTCGCCGCGCGAACTGGCAGCCGCGCACCAACGACTACCAGTCGGGCGCGCTGTGGCGCTACAGCCAGATCGTCGGCAAGGCGCGCTTCGGTGCGCTCACCCATCCGGGAGCCAAGGCGGAAACCCATGTCTTTGCGGATATCTAGCGCAGGGGTTGCTTTCACGGTCCTGGCGGGCTGCGGCGGGGCGCAGAGCCCCGAGCCTGCGGGCGAGACCATCGCCTGCGCCATTGGCGAGGGCGCTGACTTTGCCGGGGTCTGCACGCTCGAGCGGGTCGCGGGCGGCCCGCAGATCGTCATTCACCACCCCGATGGCGGTTTCCGGCGCCTTACCTATGACCCCGCCACCGGCACGCTTGCCCCGATTGACGGGGCCGATCCGGTGGTGCTGGAAGAGGGGCAAGGGGTGCTGCAATTCGCCGTTGGCGCGGACCGCTACCGCATCCCGCGCGAACCCGCCGCCGCGCCGACGCCGTGACCGCCGCCCAGGTCCTCACCGCCGAACAGATGCGCGCGGCCGAGCAGGCGCTGTTCGATGCGGGAACCTCGGTCACCGACCTGATGGAAATCGCTGCAGGCGGCGCGGCCGAGTGGATCCGCCGGATTGCCGCCGGGCGCTCGGTCACGGTCCTGTGCGGCCCGGGCAATAATGGCGGGGACGGCTATGTTATCGCCCGGCGACTGCGCGAGGCGGGGAACGCGGTGTCAGTGATCGCCCCGCTCGATCCGAAAACCGATGCTGCTCGCGACGCAAAGGCGCGCTGGGATGGCCCGGTTGGCACAGCAGGCGGTGCAACGGGAGACGTCTTCGTCGACTGCCTCTTCGGATCGGGCCTCACCCGCCCGCTGGTGCCCGAGCACGCCCTGCTGCTGCGCGATCTCGCCGCGCGCCACCGCATCAAGGTGGCGGTGGATGTGCCCTCCGGGATCGCGAGCGACAGTGGAGCGGTGCTCAATGACAGGCTCCCGGCCTTTGATGTGACGCTGGCTCTGGGCGCGTGGAAGTTCGCCCATTGGAGCCTGCCGGGCCGCGCACCGATGGGCCAGCGGCGGCTTGTCCCCATCGGGATCGGCGCGGTCGCGGGTGCCGCGCAGCTGATCGCCCGGCCGCACATCGCCGCGCCCGCCGCCGACAGCCATAAGTATCGCCGCGGGCTGCTGGCCATTGTCGCGGGCGCCATACCCGGGGCGAGTCTGCTGGCCGCAAGCGCCGCGCAGCGGGCCGGGGCGGGCTATGTGAAGCTCCTCGCCCCCGAAGCCGATCAGCGCACGCCGCCCGAGGTGGTGAACGACACCGCGCCGCTCGGACAGGCGCTCGCCGATTCGCGCATCGCTGCCGTGCTGGTCGGCCCTGGCCTCGGGCGCGACGAGGCGGCGCGGGCGAGGATGGGTGAGGCGCTGCGCACCGCCCCGGCGCTGGTGCTCGATGCCGACGCGCTGATGCTGCTCACCCCCACCATGCCTGCGCGCGGCGTCCCCAAGCTGGTGACGCCGCACGACGGTGAGCTCGAGACCCTGTGCCGCGCGTTCGGGGTGATCGCCGAAAGCCGCCGTGATCGCGCGCTGGCGCTCGCCAAGGTCAGCGGCATGGTGGTGCTCGCCAAGGGCCCCGACACCTGCATCGCCGCGCCTGACGGCAGGCTGGCGCTCGCGCCCCCCGCTTCAAGCTGGCTGTCGGTCGCGGGCACCGGCGACGTCCTCGCCGGGATTGCCGCGAGCCGCATGGCGACGGGGTGCGATCCCTTCGCCGCCGCGTGCGAGGCGGTGTGGCTCCACAGCGAGGCGGCGCGGCGGGCCGGACCCGCTTTCACGCCATCGCAGCTTGCCGAAAGGGTCTCCGAGGCGCTAGCGGCGGCGCTGTGAGCACCCCTGAACAGATCATCCGCCTCGCCGCCAAGGGCGACGGCGTCACCGCCTCCGGGCGCCATGTCGCGGGCACCGCGCCGGGCGACCTTGTGGACGAGAGCGGTGCGATCACGCCCGGGCCGCACCACCAGACCCCGCCGTGCCGTCATTTCGCGATCTGCGGCGGGTGCCAGTTGCAGCAGGTCGATGACGCGGCGCTGGCCACCTTCGTCACCCAGCGCGTGGTCAATGCGGCGCGCGGGCAGGGGCTGGAGCCTGCCGAGCTGCTCCCCGTCCACCTCTCGCCCGCGCACACCCGCCGCCGCGCGGGGCTGCACGGGCTTCGCACGGCGCGGGGCGCGGTGCTCGGCTACCGCGAGGGTGGATCGCACCGCGTGGTCGACCTTGCCGAGTGCCCGGTGCTGCATCCTTCGCTGGCCGCGCTGATCGCCCCCTTGCGCAAGTTCGTCGCCGCGTATGGCCCCAAGGCGATGGTCGGCATCGACCTGACGCTCGCCGATCAGGGGGTCGAGGCGAGCCTGTCGCACTTCCCGCTGGAGGGCCTCGGCCCGACCGAGGCGGCGCTCGATTTTGCGCGCGAGCAGGGACTGGCGCGGCTTTCCGTCGACCAGGGCTATGGCCCCGAGACCATGTGGGAGCCCGAGCCGGTGACGGTGACGCTTGCCGGAGTGCCGGTCAGCCTGCCGCCGGGCGCCTTCCTTCAGGCGACCCATGATGCCGAGAGCCAGATGGCCGCCGATGCCGCCGTATGGCTGGGTGACGCGCGGATGGTGGCCGATCTCTTTGCGGGGCTCGGCACCTTTGCCTTCGCGCTGAAGGATGGCCGCAAGGTGCTCGCCGTGGAGGCCGAACAAGCCGCACATCTCGCCTGCAAGAACGCCGGGGCGCGGACCGGTGGAGGCGTGCTGGCGCTCCACCGCGACCTGTTCCGCGCGCCCCTGCAACCGGCCGAGCTGGGCCGCTTCGACGCCGTGCTGCTCGATCCACCGCGTGCCGGCGCCCGCGCGCAGATCGCCGAGATCGCTGCGAGCACGCTGACGCGGGTGGTTTATGTCAGCTGCAACCCGTCAAGCTGGGCGCGTGATGCCGCGGTGCTGGCCAAGGCGGGCTTCCGGCTTTCGAAGCTGCGCCCGGTCGGCCAGTTTCGCTGGTCGACCCATGTCGAGCTGGTGAGCCTGTTCGAGCGCTAGGCGCGTAGGGCTTCCAGCAGTTGCGCCTCGAGCCACGCGCGGTGTTCGGGCTCGACATAGGCGTGGCCTGCGCCCTCGCAGCGGCGGATGCGCGGATCGTTCCGATCCCATGCCGCCTCGAACACCTGCGCGGTGCGGTCGGCGGTGGCGAGCAGGATGCGGACATCGCCGGTGAAGCCTGCCAGCCCTGCCGCCATGTCCTGCGCGAGGCTCGAGGGCGGCGGGGGTGGTTTCAGCGCGTGGATTACCCCGCGCGCGAGCTTGGCAAGGTTCACACCTCCGCCGAGCAACCGCATGATCTCGCCAGGGTTCTTGAGCTTTTCGAGATAGCGCGCCCGCACCGCTTCAGGGGGCGGTGTGCTGTCGCCAGCGTCGCTGTCCTCGATGGTCCAGGGGTTGGAAAGCACCAGAGCGTCGACCTGCGCGCCGCCCGCCAGCATCAGCGCCGAGGCCGCGTCGCAATTGCCGAAAGCGATCACGCGGGTGATCTGCGGGGCTTGTCCTCGGAAGGCGGCGAGCGCGCAGGCGATGTCCTCGGCCGAATGGCGAAAGCCGCGGTTCTCGCCCTCGCTGTCGCCGACCCCGCGGCGGTCGAAGCGGAAGACCGGGAAGCCCGCCGCGGCGATGCGCGCGGCCATGTCGGCCTGCCCGCCGAAAGCGCCGGAGCGGATTTCGTTGCCGCCGCTGACGATCAGCAGCCCCGTAGCACCGGGCGCAGGATCGAGCGTGCCTGCCAGCATCTGCCCGTCGCAGGCGAAGGCATGCCAGCGCCGGCTCATGCGGGCGCGCCTGCGAGACTTTGGACGATCCGCCCGGCGAGGCGACCGGCTTGCGCGGCGTCCTCGCCCGGCTCGGCCCGCAGCCACAGGCCCGGGCCGCCGATGGCGCTCTGCGCAAGATCGGACTGGCCGTGGGCAAGCGCAGGCTCGGCCATTTCGAGCGCAGCGAACATCGCAGGCCCGATTCTCCAGCCGCCGAGCGTCAGGCCTTGCGCGCGGCCCTCGGCCATCAGCGCTTCGGATGTCTCCGCCACCCCCGCCTCGCGCGCGACGATGGTGCGGGCGCGGATCATGCCGCGCAGGAGCTTGGGGCCGGACTGCGCGGCGTAGTGCCAGCCGGGAAGGGCGGGGGGCGCGACCAGCGCCCCGGCGCGGATCGCCAGAACATGGGTCGCCCGGAGAGCTTCGGCGGCGGCGGTCATGGCCGCGCGCCAGCCTTCAAGCGTCTGGCGCTCAAGCGGGGCAAGGCTCTCGTTGCAGCCGGGCAGATCGGGGAGCAGGCAGTCCACGCCTGCGCGGTCAAGCCGCCGCATCACCTCGAGCGTGAAGCGCCGCAGCTTGTTCGCCTCGTCAAACCAAGCCGGGCAGATCAGCAGGCGCAAATCGCGCCCGCGGTCGAAGGCGACCAGCAGTTCCTCCCCGGCCATGTCGCCGTCAGGGGCGGGCGGGGTCCATTTGGAAAGCACGCGGGGCGCGGGGCTCAGCAGCCGCCGAGCTTGGCCTCGGCGAAGGCGCGCAAGGCCCCGTAGGTCTCGAGCATTTCGCCATCCACATCGTCATCCTCGATAACGATGCCAAGCCGGTCTTCCATCTCGGTCAGCAGACCCGCGACCGCCATCGAATCCAGTTCGGGCAGGTGGCCGAACAACCCCGAGTCCGGGCCGAGCGCCTGCGCCTGCTCGGGGTCGAGGCCCAGCACGTCGGCGATGAGCCCTTTGAGTTCGAGATCGAGCGCGGCGCCATCGAGGTTGTGCGAAACGGTCATCGGCTGTGCAAAAGTCCCTGTTCAGCCCTTATTCCCGGGCCGTGGCGGCGGGGCTTAGCCATGCGCGGGCGAGGGCGCAAGTTTTGCGCTGCCCCGCAGCAGCCGCTTGGCGAGCGCGGGCCAGGCGCGAGGGCGAGCGGGATCGAGGCAATCGATGCGATAGCGCGGGCGCACCTCCTCCATCCAGTCGGCCTTGTAGCTCTGGTCACCAGTGCCGAAATCGACCAGCGCGACGCGGTCGATGTCGATCACGTGGCGGAACAGTTCGGCGGTCAGGGTGGTGCCGGCGGAGAGGTGCTTGTGGCTTTCGAGATGGGCGAGCTTGTGGATGAAGGCCGTGCCGTTTTCAACCGTCCAGGCCTGCGCGGCGACCGCAAGGCCATCGGCGCGGGCGATGCCGAGGCGCAGGCGACCCGCGGCGCCCTCGGCTTGCGCAAAGGCGCGCAGCATCGCGGGCTGGTCTTCGGCGGGCTTCCAGCTGGCGGCGTAGATCGTCTCGTAATCGGCCCAGACGTCCGCGTCGAAATGCGTCAGCACCTCGACCTCGACCTTCTTCGCCTTGCGCTTGAATGTGGTGCGCAGGGGGCCGGGGCGGGTCTCCCAATATTCGGCGAAGCTGCGGCCTTTCACGGGCAGGACGTGGTTGATGTCGCAGGGCTCCACCGCCACGCGCCAGCCCGCTGCGCGGAAGGCGCGTGCGAGCCGCTCGGCCGAGCCGTCCTCCTCGGGCACGGGCTCGAGCGTTACGCGCCACCCGCGGGTTTTCAGCTGGCGCGCGATGCTTGCGAGCAGGCGATCACCCGCTGCGCCCGCCGGAGCCAATTCGCGCCATGTGAAAGAGTACCAGTTGCGCAAGGGGGTGATGCGCCCATCGCTCTCGGTCAGCGCGAGCGCCGCGGTGTTTTCCGTGTCGCTGGCGATGGCGACGAGCGGGACGAGCCCGGTCTCGGCCAGCAGCGCGAACCACTCGGCCCGGTCGAAGGGCGCGCCGATGCCTTGGGCGGCCTGCGAAGCCGTGAGGGCTTGCAAGACGTTAACGCTATCGTGATACCGCGCTTCGATCACTGAAAGTCCGCATCCCTTATGCCCTGCCTGCCAGATCCGACCCCGCGCCCGCTCGACCACCTTGCCGAATTGGCGGGGGCGGGAGGGTACGGCGAGCGGCCGGCGCTGGTGCTTCGGGACGGTAGCCTTAACCACAATCAGTTAAGACAGCGTGTTGCCAAGCTCGCCGGATGGCTGGCGCGCGAGGTGCCCGCAAAGGCTTCGCGGGTGGCGAGCTGGGCGGCCAAGGGCGAGCTGACGTGCCTGCTGCCGCTGGCGGCTGCGCGGGCGGGGCTGGTGCATGTCCCGATCAACCCGCTGCTCAAGCGCGCGCAGGTCGCGCATATTCTCGCCGATAGCGGGGCGGCGCTGCTGATCGGCACGCCCTCACGGCTTGCCAGCCTCGAACCGGGTGATCTGCCCGAAGGCTGCGCAGTGCTGGACGAGGCAGAGGCGCTGGCCGCGGCGGAGGCGGCGGGGCTGGAACTTGCCCCCTCGCAGGCCGATCCGGAAGAGCTGGCGGCGATCCTCTACACCAGCGGCTCCACCGGCCGCCCCAAGGGGGTGATGCTGAGCCATGCCAATATGTGGCTGGGCGCGGTAAGCGTGGCGCATTACCTTGGGCTCGCCGAGGACGACGTGACGCTCGCCGTGCTGCCGCTGTCGTTCGACTACGGGCAGAATCAGCTTCTCTCGACGTGGTATGCTGGCGGCTGCGTGGTGCCGCTCGATTTCCTGTTCCCCAAGGATGTCGCCAAGGCCTGCGCGAAGCACGGTGTAACGACGCTCGCCGCGGTGCCGCCGCTGTGGGTGCAGCTGACCGAGACCGAATGGCCTGCCGAGGCCCGCGCGCCGCTGCGGCGACTGACCAATAGCGGCGGGGCGCTGACGGTCGATCTGGTGCGCTCCTTGCGCGGGCTGTTCCCCGAGGCACGGCTGTTCCCGATGTATGGCCTCACCGAAGCCTTCCGCTCGACCTACCTCGATCCCGCGCTGGTCGACAGCCACCCCACCTCGATGGGCAAGGCGATCCCCTTTGCCGAGATTCTGGTGGTGAACGACGGCGGCAAGGTCGCCGCCGATGGCGAGGAGGGCGAACTGGTCCATTGCGGGCCGCTGGTCGCGCAAGGCTACTGGCAGGATCCGGAGCGGACGGCGGAGCGCTTCAAGCCTGCACCTGCCGCATCCCAATATGGCGGGATGGCGGTGTTCTCGGGCGACCGGGTAAAGCGCGACCCGCAAGGCCTGCTCTTTTTCGCCGGGCGGCGCGATGCGATGATCAAGAGCGCGGGCAACCGCATATCCCCGCAGGAGATCGAGGAGGCGGCGCTCGCGACCGGCTTGGCAGCGGAAGCGGTCGCGCTCGGCGTACCGCACCCGCGCCTCGGGCAGGCGGTGCATCTGGTGGTGCGCGGTGACGAGGCCGCGCGCGAGGAGCTTGCCAAGCGGCTCCAGCGCGACCTTCCGAATTTCATGCAGCCGCAGATGATCCATTGGCGTAATGCGATGCCGCTCAATCCTAACGGCAAGATCGACCGCACCGCGCTCCAGGCCGAACTCAACAAGGAATTCGCAGAATGAAGCCCGTCGGCCCGATCCCCCCCGGCTTTGAATGCATCGGGGGCGAACTCGCCATCGCCGGACGCCGCGCGAGCGAGCTGGTGGCCGAGGCGGGGTGCACGCCGGTGTTCGTCTATTCCAGGGTGATGCTCGACCGGCGGGTTGCCGAACTGCGCGCCGCCCTGCCGCAGCGGGTGGGCTTGAACTACGCGGTCAAGGCCAACCCGCTTGCCGAGGTGATCGCCCACATGGCGCCCTTGGTGGACGGGTTCGACATCGCCTCGGCGGGGGAACTGACGCTGTGCCGAGCCGCAGGGATCGACCCGCAGCGCATCTCCTTCGCGGGCCCCGGCAAGCGTGACGAGGAATTGGAGGCCGCCATTGCCGCCGGTGTCACGCTCAACTGCGAGAGCGAGGGCGAGGGCGCGCGCGCGCTTGCGATCGGCCAGCGGCTCGGCATCGTGCCGCGCATTGCGGTGCGGGTGAACCCCAGCTTCGTCATGACCGGATCGGGCATGAAGATGGGCGGCGGGGCCAAGCAGTTCGGGGTCGATGCCGAGCGTGTCCCGGCGCTTGCAAAACACCTGATCGCGCAAGGCGCCGAGTGGCGCGGCCTCCACATCTTCACCGGCAGCCAGACCCTCGGCGCGGAGGCCATCATCGAGGCGCAGGCCAATGTCCTCGCGCTCGCCGCGGAACTCACCGAAGCCATCGGCGCGCCTTGCCCCAAGCTCAACATGGGCGGCGGGCTGGGCATTCCCTATTTCCCCGGCGATACCCCCGTGGACCTCGCCAAAGTGGGCGCTGCGCTGGCCGAGAGGGTCGCGAACCTGCCACCGGCACTGGCGGAAACCGACCTGTGCATGGAACTCGGCCGCTACCTTGTCGGCGAGGCGGGGGTCTATCTGACCCGCATCATCGACCGCAAGGAAAGCCACGGCGTGACCTTCCTCGTCACCGATGGCGGCCTGCACCACCAACTGGCAGCCTCGGGCAATTTCGGCACCGTCGTGCGCCGCAACTATCCTTCCGCAATTGCAACGCGTTACGGGGCCGAAGCGACCGAGGAAGTCAACATCGTCGGCTGCCTGTGCACACCGCTCGACCGACTCGCCGACAACGCCATGATGCCGCGCGCCGAGGTGGGCGATCTGGTCGCGGTGTTCTGCGCCGGGGCTTACGGCGCGACCGCCTCTCCGAGCGCCTTTCTCGGCCATGGTCCGGCAGCCGAATTGCTCGTCTGAGCGCCCCAGGCGCGCCGTTAACCGCGCGCGTTAAGGCTCGCCGGGGCGGTGTCCCGATCCGGGATGGGGGCCTTTTCGGCGCTGTATAACTAATCTTATCTTCACCATTTCCGGCGACAAGAACCCCGACTTTCCGGGCGCTCCGTGTCGCAGGTCGCTCCTGCACATCGGCGGTGCGTCCGGGCCAGGCCCAAGGATCCAAGACCGATGTTCCAGCTTTCCGACCTCAAGCGCCTTCTGGCCATTGGCCTTCTGGCTGCCCTGCTCGGCGCCTGCGCGAGCACAGGCAAGGAGCTTCCGCCCGCCTCCTATGGCGATGGCAGCATCGTGCCGAGCGAGGAATACACCATCGGCCCGCTCGACGAGATCACCATCCACGTCTGGCGCAATCCCGAACTCAGCGCCGACAAGGTGCGCGTGCGCCCCGACGGGCGGCTGACAATCCCGCTGGTGCAGGACATCCCCGCCGTGGGCAAGACCGCCACCCAGTTGCAGGATTACATCGCGGGCGAGTTGTCGAAATATATCGAACAGCCGATCGTCTCGGTGATCGTCAACACCCCTGAGGGCAACTTCACCCAGCAGGTGCGGATCATCGGCGCGACGCCGCAGCCCGCATCGCTGCCCTTCCGCGCCAACATGACCGCACTGGACGCGATGATCGCGGTCGGCGGGCTCAATGAATTCGCCGCTGGCAACCGCGCCAAGCTGATCCGGCTCGACCGTGCGAAAGGCACCCAGACCGAATACCGCCTGCGTCTGTCTGACCTGATCCGCAAGGGCGATTCGAGCGCCAACGTCATGCTCAAGCCCGGCGACACCATCATCATCCCCGAGAGCCGTTTCTAAGGGGCGCGTGGAGGGATGAGCGAGATCTTTGACGAACTGCGCGCGGCGCTCTGGTCGGTCTGGCACCGGCGCTGGATCGCGATCGCGGTTGCGTGGGGCGTGTGCCTGCTCGGATGGCTGGTGGTCAGCATGATCCCCAATGCCTACGAGAGCAAGGCGCGCGTCTATGTCGATGTCGAGGACGTGCTCTCCAAGCAGCTCGGCATTGCCGGTGACGGCAAGGAAGAGATCATGCGGGTGCGCCAGACCCTTTCGAGCGCCAAGAACCTCGAAAAGGTCATCACCACCACGCGTCTGGGCGAGGGCATCACCGAACGCGGCGCGCTCGACGGGGCGGTGGCCGCGCTCGAGAAGAAGGTCAAGGTGACCTCCGAGCAGGACAATCTGTTCCAGATCACCGCCGAGATCGGCCGCAGCGAATTCTCCGACGCCGAGAACGCGGTGCTCGCGCGCGATGTGGTGCAGAAGCTGCTCGACATCCTGCGCGAGGAATATGTCATCGGCAGCCGCACCGGGATCAGCACCGCGATCGGCGATCTCGACCGTCAGTTGCAGGAACGCAAGGCCGAGCTCGAACAGGCCGAACAGCGCCGTCTGGCGTTCGAATCGCAATATCCCGACCTCGTCGGCGGGTCGGACAGCCTGTCGAAGAAGGTGCAGGACGCGCGCGCCGAACTGCGCAATGTCGAGGCCGATCTTGCCGCCGCGCAAAGCGGGCTTGCAGCGATCTCGGGTCAGATTTCGAGCACCGCGCGCACAGTTGCCAGCGGGCGCGATGCGACCGGGCCCAAGGCCGCGCTGCTTCAGGCCCAGACCCAGCTTGCCGAACTGCGCGGGCGCGGGCTGACCGAAAGCCACCCCGATGTCGTCTCCACCAACAAGCAGGTCGCAATCCTTGCGCGTCAGGCCGCGGCGGCGGGCGATGATGCGGGCGGTACGCCGAACCCCGCCTATGCTTCGCTGGTTGCGATCAAGAGCGAGCGGCAGGCAAGCGTCGAGGCGCTCCAGGCCCGGCGCGCGGCGCTCCAGAGCAATGCCGCCGCGTTGATGGCGAGCCAGGCGAGCGAGCCTGCGGTCGCGGCCGAGGCCAATCGCATCAGCCGCGACTATGACGTGCTGCGCCAGAACTACGAGAAGCTGCTTCAGGACCGCGAGGCGCTGAAGACCCGCGGCAAGGTCGAGGACAAGGCCAGCCAGTTCCGGTTCGACATCATCCAGCAGCCGGGCGTCCCGCAGAACCCCGCCGCGCCCAATCGGCCGCTGCTGCTGCTCGGCGTGCTGGTCGTCGGCATTGGGGCGGGGGTGGCCGTGGCCTATGCGCTCGGCCAGCTCAAATCGAGCTTTGCGACGCCGCAGAAGCTGGAGCGCGCCTTCGATCTGCCGGTGATTGGCGCGATTTCGCTGACGGTCTCGGAAGCCGCGCGCGCGATCGAGGCGAAGCGGCTCAAGCAGTTTGCCGGGGCCTGCGGGGGGCTTGGCGCAATGTTCGTGATTTTGCTGGCGATCGAGTTCGTCTCGGTCGGCGGCGTGGCCTGAGGACGGGACAAGAGCAATGACCGATCAGGGCAAGATCAACCGCGAGGGCGCAAGGCCGGCATCGCTGTTCGAACGTGCGGATGCGGCTTTCGGGCTTGATCCGCGTGGGCACGCGCCGGTGCTGCCCGAGGTGCCGCCGGTGCCGCAGGCGCTGCGCCGTCCGGCTCCCGCTCCGGTGCAGCCCCAGCAGGCCGCGCGCGCAGCCCAACCCGCTCCGGTGCCCGAACCCGCGGTGGCCGCGCCGCGTCCACCGCGCGCCGTTGCCTTCAGTGGGCCGGTGGTGCGGATCGACCGCGAGCACCTGCGCGATGGTGGTCTGATCGTGCCGGAAGACCCCGTTACCGGCCTTCTGGAAGAGTTCCGGATCGTCAAGCGCGAGCTGCTCGCCGATGCCCGCACCGGCGCGTCTCCGCTCGCGCGCCGCATCCTCGTGTGCTCGCCGCACACGGGCGAGGGCAAGACCTATTGCGCCACCAACCTCGCCATCGCGCTCGCCGCGGAACGGGGCCTCGAGGTGCTGCTGGTCGATGCCGATGTCGTCAAGCCGAGCATCACCGAACGTCTCGGGATTGATGCCGAAGAAGGCCTGATGGACGCGCTCGCCGACCCGCGCATCCTGCCTGAAAGCCTCGTCATCAAAACCGATATCGAGGGCCTGTTCGTGCTGCCTGCGGGCAAGGCGAGTGCACTCGATGCCGAATATCTCGCCAGCACCCGCACCGCCGAAGTGCTCGACCGCCTGACCGAAGGCGCGCCCGACCGGATCCTGATCTTCGACACGCCGCCCGCGCTTGCCGCCTCGCCCGCCGCCGAACTTGCCAAGCATGTCGGGCAGGCGCTGCTGGTGGTGCGCGCCGACGAGACCAGCCGCGCCGCGCTCGAGGATGCGCAGCAGCTGCTTTCGGCCTGCGGCGACATCAAGCTCCTGCTCAACGCCGCGCGCTACAGCCCCTCGGGCCGACGCTTCGGTTCCTATTATGGCGCGAAGGGGAAATGACCATGCGTGCCCGCATCCTCACCAGATTTCTGCTGACCGCCGGCCTTGCCGCCGCGGCGACGTCTCCCGCCTTTGCCCAGGCCCAGACCCAAGGTCAGGGCGGCGATGGCGGCTCGCAGCGCGCGAGCCGCGTGGTGCAGCCCTATATCGAGGTCAGCCAGGTCGTCTCGGCCGAGCTGAGCCCGGGCAACGACGTGGTGACCTTCACGCAGATTGCGGCCGGGGTCGACATCAACCTGCAGGGGCGCAACAGCGGCGCGGCGGTCTCGCTGCGCTACGAGCGCAACATCGCTTATGAGGATGATGCGGTCGACACTGACACGATCAGCGGCATCGCGCGCGGCACGCTGGGGATCATCCCCGGCAAGCTCAGCCTTGAAGCGGGCGCGCTCGCCTCGCGCACGCGGGCCGATGGCGGTGGGGCGGTCACCGCCAACCCGCTGGTGCGCGAGGATGCCGAAAGCCGGATCTACAGCGTCTATGCCGGGCCGAGCCTGCGCAGCCGCGTCGGCGATGTCGGGGTCGAGGGCGTGGCGCGGGTCGGCTACAACCGCTTCGAGGTCGACAATGCGCTTGTCACGCAGGGCGGCAATGCGGTCGACACCTTCGACGATTCGATCACCTATCTCGGCCAGTTGCGCGTCGGAACGCGTCCGGGCGAGCCGCTGCCGGTGGGGCTTGCGGTCACCGCAGGGGGCTTTCAGGAGGATATCGGCAATCTCGACCAGCGCGTGCGCGACCTTTACGTGCGCGGCGATGTGACTGTGCCGGTAACGCAGAGCCTCGCGATCGTCGCTGGGGCAGGCTACGAGGACGTCGAGATCTCCAGCCGCGATGCGCTTCGCGATGCCAACGGCGTGGCGCTGCGTGACGAGAACGGACGCTTCATCACCGATGAGAGCGCGCCGCGCCAGATCGCCTTTGCGGTCGACGGGTTGCTGTGGGACGTGGGTGTGTTGTGGCGCCCGTCCTCGCGCACGTCCTTGCAGGCCTCGGTCGGGCGGCGCTACGATTCGACCACCTACTACGGCAACTTCACCTATGCCCCCAACGAACGCAGCGTCTTTGCGGTCGCGGCCTATGACGGGGTGAGCGGCTTTGGCGGGGTCATCAACAACGGTCTTGCGCGGCTCGACAGCGATTTCGAGGCGATCCGCAACCCGGTGACCGGCGATTTCAGCGGGCTGGTGAACGGCACGCAGGGGCAAGCCATCGTCGGCTCGCTCGGTTCGGTCCGTTCAGCCGCCTTCCGCGGGCGCGGAGTGAGCGCCTCCTATCAGCGCCAGGTGGGCCGCACCACGGCAACGCTGGGCGCAGGCTACGACCGCCGCACCTTCATCGCCGCGGCGGGCACCGTGCTCGCCCCGGTCAACGGCCTGACCGACGAGAGCTACTACGTCATCGGCGGCCTTGCCCGCCAGATCGGCGAGAACGCCAACATCGCCGCCAATGCCTATGCCAACTGGTTCGATGGCGCAGGCGGCAATGATGCCACCGCTGCGGGGGTTTCGGCCGCCTACAACCAGTCGATCACCCGCCGCCTGACGGGCCGCGCGGCGATTGCGGTCGATTATGTCGACAGCGAATTCACCGCGGAGGACTTCGCCTTCGCCACCGCGCTGGTCGGCCTGCGCTACAACTTCTGACGGAGCACGCGAGCCCATGTACGAAAACTTCTACGGTCTCAGTGGTCGCCCCTTCCAGCTGACCCCCGATCCGCAATTCTACTTCGAGAGCGTCAGCCACAAGAAGGCGATGAGCTACCTCGGCTATGGCCTCAGCCAGGGCGAGGGCTTCATCGTCATCACCGGCGAGGTCGGTGCGGGAAAATCGACGCTGGTCGCGCATCTGATGGAGCGGATCGATCCCGCCGCGCTCACCGTGGCGCAGGTCGTCACCTCGGCGCTTGACGGGGCCGAGATCGTTCACGTGATTGCGCAGGCCTTTGGCCTTTCGGTCGAGGGGCACGACAAGGCCGCGGCGCTCGGCACGATCGAACGTTTCCTTCAGGACGAAGCGCGCGCCGGGCGCCGTTGCCTGCTGGTGGTCGACGAGTGCCAGAACCTCGAGCTGACCGCGCTGGAAGAGCTGCGCATGCTCTCCAACTTCCAGCTGGGCTCGCACCCGCTGCTGCAATCGCTGCTGCTTGGCCAGCCGGAATTCCGTCGCACCGTGGCGCAGCATCCGGGGCTGGAGCAGCTGCGCCAGCGCATCATCGCCTCACACCACCTTGAGGCGCTGGATGCGGGCGAGGTCGAGCATTACGTGCGCCACCGCCTCGGCCGGGTCGGGTGGGACGGGCGTCCGGCCTTCGAGGACGGGCTGCTCGATGCGCTTTTCCACCACACCGCAGGCATCCCGCGCCGCGTCAACCAGGTGATGAACCGCCTGCTGCTGCTCGGCGCGATCGAGGAGCGCGGGACGCTCAGCCGCGCGATGCTGGGCGACGTCATCGCCGAGATGGCGGCCGACCAGAACCGCGGCGCGCGCGGCCAGAGCGATCTGCGCAGTGCGCCGGTGAGCGAACCGGCCGCCCCTGCGGCAGCGCCCGTTCCGCCCGCACAAGGCAGTCTGCCAGCAACCGAAGTCGCCGCCCTTCTGGCCGAGCGCGACGCGCGCACCGCCGAGCTTGAAGCGGCGATCAGCGAATTGCAGGCGGCGGGCATGGCGCACCCGGGCACTGCGGGCGGTGAGGGCCTTGCGCCCGAGGAATCCCGCGCCGCCGAGGCCCGCCTTGCCGCCGCACTCGAGCGGATCGAGGCGCGGCTCGAGGAGCAGGAGCAATCCTTCCGCCATGTGCTCACGATGCTGATCGAATGGCTCGAGGAAGACCCGTCGCGCAGGGCGGCATAAGCCATGAACGCGCCCTTTCCCGATCCTTCGCCCGCATCCGTCGTCAACGGCCTGTCGGTCGATGTCGAGGACTGGTTCCAGGTCGGTGCCTTCGAGAACGTGATTGCGCGCGGCGAATGGGACGGGATCAAGACCCGCGTCGAGGACAATGTCTACCGCGTGATCGACCTCTTCGCCGAGGCCGATGTCAGCGCGACCTTCTTCACGCTGGGCTGGGTGGCCAAGCGCCATCCGAACATGATCCGCCGGATCGTCGATGCCGGGCACGAGATCGCCAGCCACGGCTATGACCACGCGCGGGTGTTCACCTTCACGCGGGCCGAATTCGCCGAGGATATCCGCAAGGCGCGCAAAATTCTCGAGGACGCGGCCGGGGTGGCGGTGACGGGCTACCGCGCGCCGAGCTTCTCGATCGATCAGCGCACCCCCTGGGCTTTTGCCGAGCTGGCCGAGCAGGGCTATGCCTATTCCTCCAGCGTCGCGCCGGTCACGCACGATCACTATGGCTGGCCCGAAGCGCCGCGCTTCGCCTTCCGCCCGCTGCCGTGGTCTTCGATGATCGAGATTCCGGTGACCACCGCGATCCTCGGCGGCCGGCGCGTGGCGGCAGGCGGCGGGGGCTTCTTCCGCGTGCTGCCCTATGCCTTCTCGCGCTGGGCGATCCGGCAGGTCAACCGCCGCGAGGAGCGTCCGGCGGTGTTCTATTTCCACCCGTGGGAGGTCGATCCCGATCAGCCCCGCGTCGGCCATGCCCCCCTGCGCTCACGCTTCCGGCACTATACCGGCCTTGCGCAGATGGCGGGCAAGCTGCGCGCGCTGGTCCACGAATTCCGCTGGGGGCGGATGGACATGATCGCCCACCGCGAGGCCGCGCGGGCGGTCGATCTGGTGCTGCCCGCTCCTGCGGAGGAGGCCGCAGCATGAACGCGCCGGTGAAAGCCGGGATCGCCGTGCGCGCGCTCGATTTCCGCGATGCGGACGAGGTGCGCCGGATCGAGGCCTTTGTTGCCGGGCAAGGCGGCAGCCTGTTCCACCGTCCGGCGTGGCTACGCGGCGTCGAGGCCGGAACCGGCCAGCGCGCCGCCGGGCTGGTGGCCGAGCGGATGGGCACGGTCACGGGCTGGCTGCCGCTCACCCAGGTGCGTTCGGCGCTGTTCGGCAAGGCACTGGTATCGAGCGGGTTCGGGGTTGGCGGGGGCATTCTGGCGACCGGCGAGCCGGCAGCACAGGCGCTCGCCGCAGAGGCTGAGGCCCATGCCGCAAGCGGCGGCTTTGCCGGGATCGAGCTGCGCGGCGGCCCGGTGCCCGCAGGCTGGGACAGCTGGGCCAACAGGCATTGCGGCTTTGAACGGATGCTGGCCGCTGATGACGAGGCCGAACTCCTCGCCATCCCGCGCAAGGCGCGCGCCGAGGTGCGCAAGGGCCTCGGCTTCGGCCACCGTGTGAGCGTGGGGCGCGGGCCGAGCGATCTTGCCGCCCACTACGCCTGCTACAGCGCGAGCGTGCGCAATCTTGGCACGCCGGTCTTCCCGAAGCGCCTGTTCGCCGCAATGCTGGATGCTTTCCCGGACAGCAGCGACATCCTCACCGTGTGGCAGGGCAACAGGCCGCTGGCGAGCGTGCTCAACTTCTACCACGCAGGCGCGGTGCTGCCCTTCTGGGGCGGCGGGGTGTTCGAAGCGCGCGTCGCGCGCGCGAACGAGGTGATGTATTACGAGCTGATGCTCCATGCCCGGCGCAAGGGAATGGAGCGCTTCGACTTCGGCCGCTCCAAGACCGGCAGCGGGCCTTTCAGCTTCAAGAAGAACTGGGGCTTCGATCCGCAGCCGCTGACCTATGCCGCATGGACTGCGCCGGGGGCCGCTGCGCGCAACATCGATCCGACCGACGCGAGCTACAGCCGCAAGATCGAGCTGTGGAAGAAGCTGCCGCTGCCGCTCGCCAACACTCTGGGGCCGTGGATCGCGCGTGGGCTGGCATAGGGGGCTCGCCTGATGCCCGGCATCCTGTTCCTCGCCCACCGCGTGCCGTTCCCGCCCGACCGGGGCGACCGCATCCGCTCGCACCACTTGCTGAAGGCGCTGGCGAAGCTCGGCCCTGTCCATGTCGGATGCTTCGGGGAGCGCGATGCGGCGGCCGAGCGGGCGCTTGCCGCTGTCTCGGCTTCGGCGCACGTGGCAGCGCGCACCAAGCCGCTGCCGCTCGCAGGGGTGCAAGCGGTGCTCTCGGGCAAGCCGGTCAGCCTCACCGCCTTCCACAGCCGCCCGCTTGAGCGATGGGTGCGCCAGACCATCGCGCGCGAGAGCGTGGAGGCGATCGTCGTCTTCTCGGGGCAGATGGGGCAATATGTTCCTGATGACTTCGCCGGGCCGGTGGTGATCGACCTGTGCGACGTCGACAGCGCCAAGTTCGAAGCCTACGCCATGGCCGGAGAGCGCGTGTGGCTCAATGCCCGCGAGGCGCGGCTGCTGGCGGCGGAGGAGGAGCGGCTCGGGCGGCGGGCGGATGCGACCATCCTGATCTCCGAAGCCGAAGCCGCGCTCTACCGCAGCCGGCTTGCCGCGTCTGCCAGCGTCAATGTGCAGGTGATCGGCAACGGGATCGACGCGGCCTTCTTCGATCCGGCCGTCGCCACGCCGCACCCCGCCCTGACGGAGGGTTCGGAGCCGCATTTCGTCTTCACCGGGCAGATGGATTACCGCCCCAACGAGCAGGCCGCGCTTTGGGTGATCGAGGCGCTGCTGCCGCGCCTGCGCACGCGTTTGCCGGGGGCGATGTTCCATGTCGTCGGCCGCAATCCCACCCGCGCGCTGATGGCGCTGGACGGCGCACCGGGTGTGCGCGTGTGGGGCGCGGTGCCCGACGTCCGACCCTTCATCGCCGCCGCCGACGCCGTGCTCGCCCCGCTGCTGATCGCGCGCGGGGTGCAGAACAAGGTGCTCGAGGCGATGGCGATGGCCCGGCCCGTGGTGCTCACCCCCGACGCCGCGACGGGTATCGCGGCCGAGGACGGGACGCATTGGATCGTCTGCCCGCCCGACCCCGAGGCGATGGCCGCACGTATCGCCGACCTTATCGCTGACCGCGAGGCCGCCGCCCGCATCGGCGCTGCCGCGCGCGACTTCGTGCTCTGCCACCACGGGTGGGAGGCGATGCTTGCTCTGCTCGGCGAACTCATCGGCGGGCGCGGGGAGGGCCGTCGCCATGCCGCCTGAGACCGCCGCGCTTCCCAGTCCGCGCGCCGGATTGCGCATCCCCGCCGCATGGCGCGCGCCGCTGGCGGCGCTGGCGGTGGCAATGCTTGCGCTGGTGCTTGCCACGATGAGCGCGTGGGCAGCCATGGCGCACCAATGGTGGAACATCGACACCTACAACCACTTGCTGCTTGTCCCCCTGATCACCGCATGGCTGGTGGCATTGAAGGAGGAGGAGCTGACACGGCTCGCCCCGCAGCCCTTCCTTCCCGGCCTGCTTGGCGTGGCGGCAGGCCTTGCGATGTGGCGCGCGGGCGAAGGAACCGGGATCAACCTTGTCGCACAGGTCGGCGCGGTCGCTGCCCTGCAAGCCGCCGCAGTGACCATCCTCGGCCTGCGCGCCAGCCTTGTCCTTGCGCTCCCCATCGCCTTTGCCGCCTTCCTCGTGCCCTTCGGCGACGAGATCATCCCTCCGCTCCAGTCGATCACCGCCGAGATCGCCATCGCGCTCACCCACGCGAGCGGCGTGCCTGCGCGGATCGACGGCATCTACATCGATACCCCCGCAGGCCTGTTCATCGTCGCCGAGGCCTGTTCGGGCGTGAAGTTCCTGATCGCGATGGTGACGCTGGGCGCGCTGGTCTGCGCCACCCGCTTCAATCGTTGGCGGACGCGCGCCGGCTTCATGGCCGCCTGCGTCATCGTTCCCATACTCGCCAACGGCGTGCGCGCCTGGGCGACGATCTATGTCGCGCAATATGTGGGCGCCGAGAAGGCGACCGGGTTCGACCATATCGTCTATGGCTGGGTGTTCTTCGCCATCGTCATCGCGGTGCTGCTCGGCGCGGCGTGGCGCTTTGTCGAGCGCGAGCCCGAGGAATATGGCTGGTCGCTTGCCGAAATCGCGCGCTGGGGCTGGGTGCGCCGTTTCGAAGCGGTGACCTTTGCGCCGAGAAGCGCCGCTGCCGCGATCATCGCCCTTGCGAGCGTTGCCGCGCTTTCGATGCTGCTATAGGCGGCAAGAACGATGTGCGGGATTGCCGGGATTTTCCATGCCGAAACGCCCAAGCCGGTCGACCCTGCGCGGGTCGTCCGGATGTGCGACGCGCTGGCGCATCGCGGGCCTGACGGGGCGGGGGTGTGGACCGATCACGGCGTGGGCCTCGGCCATCGCCGCCTGTCGATCATCGACGTCGCGGGTTCCCCCCAGCCGATGCATGCCGCCGACGGGCGCGCGGTGATCGTCTTCAACGGCGAGATCTACAATTTCCGCGAGCTGCGGCGCGAGCTCGAGCAAGCGGGCTTCACCTTCCGCACCAATGGCGACACCGAGGTGATCCTTGCGGCGTGGCAGAAGTGGGGGCCGGATTGCCTCTCGCGACTGGACGGCATGTTCGCCTTCGCGATCTTCGACCTCGCCACACGCCGCCTGTTTCTGGCGCGCGACCGCTTCGGGGTGAAGCCGCTGTTCCTCGCGCATCTGTCAGACGGCAGCATCGCCTTCGCCTCGGAATTGAAGGGCCTGCTGGCCCACCCGCAACTGCGCCGTCGGGTCAACCCGCAGGCGATCGAGGCCTATATGGCGTGGGGCTATGTGCCCGACAGCCACGCGATTCTGGCGGGCGTCGAGAAGCTCCCGGCAGGCCACTTCTGGCTGCTGGAGCAGGGCAAAGCGACGGGCCGTCCCCAGCGTTGGTGGGACATATCCTTCACCGAGCGCGAGCGCGGGAGCGAGGCTGATCTGTCCGCCCAGCTCGTCCACCTGCTGCGGGAAGGCGTGCGTTCGCGCATGGTCGCCGATGTGCCATTGGGCGCGTTCCTTTCGGGGGGCGTCGACAGCTCGGGCGTGGTCGCGCTGATGGCCGAGGCGAGCGCGGCTCCGGTGCAGACCTGCTCGATCGGCTTCGATGTCGCGGCCTATGACGAGACCTCCTACGCCCGCCAAGTCGCCGCCAGGTTCGGCGCGGACCATCAGGAGCGGATCGTCGCGACCGACGACTTCGCCGCCATCGACCAGCTTGCCGCGATGTTCGACGAGCCCTTCGCCGATGCCTCGGCGCTGCCGACATGGCGCGTGTGCCAGCTGGCGCGCGAGCGGGTGACCGTGGCGCTCTCGGGCGACGGGGCGGACGAGGCGTTTGGCGGCTACCGCCGGCAGGTGTTCCACCACCACGAGGAGCGGGCGCGCGGCATTCTGCCTGCGGGCCTTCGCGCGCCGCTGTTCGGCGCATTGGGCCGCGCATGGCCCAAGGCCGGCTGGGCTCCGCGTCCCCTGCGCGCCAAGGCGACCTTGCTGGCCTTGGCCGAGAGCGGCGAGCAGGGCTATGCGCGCGGGCTTTCGGTGACCCTGCCGGGCGCGCGCCGTGCGCTCTATTCGGACAGCTTCGCCGCCAGCCTTGCGGGCTTTCGCGCCGAGGACGAGCTTATCGCCCTGATGCGCGCGGCACCGGGCCGCTCTGGCCTCGACCGGGCGCAATATGCCGACCTCACCTTCTGGATGCCCGGCGATATTCTCACCAAGGTCGACCGCACCAGCATGGCGGTGAGCCTTGAAGCGCGTGAGCCGCTGCTCGACCACCGGTTGGTGGAGTTCGCCGCGCGCCTGCCCGAAGGGATGCGGGTGCGCGGGAGCGTGGGCAAATACCTGCTCAAGAAAAGCCTCGAACGCTATCTCCCGAATGACATTCTCTACCGCCCCAAGCAGGGCTTCGTCACGCCCATTGCCGAATGGCTGAGGGGGCCGCTCGCTGACACATCGCGGGGGATCGCCACGGGGAGCCTCGCGCAGACCGGGTTCTTCCAGCCGCAAGCCATCAACGCGCTGGCCGAGGCCCACATCGCAGGCCGCGCCGACCATTCGCGCACTCTGTGGCAGCTGTTGATGCTGGAGAAGTCGCTGGGGCAGTTGGGAGTGAGCGGGTAACTTCTCCCCTCCCCTTGGGGAGGGGCCGGGGGTGGGGGCTCCGCCCTATCAACCGTCGAACCCCCATCCCAACCCTTCCCCAAGGGGAAGGGCTTTTTCGGCTCAGGGCGAACGGAGGAAGGTTCTAGCCCTCCGTCCCGTGGCCGAGTGCCATGTAGTCCTCGCTCTGCATTTCATTGAGGCGGCTCACCGTGCGTTCGAATTCGAAGGCGCCGTCGCCCGCCTGATAGAGCTCTTCCGGCTGCGCGGCGGCGGCGGTGAACAGCTTCACCCGGTGCTCGTAGAGCGCGTCGATCAGCTTGGTGAAGCGGATCGCCTCGTTCCTGTTCTCCGGCCCCATCCGGGGGATGCCGACGAGGATCACGGTGTGGAAGGCTCGGGCGATGGCGAGGTAGTCCGCCGCGCCGCGGTTGGCGGCGCACAGCTTCTTGAAGCTGAACACGCCCACCCCCTTGAGGCTCTTGGGCACATGCAGGCTGCGCCCGCCGCCAAGGTCGAGCTCGCCGCTCGGCACGTTGGCCGCATCGTCGGGATCGAAGTCGGTGAGGCGGAAAAAGGCCTCGCGGACCTTTGCGGTCGCCGCATCGCCGAGCGGCGCGTGCCAGGTCGCAAGGTCGCCGATGCGGTCGAGCCGGTAGTCGGTCGGGCCATTGAGGCTCAGCACGTCCATCCGCGCCTCGACCAGAGCGATGAAGGGCAGGAACAGCGCGCGGTTGAGCCCGTCCTTGTAGAGATCGCGCGGCGGACGGTTGGAGGTGGTGACGATCACCGTGCCAGCCTCCATCAGCGCGGTGAAGAAGCGGCCCATGATCGCGGCATCGGCGGTGTTGTTCACCACCATCTCGTCAAAGGCGAGGCAGCGCACTTGCGGAGCCATCGTCAGCGCGACGTGCATCAGCGGATCCTGCCGCTCGGCCTTGCGCGCTTCGCCGAGGTGGCGATCGAGTTCGAGCATGAAGGCGTGGAAGTGGACGCGGCGCTTCTTGGCGATGCCGAGCGTCTCGACGAAGAGGTCCATCAGCATCGACTTGCCGCGCCCGACGCCGCCCCACAGATAGACCCCGCGCGGGGTCATGGCGGGCTTGCTGCCGAAGAGCTTGCCGAACAGCCCGGGCGAGGGCGGCGGCGCTTCCAGCTCGTCCTGAAGCCGTGCCAGCCGCTCGGCCGCGGCGCGCTGGTCGGGGTCGGCGCGCAGTTCGCCGCTGGCGATCAGCGCGTCGTAGCGGGCGAGGAGGCCCGACACCTCAGCCCCGCGGCTGCATCTTGCGCACGATGCCCGAGAAGCTCGCCACAGTGTCCTCGCCTTGCACCACCAGCCCGCGGATGAAGACCAGCTTGCCGGTCTCGCGCACGATCTCGGTCACCGCATCCATCACCCGCTCGGGATCGCCGCCGCCCACGAACTGCGTCGAAAGCTCGAGCGTGACCGAGGGGCCTGCGTTGCCGGTGCCGATCCGGTGCATGGTCACGAACAGCGCGATGTCGATCAGCGACAGCGTCACCGCGCCGTGGATCACGCCCTGCAGGTTCATGTGACGCCGCTCGGGGAACATCCGCAGCCGCGCCTTCCCGTCATCATCGACGCGGGTGATGAGCTTGCCCATCACCGCGCCGTTGAACAGCGTTTCGTCCTTCAAGTCCCAGCGGTGCCAGCCCGGGTTGTCCGGACACGGCCCGTGCTCGAACACCTCGTCCTTGAAGCTCACCGGATCAGATCGCCCGCTCAGCCATCATCTTCTTGGTTTCAGCGATGGCCTTGGCGGGGCTGAGGCCCTTGGGGCAGACATTGGCGCAGTTCATGATGGTGTGGCAGCGATAGAGGCGGAAAGGGTCTTCCAGATCGTCGAGCCGCTCTCCGGTCATCTCGTCGCGGCTGTCGGCGAGCCAGCGATAGGCCTGAAGCAGGATCGCCGGGCCGAGGAACTTGTCGGAGTTCCACCAATAGCTCGGGCAGCTCGTCGAGCAGCAGGCGCACAGGATGCACTCGTAGAGGCCGTCGAGCTTCTCGCGCTGCTCGGGCGATTGCAGCCGCTCCTTGCCGCTTGGCGTCGGGCTCACGGTCTGGAGCCACGGGCGGATGCTGGCGTACTGCGCGTAGAAATGCGTGAAGTCCGGCACCAGATCCTTGATCACGTCCATGTGCGGCAGCGGCGTGATGCGGATCTCGCCCTTCAGGTCCTCGATCGCGGTGGTGCAGGCGAGGCCGTTCTTGCCGTTCATGTTCATCGAACACGACCCGCAGATCCCCTCGCGGCACGAACGGCGGAAGGTCAGCGTCGGGTCGATCTCGTTCTTGATCTTGAACAGCGCGTCGAGGACCATCGGCCCGCATTGGTCGAGATCGATCTCGAACTTGTCGTAACGCGGGTTCTGGCCAGAGTCGGGATCATAGCGGTAGATCTTGAACGACTTCAGCCGCGAGCCACCCTCGGCCTTGTGCGTCTTGCCAGTGGGGCTGATCTTGGAGTTCTTGGGGAGAGTGAAGGTCGCCATTACGTGATCCCGTTTACGCTTTGCGCCCCCTACTTAGCGGCATTGCCCGCGC
>JACESM010000069.1 GCA_013911835.1 Porphyrobacter sp. | reverse complement strand
AAAAAGTGTCGGGGAGTGGCGCAGTCCGGTAGCGCGCTTGCTTTGGGAGCAAGATGTCGCAGGTTCGAATCCTGTCTCCCCGACCACTTTTCACGCAAGGCACTGAAGGAAAACCGCTTTTCACCTCTCGGTGAGGCGGAATGTCACATGTTATGTCACATGCCGGTTCACCGAGGCATCTCGGAGAGCCCTTCAATGCCCAAAATACCCTTCAGCTCGCGCCGCTATGGCCGCTACTATTTCCGCAGACGGGTCCGTTTGCTCGATGGCAAGGATATCCATGTAATCGTGCCGCTTTCCACCTGTGACGGGCAGGAAGCGCGCGAGCGGGTCGCGATTCTCTCCGCACAGTTTGACAGGGTGCGCCGGACGGTGAACGCGTATTTCGAACAGAACCAGACGCTCGACGCCAACACGATCAAGGCGCTGTTCGAAGCCGAGCTGCGCGATTGCCTGTCCAGGCTGATCATGGAGCTGCACGACCCATCGCGTGATCCCGCCGCCCGTGTGCGGGATTACCGAACCATGGCAAGTGCGCTCGATATCGCCCAGCGCCCCGGCACGACCAACGAACTGACCGATGCCCATCGCCAGATGCTGGCGGCTCAGGGTCACGACGAAATGGATATCGAGTGGGTGGCCTGCGATCTCGACCGCGAGTGCGGCAAGGACATCATCGCCGATGAGATGATGGCGCTGATGGCAGAGGGCTTGGGGCTTCAGCCGACCGATGCCGTGGTTGCCCGCCTCAAGCACGTCCACCTTCAGGCAATGGCCGAAGCACACCGGCTGGCGTCCCATTTCCTCGATGAGGATGTGCAGTCCGCCTTTGATCAGGAGGAAGCCCTGCTGGCGAAGCGCCGGGTGAATGGAGCGCCGCTGACCTTTGCGCCGCCCGCCGCACCGGGTCCGCAGCCCGTTGCACTGCCCTCCCCCGAATCAACCGCGCTCACGGCAGTCGAAACTGGCAAGGACGACTGCCTGTTCAAAACCTACCACACCACCCGGTTCAGCGCGGTCATCCCGAAGATCCTTCGGCTGGCGCGGGCGGCGGGCCATTGGAACAGGGGTCTGGCGCAATACGAACGCGTGCTGCGCACCTTTGCCTGGGTGACGGGCGACAAGCCCCTTGGCGACTACAACCACGCCGACGTCGCCAAGTTCAAGAACGCCCTTCTCGAGATGCCGCGTGACTACCGGCCCGCCAAGGATTTCGAGCGCCCGTTCGACGAAGTCGTAAAGACGCTTAAGCTCACGCAGGCCAATGCCCGCTCCGTAAATACGATCAAGCGCGACCTCTCCTACATGTCGACCGCCTATCAGATCCTCGCGGAAGACGAGTGGCAGCCCAAGGCCGCGAATACGAAGGCGCTCGACTTTGCCGGGGTAAAGTTCGGGAAGCACAAGAAGGTATCGGAGAAGACCGAGCGCCCGCCATGGACCCCTGAGCACATGAAGTGCCTTTTCTCAGCCCCAATCTGGACCGGTGGCGGTGGCCACTTGCGCCGCCTCAATGCCGGAGCGGGAACGGCTGTGTATCAGGACGCCGCCTATTGGCTGCCGATCCTGCTCTACTACACCCACGCCACCTTGAACGAAATCGCGGGCCTGCGCACTGACGAAGTGCACATTGACGATGCCGTCCCGAACCTCGTCATCAAAAACAACGACCTGCGCGCAGAGGACGGGGTCGATGGTGGTGAGAAGAACATCAAGCGCGGCCGGATGATACCGCTTCATGACGAGATCCTCCGCCTCGGGTTCGCCGAATACGTGCAAGCGATCCGGTCTGAGGGCCACGCGGCCTTGTTCCCGGAACTCTATCTCAACGAGGCGAGGGTCGGCGGGCACCAGTTCCGCAACATTGCCTGGGACCACATGAGGGACTGGATTGGACTACACATGCCGATCCCGGTCAACGTGATGTCTGGCAAAAAAGCGGACATGCATTCGATCCGCTCGCTGGGCTCGAGCTTCTACGCCAAATCAGAAGCGCCGGACCTTATGCGGGCGGACGTGATGGGCCATGCCCGAACCGGCACGAATGCCCTGCACTACTCCAAGCGCGCTCAGACGCACGGGGTCGAGCAGGTTCTTGCGGAATACAAGACGTTCATGGGGCGCTTCACCGATATCGCCACCAATCACCTCCAGCCGCACCCTGTTCGGCTGCTGCCAATCAATCACCGATCGCGCACCGGCAAACCGCGGCTGAAGCGCTCGTAGACTTGGCGTGGGGCTGTCGCGGTCTGCGGCAGCCCTTTCCACTGGCTAACTCCAGCTAGCGGGCGTTGATGCCCCTAGGTTCATTACCCCAGAGACTATGTTGACCAGCGAGGTGCCGGCTGGCAGCTTCTGAACATGCAAAAGCCGTCAGAGAAGCCGAAGAAAATCGGGAGCGCCGCGTCTGAGATCCTCTCATTACTAAAAAGGCACCCGGAGGGTCTTACCGCTGCGGAAATACGAGCTCATCTCGGGGATACGGGCACGCAAGAACAGTTGATGCGGCGCCTTCGCGACCTGCGGAAGCACTACCATGTTCCCTACGGACGCGAGGGCAACAAGACAGCATACCGATTCAAGGGGGAGAAATCGCAGGGCAGCGCCGCTGGGTCCATCACAGGGAAGCAGCGAGCTAGGATATTAAACCTTGCCAAAGGTCGATGCCAAATGTGCGGTCGCACCGTCGACGAAGATCAGATCAAACTCCAAGTAGATCACCGTATTCCGCAAACATGGGGCGGCACTGACGACGATGAAAATCTCTGGGCTATCTGTGTCCAGTGCAATCATGGTAAGCGGGATTTTTTCGCATCCTTTGATCCGGATGAGATGGCTGAATTAGTAGCTATTGAATCTGTTCACGAACGGATCGCTCGATTTCTGAAGATGCATATGGGCACTCCAGTAGACTCCAACCTTATCGAGGACATCGCCAACGTCCGAGACCGTCAAGAGGATTGGCAAAAGCGTCTACGAGAGCTTAGATATCCAGTCGTGGGGCTCGAAATCGAAACTGGTCGATACAAAACACAGCAGGGTTTTTGGCGCGCTACTTATAAACTTACGAATTGGATCGATCTACCGGAAAATCATCAAAAGTTGATCAAAGATTGGGAAAAGAAATCCAAGCGAGCGGAACTTAAGCGATTGCTAGGGATCGCTTAACCGAGACTGCGTCCCGCAGCTGGCATGCTACGGCAGCCGCAACTGGAGGTGGAAAAGCGTTGCCGACTTGGCGGTAAGCGTTCGTCTTCTTGCCCGCAATCTTCCAGTCTTCCGGGAAACCTTGGAGGAGTGCGACCATCGGCACTGTAAGGCGAGGCATTCCTACGAAATCCTCGCAAGGGGCGTCAGCGGCTATAGTGCGCCCCTCCACTCCGAGTTTGGCCCAAGCTGCCCGCGCTCTCGTTGGACCGAGGTCGGGCCCTCCGTGCTTTTTGGAGCCTCCAACGATTGTTGGGGCGATCTCGTCAGCACGGTCGCGCCAGGCCGCAGCCCCACGCCAACCTTTAGCCGACATCAGTGGATAGAGGGTCTGTCCAACGGTTTTGGGGTTGTATCGATCGGTGCAGGGCCATTCGAAATTCGACCAGAACTCACGCTTGGTGGCCACGATGACCACCCTCGGACGAAGTTGTGGCACGCCAAAGTCCGATGCGTTGAGGAGCCTCCAGTCGCACTCGTAACCGAGCTTGCGTAGCTGGTTCTTTAGATGAGCTCGATAATCTTCGAAGACCGCGTCCAAAAAACCCCTGACATTTTCAATCATTACAGCCTTGGGCTGAACAGCTTCAACAATATCGAGCGCGTCAGGAAAGAGGTTCCTTTCATCAAGCGCTCCCAACTGCTTACCGGCCACAGAAAACGGAGGGCAAGGAAGTCCACCAGCGACTAAATCTACGCCTCGATATCTCGAAGCTGTATCTTTGAAAGCTCTGATATCGTCTTCGATGACGTTCCAGTTAGGACGATTCAATCTTAGCGTTTCACAGCAGTGTTTATCGACCTCGACCAAAGCGGCATGCTCGAAACCAGCTCGTTCGAGGCCGATCGCTTGACCGCCAGCTCCCGCGCAAAGTTCAAGCGATTGCATGCAAGACTCCTTTTGTTCTATCTTTGTTCTGA
Organism: Porphyrobacter sp.; assembly: GCA_013911835.1. GTDB lineage: Bacteria > Pseudomonadota > Alphaproteobacteria > Sphingomonadales > Sphingomonadaceae > Erythrobacter. The sequence continues at coordinate 7,792 of JACESM010000069.1, read as the reverse complement.
TTGCACAAAGACGCGACGGTTGGCAACTGCTAAGATTTGACAGTGGCAGGGTAAAGCCTGACCGAGGAGCTATCCCCGCATAGCGCGGTAATGCTTCGACATTGGTGGCGCGCGCGCTCGCCCATTGCCCGTCGTTTGCATCACGCAGCCTTGTTACCCTCGCCGATCCAACGCTCCAGATCGGCACTGAACGCCTTGAGTTCCGCCGCCATGGGATGCGCCGGGCGCTGACGCAGGAAGGCGCCGATCATGCCGATAACGGCGGGTTCGAACCGGAGCCCCGGGGCATCTTGCGCAATGCGCCACGCGATCATGACAATAGCAGTGATAAGGGTGTCCAGCTCGCAATGCCCCAGCAGCCGGTGCCAGTCGGCGGGCGTGTGGGTCTGGAAGAACTGGGCCTTGTTGCGCAGCAGCGAGAGCGGCACACCGATACGGTAGGCGACTTCAGACAGGTGATGCCAAGTGCGACCTGCCCCCTTCATCGCGAGGGAAAGGTCGAGGTGCGAACGCTGGCGATTGCCGAATACAGGCTCGCGCAGCTGCGGCGGCAATACGAGACCGTGTTCCATTGCAGTAAGCGCGAGCACCTGCTGATCGACGGGCAACCCGCCCCATGTGACCACGGTCCGGCGTTCGCGTTCGGCAAGAGCGGCAAACAGGGCTTTGGCGACCTCCACGTCCGACCCGAGCGTGTGTTCGCTCCACGATTTGACCGCGCCGAACGAGACGGCACCCTCCGCCGAGATATCAAGGTCGAAAAGAGCGGCAGCGCTGATGCAGCGCGATGCGATCCGATTGTGCTGGCAGTCCGGGTGGATCGCCTCATTGGCCGCGGTTAGATCGCGGTCCCATGCGCTTTCGGTGTCGATGAAGGTGTATGCGTAGGAACGAGGAGTGGTCATAGATTTTTCCTTGATGTGGTGGTGCAGCCGATGCTGCGCAGATTTGATGTGATGAATGGGCGGGTTCAGAACGGCAGCGGCTTGGCGCGCTCGAGCGCCCGCCAGGCCTGAAAGGACGCGATCAGCGCACGGGCCTCAGGTCTGCGGCAGAATGCCTGCGTGTAGATCGACCAGAGCGCCATCGCCTGTTCCGGCGCCCGGCGGTTGCGCTTGAGCGGCGTCGATGCTGGCCCCGCCATTTCCAGTCCGATGGCTTCACCTGCGGCGGTCAGTTGCTCTTCGGCTACCGTCAGCGGCAGCAGCGTGGTGCCCGGTAAGGCGCGGGCGAGCAGCTGGTTGTCGATCGGCGGGAGGTCACGAACCGCAGCGGGGTCCGTCAGATACCGGGCCGGCAGAATGGGCTGGCGGACCAGCAGCTGCGCTCCGGCTGGAATCCGTTCGCACAATCCCGCGATGATGTCCGCCCGCGACTCCGTCGGATCGAACCGGGCGTGAAGCAGATCGAAAGCTGCCTCGCGCGGTCCTGTGATTGTGGCGGTGAACAGCGCGATGCTGGAGATGATAGAGCGGCGTTCGTATTCAGGGCGCGTCCGGATGATGATCAGCGCGGACAGAACCGGCGGATGGCCGGAGCGATGGGGGTGCATGAGATTTCCTATTGGCAAAGCAGACGGGCGGCGCTCTCACGGAGAGCGCCGCCCGTCTGGTGGTGGGGGATGATGGCCGGTCAGCGGGGCCGTGCTTCCTGAACCGGGACGACAGCAATCCAGCTGCCGAACCGGAACTCGCCTGCTTCGGTGGTCACCGCCAGCATACGGCGGGTGAGATCGGCCCATGCCCGCTCAATGCCCTTTTTGAGCTTTGGTGAAGAGGGCACCGCACGCTCCACCAAACGGCCAGCCGCATCCAGCTCGAATGCCTGCATTCGGTCGGCGCTTACCAGGAGCATCGGCTTGCCAACCCGGGTAAGACACGGCTCGACCAGGCAAACATGGAGCTGACCGTGGAAAGGGCGCATCAGCAACAGCCCGCGCAGCTGCGTAGACACATGATCGGCGAACGTGGCCGCCAGCCACGGCCGCCGCTTGTCGATGGCCACGCCGGACAGGACCTGAATGCACTCAGCATATGTGCCGTTGACGGCGAATACCCCGAGGTCGCAGTCGCCCAGTGCAACATCGACCGGTGCGGTCGGATGCAGCATGGCCCGGGCAATGGCGTGCGTGATCGGCCGGCGGGGGCAGGCCCCGCCGAGGTTCAAGTCAATCATATTTCATTCCTTTTTTGGTTGTGTGGCGGCCTGCGCTGATGCCGCGCAGGCCCAAGCCCCTCTTTTTCCCTTCTCAAAGAGGCTCATTTTTATCTGTGAGAACAGGGACGGGGCGGTGGTTGGCGCACCGCCCCGCTTCTCAGGACTAGCTGGCCAGCAAGGCCGCCTCGTCACGCAGGATCAACTGTATCGCTCATGCCAGGTGATCGGCGTGCGCCTCACCCGCAGGCGGGGATAATGCCGGGTGATCCAGCTTTCCTCGTAGTCGGCCTCGAGTTCGCCGACCTCGGACGACCATACCTTCCGGATCCAGTCGAAGCGGTAGCCTCGGCGCTTGAGATCGGCCTTGGCATCGAAGGTTTCGCCCTCGACATCGATCCGGATGGTGGTCACCTGCGCGGTGGCCAGAGCCTCGGCGAGGACCGTCCGGCCACTTGGCAGGACGGTGCCGAGCAGGTTGACGGTCGCGGTTACATCGTCGCCGGCCGTGTGTGCCGTTCTGGCATAGAGCGATTGCTGCATCAGCAGGTGGCCGAGTGCACGCCCGTCGAAACCGTGTCCGCGCCAATCGATGTCGTTGAGGCTGCACACCCATGGCAAATGGGCGATGCCCGGCAGCAGTCGGCGCACGAACCCGGCATCGAACCGGGCGCCATGGGCAAGGATCGCATCAGCCCGGGCGATGACGGCAGTCACTTTCCCGATATCGATTGCCTGTCCCTCGAGCTTTGCATCCGACAGTCCCGTCAGCGCCGCAATCTTCGGCGTCAGCAGGCGGCCGGGATCCTGCAGGCCGTATGCCTTGCCCACGATTGAGGTAATCCGCCCCTCGGCGTCGCTCCGCACGAGCGCGGCCGCGATCTCGACCACCCGATCCGTATCTGGATCAAGGCCCTCCGTCTCGACATCAATCACGGCGATCAGCGGCCCGGGGCTCGCTGGATCGCCCATTCGCGGCCAGTCATCCAGGCGAGCGATGGGGCGCAGGATACGCACCTCCTGTTGGGCACCCGCGGAGGCATGCCTGCCGTTGTTATTCATCATTTTATTCATATATTTACCTCGTCATTGCGAGGTCGGCCGAAGGGCCACTTTTCCCTTCTCCAGCCGGCCTCACTGGCCGAGGTTCAAAAAAGGAAGCTTTTCCCAAATCAGCGGCATGAGTGATGCATTATGCCACCACTTCGCGGTGCGATCTTGATGCCATCACACAGAGCCAAGTTGCTCGAATAAAATTGCGATAATAAAAGTCGATGAATTATTTTTCATCAAACCCTTGGGTGAACTTCGACTGACGACCTATAAAGGCATGGAACGTCTTTATTGGAAGTTAAGCAATGGCATGCTCGCCCATACTGAATAGAATCGCCGAAGCCGATCCTGCCTTCGCTCAGGCGATGTTCGGTAGTGCATGGTGGTTTGCAGGAGCATCCATTGCGATAGGGACGATGATTGCGGCGCTGACACAGTGGACACGCGCCCGTGCCCACATCATGCGGCACATCAGCCGTTGCAATTCGATGGCGATCCTACGGCAGCTCAGTCGGCCTCCGCAGAGCTGGTCTGCGCCGTAAGTCTCAAGCGTCAGCTTGAACTGCGGGACGCGCCAATGCGCACCCGCTCCTTTCAACGCCGGGAACGGCGCTGACGGCCTTTGCTTGTGCCCTGCTGGCAGGGCGGCACGTCGACGTCGATCTCGTAGCGGCGAGAATTGCACATGAAACCAACACCTAAAGCGCCACCCTATGGAGTGGCCAAAATGCACCTTGATACCCACTTCAACAAAACCGCGAAGGTTCTCTCCACCCGCGACCTGAAAGCTGTCTCCGGCGGCGAGGGAAGCCTCGAGACCTACCTGCATTATATCAAGCGGTGGCAAAGCGAGAGACTGCAAGGGTCGGGCATTGTGCCCACCCTGCTTGGGCTGAAGCAGCAGCTTCTGGCAAACACCGCGATCGTCGAAGCGATGATCGACCAGGCGCTGCGTCAGCTCACGTCACTCGGGGCAGTAGCCGATGAGATCGACGATGTCAGCGGCGATGATCGCGCTGACGACCTCCAAAATACTTCGCAAGCACCATCGACAGACGCCGAACTGCTCGTTGAATCGTCCAAGCAAGCCCGGCTGAGCAATCCGCCACCGGCGCGCGATCAACAGATCTCGTCCACGGCGACGGCACCGTCGCCGACAGACGAGATGGCGAGCGCGTTTACCGCAACAGCACCAGGAGCTGCGGACCAAACGCGTTCGGCAGCTCAGTTCGATGCTGGCCAGGTTCAGCCGCCCTCGTCCACGGTGCCGCACCCGGCACCGACCGACGAGGCACCGAAAGCGTCAACCACAGCGGCCCCGCCCGCCGCGGACCGGACGCGTTCGGAGGACGAGATCGATGCGCTGGCACGGGCTGCTGCCGAGCAAGCCGTGCCCCGATTTATGGGCTCCGCCGATGAGGACGACAGTCCGAAGCCGGCGGAGACCGGCGGCGAGCCGGAGGCGAGCCGCTCGGCACCTGTGCCGACCGTTCGCAGCTCCACCGAAAGCACCAACACGTCGCTCTCTCGGTCGAACGGCGGCGCCCAGCAGGGTGCCTTGCCGTTCGAAACGACACAGCCCGCGAAGGGCGAGAGCGACACAACCGGAGGATCGGCGAATGGCACAGCCTGAGTTCGATCCGACCTGCGGCGGCCATTTGGCCGCCGCTGCCCCGGGCCGAAAGGCAGGAGGGGCACCCCTTCGCCATGCACCGTCATGGCGACGAGCGGGGGGTAATTCGCAGAATTACCCCGGAGTGAGTGTTACGTTAATTCAATATCTTAGCCAAACCTGTCCGGAGAACACGTTCGCCATGATCCAGCCTTCGACTTCCAACATCTCGCACATCAACAGCATCGCACCCCTCGCCAATCCGGAGGTGCGCCATACTATCGCAACCCGCCCGCCCCATGCATGCATTTCATGTGTAGCAGATCCCGACCTTGGCGCCACGATACAATTGTTGGCGTACGCGTCCGCCAAACAGAAGCAGCGATGGCACGAAGCGTCGCGCGGTTATGTGGAGGCCGTGCTCGGCTCCCGAGGTGTATCGTCCGCACTGCACCTCGATGAGCGTGCCGGGCACATACATTGCATAGGAGGCGTCAGACATGGCTGATCGTCCCCACTATGCCATTATGCGGATCAGCAAGATCCATAACTACAAGGTGCTGAAAGCCGTTGACGGGCACAACACCCGCAAGATTCCCGCCGGCACGGTTGATGGCGCGCCAACCCCTATCGACTGGGTAGATCTGCCCGGGACCATGTGCGAGCGGGCGCAAGAGGTTCTGCAGGACAAGGGCGCCGTCTGGGAAAAAGGGAAAATCCTCGCCGTTGAGGTTCTGGTTACGGCATCGCCAGATTGGTGGGCGAACGCATCCACCGAACAGAAGACGGAGTGGCTCAAGGCTCAGTGGAGATATGCCAACGACAAGTTCGGTGCCGGCCTTATCTCGTTCACGCCCCACCTTGATGAAAGCACCCCGCACGTGCAGTTCGTCGGACTGCCGCTATACAGTGCAATCAAGAAAACGAGAGGGGCAAAACCCAGGACGCCAGAAGGGATTGAGCGCCGCGCAAAGGAAGAGGCCCAAGCTCCGAAGGTCTGGCGCCTGTCCTTCCACGAAATGTTCGGCGGGGATCGCGACAGGTTGGCCGACCTGCAGACCGAATATCATGGCTATGTCGCGCATCTTGGTCTCGAACGCGGTCAAGATACGCGCGGCCTCAAAATTCGGCACACCACGCTGAAGGAATACAAGCTCAGGCTGCAGAAGGAAGAGCGGGAGCTGTTTCAGCGGCAGCGGGAACTTGATGCAGAAGCGGCCCGATTGGCCGAAGAGCACCAGGCTCTCGAATTCTACGATCAGCAGCTTGCGGAAGGCTTCGGCAAGCTCGAAGCCGCGAAGCAGGAATTCCACAAGGCGCAGCTTGAGCACTTTGCCCAGACAGAAGAATTCCGCGTTCGCGAAGAGGCCTTCAAACAGAGGGAGGCAGACCTGGCCCGGCGCCAAATCGTGCATGAATCTTCAGTTATTGGTCTAGAGATCAGGAAAGCAAAACTCGAGAAGCGAGAGGCTGCCGCAGCGACGCGAGACGCAGAAGCCGCGCAGCGGACGGCGCAGATCGAAAGACGCGAGCAGGAACTGGTCGGGATAGCGGCGCAGCAGGAGGCGGAAAATGAACGCCTCAATGCCGAAAATCAGGCCGCTCTCACCCGCACGGCCCAGCTGGACCAGAAAGAGGCGTCGATCACGGCTCGCGAACGTGACGTTCAAACTAGCATTGCTCAGATCAAGGTATTTGGACGCGTCCTGACCGGTAAACTGGATGCTGGATGGGACGCCGCTGCTGGAAAGCCCAAGATCGATGACGCTCTGCTGTCCGAAGAGGAGCGCCCTGCCATGGCCGCACCGCTACCTGTCTGGCTAGCCATTGCGATGCGGCACGCCATTCGCATTCGTGAGCAGCGGAACGCGATTGCCAAACGCGTACAACGTATGCGTCAGGCGTTGGTGCAACGCGTTATCAAGTCAAAGTCGGCGGAGCAGATCGCGATCAATCAAACTTCTACGGCAGACGACCGGATCGCCGTCGCCGTCGAGAAGGAGAATGCCTATAGGGCCGCCGCAGCGGCGGCGGCGGAGCGGGAGCGCAAGGCTAATGCAGCCGAGGCGCTTGCGAAAGCGGCATCGGCTAACCTTGCCCAGACCCAAGTTGCCCTTTCGGCGGCAAACGATGACCTCGAACGTGTTCGAATCCGGGTGGGCGAAGCGACCCAGAAAGAAGGCCTAGCGTTGGAAAGCGCTGAAGCAGCCGAAGCCAGGTGTGCCGCAGCGGTGGCTGCAACCACGCAGACAGAAGCCGATCTCGAGCGAATCAAATCGGAATTGTCCTCCGAACAGGCCGCTTTGAAAGCTATAGAAGCTGACAATGCTGCCCTCGATGCAGAGCGGAGGACGTTGAAAATGGATGCCGAACGGCTTCGCCAGGAAAAGACGGAGCTGGAAGCCGAGAAGGCAGAGCTGCAAAGCGACAGGGATGATTTCAAGCAGCGTAACAACGCCCTTTATCAGTCAGTTGCACTGCTGGATACGGTGATCAAAAGTGACCACCATGCCCGTGTGGCGGACAGCAGGCTGGAGATATTCCCCTCGTCTCTACCGGAAGGCGAGCCGAAAATCGTCGAATTACGCGGCGCGCCGGAATGGGTCTTCAGGATGTTCCGGTTGCGTCAAAAGGCTCTCGATACCGGCAAAGCGCTCGACGTTGCGGAGCAGCGTCTACAAGATCGCTATCTCGAACTGGAAAAGTTGTTTCCTGCCAAGGCACCCGAGTTTCAGAAGGCGCGTGATCAAGACAAGGCGATCGTCGACGCCGCATTTGCAGCGATTGCCGGACAGAGCAAGGGAGGGATTTCAGGCTAGGATATAGCGCTTGAAGGCGGAGGCGTGCGCAACTTGGCCTCCGCCATACCGTCCAGCCCTTGGCGCTGCCCCGCTAACGACCGGTTTTGGCGTGGCAGCGAGGTAAGCGGGATGACCGCAGATGGGTGGTTTGCTGCCTGACCGCTTTCAGGTG
>JACESM010000068.1 GCA_013911835.1 Porphyrobacter sp. | reverse complement strand
CAACGCGACCTATGCCGCCATGGAAGCCGCGCCGGGACTCTACGTCGTCGAAGAAGTCTGATACAGGGCTTCCCGCGTCAGGGGCGTTCCGCCACAGGAACGATGGCGCAAAGTTTGTGGGCGCGCGCGCTAAGGGATCGGCGTGCGCGCCCAACCCGCCCTCCTTCGGGGGGGCAAGAAAGGACGTGACTACGTGACTAATCCCATGGACGACGCGGTCGTCTCGATGGAGCAAGTCGGCGGCCGGACGCTACGGACTGCTGCCTGGCGGCTCGATATGCCCAGCGACCATCTGCCGATCATGTTCTTCAACGGCATCGGCGCGAACATCGAGGCGGTGGCGCCGCTGGCAGCCGCCCTGCCCGAGCGCGGCTTCATCATGTTCGACATGCCGGGCACGGGCGAATCACCCGATCCGCTGGTGCCCTACAATCCCTTCACCATGAGCTGGACCGCCTCTCAGCTGCTGGCGAAATACGGCCTCGATCAGGTCGATGTGATGGGCGTGTCGTGGGGCGGCGCGATGGCGCAGCACTTTGCGCTCCAGCACCCGGGGCTGACCCGCCGTCTGACGTTGATCGCGACCACGCCGGGCATGCTGATGGTGCCGGGCAATCCGGCCGCCTTCACCAAGATGGCCGACCCGCGCCGCTATGTGGACCCCGAGTTCATGGCGAAGCATTTCAAGACGCTCTATGGCGGCCTCACCGAGACCGCGGGGCAGGATCACAAGTCGAGCCATATCAGCCGCTTGAAGCCCCCTTCTCCGCGCGGTTACATGTACCAGCTGATGTGCATGCTCGGCTGGACCAGCCTCCCCGCGCTGCCCTTCATGAAGAAGGAAACGCTGATCATGATGGGCGAGGACGACCAGATCGTCCCCGTGATCAACGGCAAGATCCTGAAGGCGATGATCCCCAATTCGCGGCTGGTGACCTTCGCGGGCGGCGGGCACCTGTTCCTGCTGACCCATACCGACGAAAGTCTTGTTGCCATCCGCGAGTTCCTCGACGCGCCGGAAACGGCGAAGGAAACGGCCAAGAGCGCAGGGCGAATGGCAACGGCCTGACGCACTGGACAGCCCGCGCGGCTTGCGACATCCTCTCCTGCAAAACGGGAGAGAGACATGGCGCAATACGACCTTATCATCCGCGGCGGCAGGATTGTCGACGGCACCGGAGCGCCCGCCTACTCCGGCGATGTTGCGGTAAAGGATGGGCTGATCGCTGCAGTCGGCAAGATTACCGGCAATGCCGCCGAGGAGATTGACGCAGCCGGCATGGTCGTCGCACCCGGCTTCGTCGACATCCATACCCATTATGACGGGCAGGCGACCTGGGATCAGGAAATGGCCCCCTCGAGCTGGCACGGGGTGACCACGGTCGTCATGGGCAATTGCGGCGTCGGCTTCGCGCCTGCCCGCCCTGACCGTCACGAGTGGCTGATCAGCCTGATGGAGGGGGTCGAGGACATCCCCGGCACCGCTCTGGCCGAGGGGATGACGTGGGATTGGGAGACCTTCCCCGAATATCTCGACGCGCTCGAAAAGCTCCCCCGCACGGTCGATGTCGGCACCCATGTCCCGCATGGCGCGGTGCGCGCCTATGTGCTGGGCGACCGCGAGCAGCCGGGTGCCGTCCCTACAGCGGAAGACATCGCCGCAATGAGCGCAATCGTCGAGGAAGGGGTGCGCGCGGGCGCGCTGGGCTTCTCGACCTCGCGCACCGTGCTCCACAAGTCGGTCGATGGCGAACTGGTCCCCGGCACCACCGCGACCGCCGAGGAACTGATCGCCATCGGCAAGGCCATGGGCCGCGCCAAGGCGGCGGGCGGCTATGCCGTGTTCGAAATGGCGAGCGACCTGAAGCGCGAGTGGAACGAATTCGCCTGGATGGGTCAGCTCTCGCGCGAGGCCGGCATCCCCGTGACCTTCGCCGCGCTGCAGTCCATTGCCAAGGAACTGCCGCTCGACGAACAGATCGCTCAGATGCGCGCCGAGAACGACAATGGTGCGAACATCGTCGCCCAGATCGCGCTGCGCGGCAACGGGATCATCATGGCGTGGCAGGGCACCGTCCACCCCTTCCGCTTCCGCCCGAGCTGGATGGCGATCGCCGATCTTCCGTGGGACGAGCAGCGCGCCAAGCTGCTCGATCCCGCCTTCAAGGCGCAGCTGCTGGCCGAACCCAACGACTACACCGACGCCCCCAAGGACATCGGCGGGGTAGTGATGGCGATCAGCATGGGCTGGACGCTGCAATTCGAGATGGACCCCGATTTCGACTACGAGCCCGCCGCCGATGCCAGCATCAACGCCCGTGCTGCCGCCGCCGGGGTGAGCCCGCAGGAATACGCCTACGACCTCCTGTGCGAGGGCGATGGCACGGGGTTCATCTACCTGCCGATCCTCAACTATGCCGACGGCAACCTCGATTTCCTCCACCCACTCCAGCATGCTGACGACACGGTGAACTCGCTCAGCGACGGCGGCGCGCATTGCGGGACGATATGCGACGCGGCCTCGCCCACCTTCATGCTCGAACACTGGGTCAAGTCCCGCCGCCGCGGGGCGACGATCACGCTCGAGCAGGCGATCAAGCGCCAGTGCCGCGATACCGCACGACTCTACGGGCTGGAAGATCGCGGCGTCATCGCGCCGGGCTATCTCGCCGACCTCAACGTGATCGACATGGACAGGCTGAAACTCGGCAAGCCGTGGCTGGCGTTTGACCTGCCCGCGGGCGGCAAGCGGCTGTTGCAGAAGGCCGAGGGCTACGTCGCCACGATCAAGAGCGGCACCGTCACCTTCCGCGGCGGCGTCTGGACGGGCGAGACCCCCGGCGGGCTGATCCGCGGGCCGCAGCGCGTGGAGCTGGCCGAAGCGGCGGAGTAGCGGGCGCCCCCGGCCTAAGGCTCGATCACGATCCCCTTGGCCGGGTCGATCTGGCCTGCGACCATGGTGGTGAAGACGTCGCGCGCAGCTTCGAGCCCGGCGTGGCGTTCGATCGCGATGGTGCCTTCCGCCGCCTTCAGGAACTCGCGCCATGCCGCCGCGACCAGCTTGCCGCCTTCCTCCGCGCCGTGCGCCTTGAAGAAGGCGACCGCGTGGTCGGGGGCGAAGAACAGCTGCGGCTTGGGGCCGGGCAGCGGCTCATTCTTGCCGAACACAGACCGCGCCTCGATATGGGTCGCCCCGACCAGCACCGAATGCATCAGCGCCTCGCCGAAATGGTGGTGGATGCGCGCGAGCAGCCCGGCATTACCCGCGAAATCGACGCTGACCGAGGGCGCGACCGGCAGGCTCGCCAAATCGTCATAGGCGACGACAGAATCGTAAAGCCCACTCGCCTCGACAAAAGCAACGTTGCCCTTCGAGGTCAGCCCGATGCGCCGAATCCCCGGCGAGGATTGCCGCGCGACGCTGGCGAGGCCCATCGCGGTCTTGGATGAGGCGCTGGTGACGACCAGCTGCTCCGCCCCGAACCAGTCCTGCCCGCGCAGGAAGTACTCGATCAGGAAGCCGGTGCGAAACAGCGGGCCGAAGATCATCCGCTCCGCCTCGCGGGCCGGATCATGCTCGGGGTCGGCGGCAAGCCGCGTATAGCTGTTGTAGACCGGGCTCATCGGCTGGCGATGCGCAGCCATGTCCATGAAGCCGCTTGGCGAAACCCGTCCGGGGAGCACATCGAGATGGCTCGCCATCGGCAGATAGCCATAAACCCGCTCGCCCACCGCGATCTCGGGGTGATTGCTCTCGATCACCCGCGCATGGCCCCACATCGGCACGATGCCCATGCCTTCGGGAGCGGGGAAGAAGTCCCAATATTTGAACCCGTCGCCGACCACTGCGTAAGTGACGTTATTGGCGGTGACCGAGAAGCTCTCGATCGCAAGCCGCACCTTGCCATCACCCAGCGGAGCGAGCGGCACTTCGGCCAGCACGGCATCGGTAAGCGCGCCCTTTCGGACATGCACTTCGGTAGCGTTCATCGCCTCTCCCCTCCCTTACGTGGCGGGGATCACACCCGCATCGGCATCAGCACATAGAGCGCGCGGGCCTGTTCGTTCTCGCGGATCAGCGTCGGCGCGCCGGCGTCGGCGAGGTGCAGTTCGACCGTATCGGCATCGATCTGGCCGAGAATGTCCTTGAGATAGTTCGCATTGAACCCGATCTCCAGCCCTTCGGCCTTGTAGTCGGCTGCCAGCTCTTCAGCCGCGGTGCCGTTGTCGGGCGAGGTGACCGAGAGCGTCACGCGGTCATGGTCGAGCCCGATCTTGACCGCGCGGGTCTTCTCGGTGGCGATCGTCGCGACGCGGTCGACGCCCGAGTAGAACAGCTTGGGATCGACCTTGAGCAGCTTGTCATTGGCGGTCGGGATGACGCGGCTGTAATCGGGGAAGGTCCCGTCGATCAGCTTGGAAGTGAGCACTACCCCGCCCTCGCCGCCGAGCGTGAAGCGGATCTTGCTCGCCGAAAGATCGATCAGGACATTGCCGTCGAGCGCTTCGTCGAGGAGCTTGCGCAGCTCGCCCACGGCCTTTCGCGGCACGATAACGTCGGGCATCCCGGCAGCGCCTTCCGGGCGCGGCAAGGTGAAGCGCGCGAGGCGGTGGCCATCGGTTGCGGCTGCCTTGAGCAGCGGCTCGTCCTCGTCGGTCACGTGCAGGAAGATGCCGTTGAGATAGTAGCGCGTTTCCTCGGTCGAGATCGCGAAACGGGTGCGGTCGATCAGCTCGGCGAGCAGGCGCGCGGGCAGTTCGAAGCTGGTGGGCAGATCCCCCTCGACAATCACCGGGAAGTCGTCGCGCGGCAGCGTGGGGAGCTTGAAGTTGGACCGGCCTGCCTTGACCTCCAGACGGTTGTCATTGGTGGTGAGGCTGACCTGGCTGCCCTCGGGAAGCTTGCGTGCAATATCGAACAGCAGGTGCGCCGAAACGGTGATCGCGCCCGGCTGGTCCACGGAAGAGGCGCTCATCGTCTCGACCACCTGAAGGTCAAGGTCGGTCGCCATCACCCGCACCGAGCCGCCCGCATCGGCGTCGATCAACACGTTGGAGAGGATGGGGATGGTGTTGCGACGCTCCACCACGGATTGAACATGGGAAAGGCACCGCAGCAGCGTCGCGCGTTCGATCGTGGCCTTCATCGCTTGTCCCTATCGGTCCTGATTGTTGCGTGAGGGGAGAGGAATCGCCCCCAAGCGCCGGAAAGTTCCCGAAACCTTAGCGCAGGCGAGCATAGGGGCAAGTTGGCGGGATTGCGAGGGACGACTCCGTTGGGGATAAGGGACCGCTGAGCCGCCCTCTCACGCTCAAAGCATCGCCATCCCGCCATTCACGTGCAGCGTCTCGCCGGTCATGTAAGCGGCCTCGCGGGCAGCGAGGAAGGCGACTGCGGCGCCGATTTCCGCGCCTTCGCCCATGCGGCCCATCGGGATGCGGCCATTGATCGCGGCCTGCTGCTTTTCATCGAGCGCAGCGGTCATCGCGGTGCGGATGAAGCCAGGGGCGACGCAGTTGGCGGTGATCCCGCGGCTCGCCACTTCCTGCGCGAAGGCCTTGGTCATGCCTGTGAGGCCCGCCTTGGCGGCGCAATAGTTCATCTGCCCCGGATTGCCGGTCGCGCCCACCACGCTGGTGATGTTGATGATCCGCCCGAAGCGCGCCTTCATCATCGGCTTGGCCGCAGCGCGCATCAGGCGGAAAGCGGCTTCGAGGTTGATGCGGATCACCTGATCCCATTCCTCATCCTTCATCCGCATCCCCAGATTGTCGCGGGTAATGCCGGCATTGTTGACGAGAATGTCGATACTGCCGAGCGTGTCGAGCATCGCCGGGATCAGCTCCTCGACTTGCGTCTGGTTGCCGAGATCGCAGGTGATTTCGACATGGCCGTCATGCTCGTGGGCATAGGTTTCATTGAGCTCGTCGCGGAAGGCGCGCAGCTTGGCCGCGTTCGATCCCGACAGCGCCAGACGCGCGCCTTGCGAGGCCAGCGCGTGCGCGATTGCCGAGCCGATCCCGCCGCTTGCACCGGTCACGAGGGCGTTCATGCCAGTGAGTGAAAACATCATTGCTCTCCGCCTTGGTTTTTCACGCGGAGACGCGGAGACGCGGAGTCGCCGTTCGGCTGCCGGTGTTGATTAACCACACGTCGGATACCCTCTTTCATCGTGGCACCCGAAAAATTCAGCAACAGCCCTACGGGCTGATCCAGCAATCGCAAATAGGTCAGCACTTGTTTGAGGTGGGCATTGTTCAATTGATCGACCGACTTGATCTCGACCACCAGAGATTGCTCGACCAGCAGATCAACTCGGAACGCCTGTTCGTGCCGGACGCCGCGATATTCGATCGCCACGGGCACCTGTCGTTCGGCACGCAGACCTCTGCGAAGCAGTTCGCCGCTCAAGACGATTTCATAGACGCTTTCAAGCAGACCGGGCCCAAGTTCGCGATGAATGCCGATGCTGGCATCGATGACCTCGGAAGAAATCTCGTCGATCTGCAAACTTGCCTCTCCGCGTCTCCGCGTCTCCGCGTGAATTTCAAACTTGCTTCGCGAACCCCTCTAGGTCGGCCATCGTCACGAGGCTCGTCACCTGCGCCTCCTTGTCGATCCGGCCGACCATCGGGCCGACCACCTTGCCGCCCAGTTCGACAAAGCTCTCGACCCCATCGGCCCGCATGGCAAGCACGCTTTCGCGCCAGCGCACGCGGCCGGTGATCTGCTCGACCAGAAGCGCGCGCTCCTCGTCCGGGTCGGTGACGGGGGCGGCGGTGACGTTAGCGTAGAGCGGCAGCGCGAGCGCGGCAGGCGGCGTTGCGGCAAGGGCGTGAGCCATTTTCTCGGCAGCGGGGGCCATCAGCGAGGAATGGAACGGGGCCGAGACATTGAGGATCATCCCGCGCTTGATGCCATGCTCCTTGGTGAGCGCCACCGCCCGCTCGATCGCGGCCTTGTGGCCCGAGAGCACGACCTGCGAGGGGTCATTGTCGTTGGCGACTTCGCAGACTTCGCCTTGCGCGGCGGCTTCGGCGAGCGCCTTGGCCTGATCGATGTCCGCGCCGAGCAGAACCGCCATGGTCCCCTCGCCCACTGGCACCGCGGCCTGCATCGCCCATCCGCGCAGCTTCAGCAGGCGCGCGGTGTCTGCCAGCTTGAAGGCGCCGATGCTGGCGAGCGCGGTATATTCGCCGAGCGAATGGCCCGCGACGCAATTCGCGCTCTCGAGCAGCTTCACACCGAAGTCGCGCTCCAGCACGCGCAAGGTGGCAATGGCATTGGCCATGATCGCGGGTTGCGCATTCTCGGTCAGGGTCAGGCGTTCCTCGGGCCCTTCACGCATGAGGGCAAAGAGGCTCTGCTTGAGCGCCTCGTCGACCTCGCCGAACACGTCACGCGCGGCCTCGCTCGCGGCGGCAAGATCCGCCCCCATGCCGACCTTCTGACTGCCCTGCCCCGGAAAGATGAACGCGCGCATATGCTATCCCGCCTTGTTGTGATTTTGGCGGGCGCCGTTACGTCCGCGCGGGCGGGCTGGCAAGGCCGAAGGGCACAACCCTGTTGGCAGAGGTATGGCCGATCTCGGCTCGGCCAAGATAGGGGACCCCCATCCGGTCGCACCAGAAGCGCGCGATCTCTTCCTCGCTCTGGCCGAATTCGACGTAGTTTTCGGGCACATCGGTGACGTAGCCGAGCCTGAGGCCAGCAAGCCGCGGCAGGGTTCCGGCGAGGTGGAAGAACAATCTGTCGATCGAATAGATGTGCTCGGCCACTTCCTCCACCATCAGCACGTGGCCGGTAAGATCGGGCATCATCGGCGTGCCCGCGATCATGGCGAGGGTGATGAGGTTGAAGGCGGCGGCGGGCGTCACGCCGTCGAGGCTGGGCTCCAGCCCGCTCGTGTCCCCCTCCAGCCAGCGCAAGACGCGCCGGATCGCCTCCTTGCCGCCTTCCGAGCGTGCGCTGACCGGCATCGAACCGTGGACGCTCTGCCCGATCCTCTCGCGGTAAAGCGCGGCCAGGAGGTAACCGGCATCCGAAAAGCCGATATAGGTCTTGGTCCGCGCCGCGCGATTCATCTGCGCGACCGCCGCCTCGGCAATGCGGTTCGAGCCGTAGCCGCCCTTGGCGAACCACACGACATCGAAGGCCGGATCATTGGCGAATTCGAGCAGTGCCGAAAGCCGCCGCAGGTCGTCACCCGCAAAATGCCCCGCCCGCTCGAAGCACTGGTCGTGGAAGGTGACGCGGTGCCCCGGGAACTCGGCCGCCACCAGCGCCTCGAGCGCTTCGCTTTGCTCGCGGGTGATGGGCGTGGCCGGGGCGCAGATCGCGATATTCGTCATACACCCCAGCCTATGGCGCTTGTCAGGGGGCGTGCAAGCCAATAACCGAGTCCGATATGGATAACGGGGCCTTGACCGGGCCGCTTGCAGGGCGGCCGCTGTTTTTTTGCGGCATTGGCGGGTCGGGGATGCTCCCGCTCGCCCAGATCGCGCACGGGCTTGGCCACCCCGTCGCCGGGTCGGACCGCAGCCGCGATCAGGGCCGGAGCCCCGAGAAATTCGCCTGGATGGAGGCGAACGGCTTCACGCTGTTCCCGCAGGACGGCAGCGGGGTGACCTCTGCCGATCAGGTACTGGTCGCATCGGCGGCGATCGAGGACACCGTGCCCGAAGTCGCCCGTGCAAAGGCGCTGGGTTGCGCACGCCTCAGCCGCGCAGAATTACTGTCGCGCCTGTTCAATGCGACCGACTTCTCGGTGGCGGTAGCGGGCACCTCGGGCAAGTCGACCGTCACCGGCATGATCGCCTGGATCCTTGCCGAGGCGGGACACGATCCCACGGTGATGAATGGCGCGGTGATGAAGAACTTCGTCTCCTCCGCCAACCCCTTCGCCTCGGCGCGGATTGGCGGCGCGGGGGTGTTCGTTGCCGAGGTCGACGAAAGCGACGGATCGATCGCGCTCTACCGCCCGACCGTGGGCGTGCTGCTCAATGTCAGCCTCGATCACAAGAGCATCGAGGAATTGCGGGTGCTGTTCGGCGACTTCGTCGGCGAGGCAGGGACGGCGGTGATCAACCTCGATTCCGCCGAGGCGGGCTACCTGATCCCGCGCGCAGGCCGCAAGGTGACCTTCGGGATCAGGGCCAAGGGCGCTGACATCAGCGTCGAGGCGGATTCGATCGACATGAGCGAACTCGGCATCCGCGCGGCGGTGGTCGACAACCGCCGGCGCGAAGTCTTCCCGCTGATCCTGCCGATGCCGGGCCTGCACAATCTCTCGAACGCGCTAGCGGCGATCGCGGCGGCGAGCGCGGCGGGGATCGGCGTGAACCACGCGGTCTACGCGCTGCGCAGCTTCAAGGGCCTCGCGCGCCGCTTCGACGTGATCGGCACGAGCCGGTCGGGCATTTCGGTGATCGACGACTTCGGCCACAATCCCGAGAAATGCGCCGCCACCCTGCGCACATTGAAGGCGACGCCGGGCCGGGTGATCGCCTGCTTCCAGCCCCACGGCTACGGCCCCTTGCGCCAGATGGGCGAGGAACTGGCCCGCACCTTTGCGCGCGAGCTGGGACCGAATGACCTGTCGATCATGTGCGACCCGGTCTATTTCGGCGGCACGGTCGACCGCAGCGTGGGAAGCGAGCGGATCATCGAACTGATCAACGCCGCAGGCGGCAAGGCCGAACACATCCCCTCGCGCGCAGATTGCGGAGATCGGATCGTCGCCCTCGCCCGCCCCGGTGATCGGATCGCGGTGATGGGCGCGCGCGACGACACGCTGACGGAGTTCGCGCAATCGATCCTCGCCCGCCTTCCGTAAGCCTTTACGCCCGCGCGGTGCGGCATGCATGGTGGATGGCCGGTGTGCTGGCGCTTGCGATCCTGCTGGTGGTGGCGGTGGACCGGTTGTACGGCCACTCGACCATCGCCTTCACACTGGCGATCGTGATGCTGCTGGTCGCCAACGCGCCGATGGTCCGCTTCAATTGCCCGCAATGCGGAAAGAACGCCTTCTTCCGCGGGCCTTTGGTGGTGTTCTGGCCCAACCGCATTTGCACACGGTGCGGGCATGATCTCGACCGGCCAGACCCTTCGCAAAATCGCTGATGGCTGCGGGGGCGGAGCGCGGTTAGCTATTGCCCATGCACGCCCGCGACTTCTCGCTCGACACGCTGCTGGCGAATTGCGCGCAGCGTCACGCCCACCGCCTCGCGACCATCGACGGCACGCAGCGCCTGACATGGGCCGAGCTTGATGCCCGGGTGACCAACCTGGCGCGCTGGATGCTCGCCCACGGCATCGCCCCGGGAGACCGGATCGCGCTGCTGCTGACCGATGGCGCGCCGTTCCTCACCGCCCTGCTCGCCTGCGGCAGGATCGGCGCCATCGCCGTGCTGCTCAACTGGCGGCTCGCCCCTGCCGAAATCGCGTGGATCTGCGGCAATGCCGAACCTGCCATGACATTTGTGAACCCGCGCTTTGCCGCTTTGCTCGAAGGTGCGGCGGCAGGTGAGGTGCATGCGGTGGACGAGCGCCACGATCCGGAAGGCTTGTTCGAGACCGCCGCCCTTACAGCGCACCCGCGCGCGCCGCACGTCTACGACCTCGGGCTGAGCCTTGCGCCCGACCGGCCGCTCTACATGATGTATACCAGCGGCACGACGGGTAAGCCAAAAGGGTGCCTGCAAGCCGGAAGCGCGATCGCTGCCTCGGCGCTGGGTTTCGCCCAGCACCGCGGATTTCGCCACGATGAAGTGCTGCTCTCGGTCAATCCGCTGTTCCATGTGGTGGGGATGCAGCAGGTCGCGGCGATGCTCGCCTGCGGCGGCACCAGCGTGTTTGCGGGGCGCGACGACGACAGCGCTGCGATCCTCGACCTGCTCCACCGTGAGGGCTGCACCACCACCAGCGCCTTCCCGACGATCAGCTTTCCGTGGCAGGCGATGGAGCCGACCCGCGATGGCCGGATGCCGCTCACCAACTACACCGGCGGGGCGGGCATGGGGCGGCCGCAGATGTACGAATTCATCGAGACCGAGTGGGACGCCCGCGTCGTCGGCGGTTACGGCCAGACCGAGATCTGCGGCTTTGCGACCTTCATCGATTACCCCGACATGCTCGAAGCCCCGCGCTCGATCGGCTGGACGCTGCCGCATGTGACAATGACCGTGCTCGATCCCGAGGGGAACCACCTCCCCCCAGGCGAGGAGGGCGAGCTTGCCTTGCGCGGACCATCGGTGATGCTCGGCTACTGGCGCAACCCCGAGGCGTCCGAAGCCGCGCTCGGCCACGGCTGGCTGCGCACCGGTGACCTCGGCACGATGGACTTGTCCGGGCGCGGCTACCTGCTCGGCCGCGCCAAGGAACTCATCAAGACCGGCGGCGAGAACGTCTACCCCGCCGAGGTCGACGCCATCTTCGCCGCCATGCCCGAGATCGCCGACGCGGGCTGCTGCGGCGTGCCCGACCGGCAATGGGGCGAGGCAGTCAAGGCCTTCGTGGTGCTGAAGCCGGGCATGAGCCTGACCCGCGAGGAGATAACGCTGCGCTTCAAGGGTCAGATCGCGGGCTACAAGCGCCCGCGCTACATCGAGTTCGTCGACCAGCTGCCACGCGATCCGATCGGCAAGCTGCTGCGCCGGGAGTTGTCAACACGGCCGGTTACGCCCGATCAGGCGGCGTAACTGGTGCGTTGGAAAGTGGACAAAGGTGACACCGTTTCAACTTCGCGGAAATCACTATTCTCTATATAAATAAAAGCTTTGCACCGCTCCGCACCATGCGGACGGACAGGGGAGAGGGGCTTGTTTACCCCTCGGCGGTCGTGCGACCACCCTTGCTGCGATGCGAATGAGCCGACGCAGGTTGTAACCGCCGGGATGCGTGTAGGAAATGTCCGAAACTGCGGTCTTTGTGCCGAAAGCAAGCCCTCAGCGGTCACCAATCAGACGCGACGATATTATTACCCGGATATAATTGACTCTATTTTCATCCGGGTATAATCCCGCCTCTCAGGAGGCAATCGAAGATGACGAATTTCACCGCTTTTCTCGCTCACGAGCGGGTCGCCTCTGGCACGCGCGAT
>JACESM010000067.1 GCA_013911835.1 Porphyrobacter sp. | reverse complement strand
AACTAGCCCCCGCCGCCCCGGCTCGCCCAACCATTGCGCGCTCACCCCCCAGACGCGCGCGATGACCTCTCCGGCGAGTGCGTGGGCCGGGGGCCCTTCGGCGGCAAGCCGGCCCTCGCGCATGACCAGCACGTGATCGGCGTGGTTCATCGCCAGCGCCAGATCGTGGAGCACCACCACCACCCCCTGCCCTGCGTCCGCGCAGGCCCTCAGATGCGCGATCAGCGCGAGTTGATGCGCCAGATCGAGTGCGGCGAGCGGCTCGTCGGCGAGGATCCAGCGCGGGGTTCCGGCCAACACCCGCGCCAGCAGCACCCGCGCGCGCTCGCCACCCGACAGGCGGCTGACGGGGCGATGGCGCAGCGCCTCGAGATCGAGCGCGGCGATTGCTGCCTCGACCTCGGCGGTGCCCCGGTCGCGCCACGGCAGGCGGCCGAGCGCGACAAGGCTCTCCACGCTCACATCCCAGGCGATGTCGGGGCTTTGGGGCAGGTAACCGATGGCCTGCGCCCGCGCGCGCGGGGCGAGCGCGCCGAGCGGGCCACCGTCCAGCGTGACCTCGCCCGCGTCCGGCTCCAGCAAGCCTGCCAGCGCCAGCAGCAAGGAGGACTTTCCTGCACCATTGGGGCCGACGATGGCCGTGATCCGTCCCGGCGCGAGCGCGGCGGAAAGCGCGCTGACCACCTCCCGCCCGCCACGCGTCACGGTCAGGTTTTCGGTCGCCAGCATCACAGCCTCCCCCGCCGCATCTGCACCAGCAGCCAGCCGAAGAACGGCGCGCCGATCAGCGACAGCGCGATGCCGAGGCGCAGCTCGGTCACCAGCGGCAAGATGCGCACAATGCTGTCCGCGACCAGCACCAGGCACGCGCCTGCAAGCGCGCTCGGCAGGATCAGGCTCGAGGGCAGCCGGTCGGTCAGCGGGCGCACCAGATGGGGCACGACGAGGCCGACAAAGCCGATGATCCCGGCGACCGCCACGCCCGCGCCGACCGTCAGCCCGATGCCGAGGACGAGCAGCCCCAGCAGCCGCCGCGGCTCGACGCCCAGCGAGCGCGCCGCCGCCTCGCCCAAGGTCAGCGCGTCGAGACTCTTCGCGGCCAGCGCCAGCACCCCGATCCCAGCCAGCGTCAGGGGCGCGGCGATCCACACATCGCGCCACGAACGGTCGGTGAGGGCGCCGTTGAGCCACAGCACGATCTCGCTGAGGGCAAAGGGATTGGGCGCGAGCGTGATGGCGAGCGCGGTAAGCGCGCCCGCGAGGCTCGCCAGCATCAGCCCGGCGAGAGTGAACAGCGCTATCCCTCCCCCTGCGCCCCCGGCCCCGTCCGACGCAGTGCGCCCCGCGATCAGTGCCAGCGCGGCCATGCCGAACCCTGCGCCGCCGAGCGCCATCACCGGCAGGCTCCACGCCGCGATTGCAGGCGGCAGCAGCGGCGCGCACCAAAAACTCGCCACCGCTCCCAATGCCGCCATCGGGGCGATGCCGAACAGGCCGGGGTCGGCGAGCGGATTGCGCAGGTAGCCCTGCATCGCCGCGCCGCCCGCCCCGAGCCCCGCGCCGATCACCACCGCGAGCACCGCTCGCGGCAGGCGCAGTTCGGCAAGGATCAGGGCGGCGTTGTGCGGCGTATCGCCAAAGGGGGCAATCCACACCCGGCCCGCCAGCAGCGACAGCGGCACCAGCACCGCCAGCAGCAGCGCGAAGACGAGGCTTGCGCGGTTCACGGCCGCGCCTCCGCCGCCCGCCGGATCTCGGCAAGGCGGGTGCGGGCGCGTGGAATCGTCGGTCCACCGCAATAGATCAGCGAGGGATCGAAGGCGGCGATGTGCGTCGCCTTCAGCTGGCCCGCCAGCACCGGATGGCGCTGCCCGGCCGCATCCCCTGCCACCAGCAGCACCTGCGGCGGATCGGCGAGAACGGCCTCAAGGCTCACCCGGTCGGCCTGGCGCAAGCCCCGGCGCGCGGCGTCACTCGAAAAGCCCGCCTCGCGCAGCAATGCAGCGACGAGGGTCTGCTCGCCCGCGACGATTTCGCCCGGCTGCCACAGCAGCGCGTCGAGCGGCGGGCCGGGCGGCGGTGCGGGAGCAGCGATGCGCGCGGCGAGCGCCTCGCCCTCGCCCGCGCGCCCCGCCAGTGCGGCGACTTTGCGCACCTGATCGGCGCTCTCGGCGATGCTCGTCGGGCTGCCGAAAGTCTCGACCCTGAGCCCCGCCCGCTCGAGCGCAGAGCGGGTCGGCTGGGGGAGGAAGATCGAGGCAAGCACCAGATCGGGCCGCGCGGCGATCACCTCCTCGGCGGTGCCCCCGGTGACGCCGTAGCGCGCGGCGGTCTCGGCCGGGATGGAGCTCGACGAGGGATCGCGCGAATAGTGCGACAGCGCCAGCACCTGTGAAGGCGGCGCAACCTCGACCAGAATCGCATCGAGGCAGGGATTGAGGCTGACGATGGTGGGATGCGCGGGGTCTTTCGGCGGTGCCGGAGCGGCGGGCGCACAGGCGGCCAGCCCAAGCGCCAGCCCTGCCAGCAGCGCCCCGCTGCACCGGCCCCTCGGCCCTGTCATGTTGCGATCCCGCGCCATATCCCGTGGGGCATGGCGATAGGGCTGCACGCCAGAGCGCGCAACGTTCTTGGGTGCGCGGCTTCGCGCAACGGGTTTACCCGCCGCCGCCGGGTGTCCGGAAACGGGACGCAGGACTGCGGCGCGCTCGCTCCGGCGCGCACCCGCGCGTAAACGGGGCCGAACATGGCCCGCCAGCGCACACTTTTCGTCGATACCTCGGGCAACGTCGCCCCGCGCGCCCGCCGGCGCTGGGCGCTGCCCCGCTTCGGCACGTTCTCCAAGACCGCGCGCAAGCGCCTTGCTGTGCTGTTCGCGGCGATCACCGTGCCCGCGATGGCAGCCACCGGCAATGTCGGCACCCTCCCCGGCCCCGCGGTCGAGAGCACCGCCGCGCTCGCCACCCGCCAGGCCGCCGAGGCCGCGCTGCCGTTCGAGCGGCCGGGCATGAGCTTTCCCGGCTCGGCCTATTACTACATGGCCGACCCTGCCGGCACCGCGCTGGTGGCGCTGCCGACCGACGACCCGCTCGGCAATGGCGCGGAAAGCGGGCGCGAACTGGGCGCGCTGATCGATGTCGGCGCGGCGGCCAAGCCCTTCTTCATGCCCGCCGCCGGGATCTCGCACCTGCGCGCCTCGGAATGCCTCGCGCAGGCCGTGTGGTACGAGGCCGCGAGCGAGAGCGAAGCCGGGCAGCGCGCGGTGGCACAGGTCGTGCTCAACCGCGTCGCCCACCCGAGCTGGCCGTCGAGCGTGTGCGGCGTCGTCTATCAGGGCTCGGAACGCTCGACCGGCTGCCAGTTCACCTTCACCTGCGACGGTAGCCTCGCGCGGCGCCCGGGGGGGATGAGCTGGGCGCGGGCGCAGCGCATCGCCGACGAGGCGCTGTCGGGGAGCGTCTACGCCCCCGTGGGCCTCGCGACACATTACCACACGCTCTGGGTCAATCCCTATTGGGCAAGCAGCCTCGACCATATCGGCACGATCGGCGCACACCGCTTCTACCGCACCCGCGGGGCGAGCGGTTCGGCGGCGGCGTTCCGGGGCGGCTATGCCGGGTTCGAGCCAGTGGTGAGCGGACGCACCACGCCGCTGCCTGCGGGCGCAGCACCGGTCGTGCCGGCAGGGCCGCCCGCGACGATTGCGCCGGGGCTGCCGGTGATCGGGTACGACTTCGACCCCGTGCCGCCCCGCAAGCAGGGCGCTCCTGCAGCCCCTGCTGTGTCGAGCGAGCCGGTCACCGGAACCGGCTCGGTAAAGCCCGAATATGCCCGCGCCGGGCAGTGGAAGGCCCAGCCCGGCGCCGCGGCTGCGCCCGCGCAATAGGCGCAGGGCCATGGTTAAGCCCCGCGAAACCCTGTTGTCACACCAAGCCTTAGCGGCGGGGCGCTAGAGGTTTGTGACCCGCCCGCGCAGTTTTCTTGCGCGGGCCGACAAGCAGGAAACCCCCGCCCCATGTCCGTTCGCTTTGCCTCCGCCAATCACCCTGCACGCCGTCTCGGCTGGAACGCTGCAGGGCGCGGGCTGATCGCCCCGGTGCTGGCGCGGGCGGCGAATGACAACCGGCGTGACGGCGGCGACGCGGGGTCGGCTGGCGCGGCCTTCGATCCGCTGCTGGCCGAGGCGCTCAAGCACTTCGCAATCCACGGGCTGGCGGCGGCCGAGGCGGCGGTCGATCTCGCTGCCGAGGCAGGCGCACGCGGTGATGCGAACGCGAAAGACCGCTGGCTCGCGATCACGCAGATGTTCGACCGCAGGCTGGCCGCACGCGCCGGGCGTGCGCCCGAACCGGCCTGAGTGGTGACGGGGCTTTCGCAGCCCCTTCCCTTACGGAAGCTGCGCTACGGCATTTCCCTGAGGGGGTGGAGCGGGCCACTATTGCAATTGCGAACTGTTTGCAAAGATAGTTGCCCTATCCGGCCTTTTGACGGTTGCAATCCCCTTTTCAGCGGCCTACCGCGCCTCTTGTAACGGGTGCCCGGTCGCTTGGGACGGGGGCCGGCACCAGCGCCTTGCCCGCAAGGCGCGCAGCCCAGCTTCGTCCCGAGGATCAGGGAAGGAAGTCCGTATCATGGCCCGCAAGAAGATCGCCCTCGTCGGCGCCGGCAATATCGGCGGCACGCTCGCTCACCTCGCTGCGCTGAAGGGCCTTGGCGACATCGTCCTGTTCGACGTGGCCGAGGGGATTCCGCAGGGCAAGGCGCTCGATCTTTCGCAGTGCGGCCCGGTCGAAGGCTTTGACGCTTCGATCACCGGCTCCAACGACTATGCCGACATCGCGGGCGCGGACGTCGTGATCGTCACCGCGGGCGTGGCGCGCAAGCCCGGCATGAGCCGCGATGATCTGCTCGGCATCAACCTCAAGGTGATGAAGGCGGTCGGCGAAGGCATTGCGGCCAACTGCCCCGATGCTTTCGTGATCTGCATCACCAACCCGCTCGACGCGATGGTGTGGGCGCTGCGCGAATTCTCGGGCCTACCGGCGAACAAGGTCGTTGGCATGGCCGGCGTCTTGGACTCGGCGCGTTTCGCCACCTTCCTCGCGTGGGAATTCGGCGTCAGCGTCAAGGACGTGAACGCCTTCGTGCTCGGCGGCCACGGCGACACCATGGTGCCGGTGCTGTCCTACTCGACGATCAACGGCATCCCCGTGAAGGACATGGCCAAGATCAAGGGCATTTCCGAAGATCGCCTCGGCGAAATCGTCCAGCGCACCCGTTCGGGCGGCGGCGAGATCGTGGCGCTGCTCAAGACCGGCTCGGCCTTCTATGCGCCTGCCACCAGCGCCATCTCGATGGCCGAAGCCTACCTCTACGACCAAAAGCGCATCCTCCCCTGCGCGGTGCAGGTTGACGGAAAGTACGGCGTCGACGGGCTTTACGTCGGCGTGCCGGTGGTGATCGGCGCGGGCGGCGCGGAAGAGGTGATCGAGATCAGCCTGACCGACGAGGAGAAGGCGAACCTTGGCGTCAGCGTCGATGCGGTCAAGGAACTGCTTGAGGCGTGCAAGGCGCTGGATGGCAGCCTTGCGTAAACTTTCTTGCCTTCTCATCGCCTCGGCTTTGTGCAGTTTGACTTTGGGTAGCGCGGGTCTGGCAAGCGAACCCGTAGACTACAAGATCAACTCAATGGC
The DNA here is from genome assembly GCA_013911835.1 of Porphyrobacter sp. GTDB lineage: Bacteria > Pseudomonadota > Alphaproteobacteria > Sphingomonadales > Sphingomonadaceae > Erythrobacter. Next base: position 6,445 of record JACESM010000067.1, on the reverse strand, counting down.
CGAGGTGTTTGATCAGGTTTGCATAAAGAGTGCCGGAGACCCTCAAAGAGTTAGTGAATTGAAAGACCCGTTCACATTTGAGTATCACCTGCAGAACATCTCAGCAGGGAAAGCAAAGCCGCCATTCGAAGTGCATCATTGGTCTGCGCCGGGCATCGAGATTTCTCAACACGGGCGTTTTCTTTCAGGGCTGGAGAATCAGTGCAACGCAGTGTTCCATGTCTCGAATCTTCCTTCTTACGCTGAAGTAGTCGTATCATTGGAGCGGGTCTTCGGAGCGCCTCCAGTCAACGCCGACAGAGAGTTCGATAAAAACGGTAAGCGAAACAAAAAATACAAGCCCGAATGGTCGGTCAGAGATATCAATGGAAAGACCCTAAGGGTGGTCTTCAATATGCTTGATCTTTCATCGCAAGGTCGCGGCAAACGAGTGCAGTTAACTGCGCTTGGCGCGAGACTTACAGACTAATCCCCTCAAGATTGCAACAATGGCAGGTAACCAATGTCCATCCTCGTAAACAAAGACACCAAGGTCATCACCCAAGGGATGACCGGCAACACCGGCACCGCCACCCGCGCGCATTGACCTGAGAGAGGACGACACCTAATTTACACATATCCTGTGTAACTGTGGAATTCGACCATGACCAAAAACCTCACCATGGCCTTCGATGACGAACTGCTCGACGCGCTGCGCGTCTATGCGGCGGAGCGTAAGACGACCGTGAACGCGCTGTTCCGCAAGCATGCCGAAAGTCTCCTCGCCGAAAGCGAGCGCAGTCGGGCCGCGCGCGCATGGATGGTGGCGAAGGCACGCGAAAATATGCGCCGCGACGAAGAACGCGAAGCGGCACGCGCGCGCGGCGAAGATGTCGGTCCCGACTCCACCTGGCGTTGGAGCCGCGAAGAGACTTACGCCGAGCGGCAATGGCCGAGAGACAAGTGATGTCTGCCGCGTTCTACGATACCAATATCTTGCTCTATGCCGCAATGGAACAGATGCGGCCGCAGGACATGGCCAAACGGCCCATCGCCATCGCGCTGATCGCTGAACGGCGCTTCGCCATATCGTCGCAGGTGATGGCCGAGTTCTATCACAACGCCACCAAGCCGAGTGCGTTACAACTGACCCCGGATGCTGCCTGCGAATGGCTTGACCAGATCGCGACGCAAAAGTGCGTGTCGGTCGGCCCGGATACCATCTGGAACGGCATTTCCTTGTCGCGCCGTTTCAATCTCAGCTACTGGGACGGCGCAATCATCGCCGCTGCGCATGAAGCCGATGCCGACCTACTTTATACTGAAGACCTCAATGATGGTCAGCGTTACGGCAGCGTAACGGCGATCAACCCTTTCAAGACCCTCTCAAGCTGATCGGAGCCCGATGTGAGCATCCTCGTAAACAAAGACACCAAGGTCATCACGCAAGGGATGACCGGCAACACCGGCACCTTTCACACCCAGGCCGCGCTCGATTACGGGACGCAGATGGTCGCGGGCGTGACGCCGGGCAAGGGCGGCACCACCCATATCGGGCTGCCGCAGTATGACACCGTGCGCGAAGCCAGGGCCGCGACCGGGGCGACCGCGAGCTGCATCTACGTCCCGCCGCCGTTCGCCGCCGACGCGATCTGCGAAGCCATCGACGCCGAGATCGAGCTGATCATCTGCATCACCGAAGGCATCCCGGTGCTCGACATGGTCCGCGCCAAGCGTGCGCTCGCCGGTTCCAAGTCGCGCCTCATCGGCCCCAACTGCCCCGGCGTGCTGACGCCGAATGAATGCAAGATCGGCATCATGCCGGCCAACATCTTCAAGAAGGGCTCGGTCGGCATCGTCTCGCGTTCGGGCACGCTCACCTATGAAGCCGTGCACCAGACCACCATGGCGGGCCTCGGCCAGACCACCGCGGTCGGCATCGGCGGCGATCCGGTCAACGGCACCAACTTCATCGACGTGCTCGACCTGTTCCTCGACGACCCCGAGACGACAAGCATCATCATGATCGGCGAAATCGGCGGCTCGGCGGAAGAGGAAGCCGCCGCCTTCATCAAGGCCGAGGCCGCCAAGGGCCGCGCCAAGCCGATGGTCGGCTTCATCGCCGGACGCACCGCCCCTCCGGGCCGCCGCATGGGTCATGCTGGCGCGATCGTCTCGGGCGGTCAGGGCGGCGCGGAAGACAAGATCGCGGCGATGGAAGATGCCGGCATCCGCGTCAGCCCCTCGCCCTCGCTGCTCGGCGAAACGCTGGCCGCGATGCTGAAAGAAAACGCCTGAGATAGCGACTACCGCCCCCGGCGTCCTGACCGCCGGGGGCATCCTTCCTCCTCCCCAGGAGTCCCCCCGATGGGCAACGAACCGCAGAACTTCCTCCCCGCCTTCACCGATCAGGAAGGCCCGCAGCCTGGCCCCTCGTGGGCGAAGCGCGGCTGGCTCGACACGCTGGCAGACAGCGGCGCGGATCTTACCGCGGCGATGGACCCGACCGAGATGAAGCTCGCGGTCAAGGCGGCGGCGAAGGACGCCGGCAAGGCCACCGACCCCGCAGCCGTGGAGAAGGCCGCAAAGCTCTCGATCGCGGCGATGACGCTGGTGCGCCTCTACCGTGTGCGCGGGCACATGGCGGCGGACCTCGATCCGCTCGGCCTCTCCAACCGCGAAGGTCCGGCTGACCTCACGCTCGAATGGCACGGCCTGGCGGGCAAGGAGAACGAGGACGTCTATGTCGGCGGCGTGCTCGGCATGGAATGGACCACGGTCGGCAAGCTCCACCAGCGCCTGCGCGAGGTCTATTGCGGCAAGGTCGGCCTTGAATACATGCACATCGCCGATACCGAGGAACGCCGCTTCCTTCAGGACAAGTTCGAAAGCCCGGGCGAGACGATCCAGTTCACGCCTGAAGGCAAGAAGGCGATCCTCGCCGCCGTTCTGCGCGGCGAAGGCTATGAGGAATTCCTCGCCAGGAAATATGTCGGCACCAAGCGCTTCGGGCTTGATGGCGGCGAGTCCATGATCCCGGCGCTCGAAGCCGTGATCAAGCACGGCGGCAGCTCCGGCGTGCGCGAGATCATCTACGGCATGGCCCACCGCGGGCGGTTGAACGTGCTCGCCAATGTGATGGCCAAGCCGTATCGCGTGATCTTCCACGAGTTCTCGGGCGGCAGCGCCAACCCCGATGATGTCGGCGGTTCGGGCGACGTGAAGTACCACCTCGGCACCTCGACCGACCGCGAGTTCGACGGGATCAGCGTGCACATGAGCCTCGTGCCCAACCCCTCACACCTCGAGACGGTGAACCCGGTGGTACTCGGCAAGACCCGCGCGCAGCAGGCGATCCGCGACGATCTGAAGAAGAAGGACCAGGTGCTCCCCGTGCTGATCCACGGCGATGCCGCCTTTGCGGGTCAGGGCGTGGTGTGGGAGAGCCTCTCGCTTTCGGGCGTGCCCGGCTACGACACCGGCGGCTGCGTCCACTTCATCATCAACAACCAGATCGGCTTCACCACCTCGCCGAAGTTCGCGCGCTCATCGCCCTATCCGAGCGATGTCGCCAAGGGCGTGATGGCCCCGATCCTCCACGTCAATGGTGACGACCCCGAAGCGGTGACCTTCGCCTGCAAGCTCGCGGTCGAGTATCGCCAGACCTTCCACCGCGATGTCGTGATCGACATGTGGTGCTACCGCCGCTTCGGCCACAACGAGGGTGACGAGCCCAAGTTCACCCAGCCGGTGATGTACGACAAGATCCGGGCCCACCCCAAGGTCAGCGTTGCGTATGAAGCGCGGCTGATCCGCGAAGGCGTGGTGGAACCCGGCACGCGCGACCGGATCGCGGGTGAATTCACCGCGCACCTCGAAGCGGAGTTCGAAGCAGGCAAGAGCTACAAGGCCAACGAAGCCGACTGGTTCGGCGGACGCTGGGCCGGGCTCAACAAGCCTGCCGACCCCGAAACCGCACGCCGCAGCGTCGAGACCGCGATCGAGCCCAAGGTGTTCGACGCGCTCGGCCGCGTGCTGACCGAAGTCCCCGCCGATCTCGAAGTCCACAAAACCCTCGACCGCGTGCTCACCGCCAAGCGCGAGATGTTCGCGAGCGGCGACGGCTTCGACTGGGCGACGGCCGAGGCGCTGGCCTTCGGCAGCCTCGTCATGGAAGGCTACGGGGTGCGTCTGTCGGGTCAGGATTCGGGCCGCGGCACCTTCTCGCAGCGTCACGCGGTGTGGGTCGACCAGAAGTCGGAACGCAAATATGTGCCGCTCAGCACCCTGCCACACGGCAAGTTCGAGGTGCACGATTCCACTCTGTCGGAATACGGCGTGCTCGGCTTCGAATACGGCTTTGCCATGGCCGACCCCAAGAGCCTCGTGCTGTGGGAGGCCCAGTTCGGCGATTTCGCCAACGGCGCGCAGATCATGATCGATCAGTACATCGCGAGCGGCGAAAGCAAGTGGCTGCGCGCCAATGGCCTCGTGATGCTGCTGCCGCATGGTTACGAAGGGCAAGGGCCGGAACACTCCTCGGCCCGTCTGGAGCGTTTCCTCCAGCTGTGCGCCGACGACAACATGTGCGTGTGCAACATCACCACGCCGGCCAATTACTTCCACGTGCTTCGCCGTCAGATGCTCCGCAGCTTCCGCAAGCCGCTCGTCATCATGAGCCCCAAGTCGCTGCTGCGACATCCGATGGCGAAATCGAGCCGCGACTCCTTCCTCGGCGAACGGCAGTTCCGGCGCATCCTCTCTGACCCCGCAGAGATCGCCGACGAGAAGGTTCGGCGTCTGGTGCTATGCTCGGGCAAGGTCGCCTATGACCTGATCGAAGCGCGCGACGCAGCGGGCCTCGACGACGTCTCGATCGTCCGCGTCGAGCAGCTCTTCCCCTTCCCCGGTGACCCGCTGGCGCTGCGCTTGCAGCGCATGACGAACCTCAAGGAGGTCGTCTGGTGTCAGGAAGAGCCGCGCAACAACGGCGCGTGGTTCTTCGTCAACGAGCGGATCGAGGAATCGCTCGCCAAGGCGGGGCATACCGGCAAGCGGCCGAGCTATGCCGGACGCGACGCCTCCGCCTCGCCCGCAACCGGCCTCGCCAGCCGCCACAAGGCCCAGCAGGAGGCGCTCGTCGCCGCCGCGCTGGGGCTGTAAGCGGCCTGCCCTTCTTCGGATAAAATCTAAGCAAGTTTCAGGAACCCATTAAAATGGCCACCGAAATCAAAGTCCCCGTCCTCGGCGAATCCGTTACCGAAGGCACGATTGCCGAATGGCTCAAGCAGCCGGGCGAGGCAGTTGCGGTCGACGAGCCGATCGCCAGCCTCGAGACCGACAAGGTCGCGGTCGACGTGCCCTCGCCGGTCGCGGGCGTGATGTCGCAGCACGTGGTCGCGGTCGGCGACACCGTGGAAGTCGGCGCGGTGATCGCGATCATCGAGGACGGCGCGAGCGCGCCTGCCCCGGCTCCGGCCGCCGCCAAGGCCGACACCCCCGCCCCTGCGGCGGCCTCGGAAGAGCTGCTCACGCCTGCGCAGACCATGTCGCCCGCAGTGCGCCGTGCGGTGCTGGAACACGGGGTCGACCCTTCCACCATCAAGGGCACCGGCAAGGATGGCCGCCTGACCAAGGAAGATGTGCTCGCTGCCGCTGAAGCGAAGGCCAAGGGTCCGGCGACCCCTGCCCCGGCGCCCGCGCCTGCCGCCGCAGCCGCCCCCGTCGCGACCGGCGGTGCGCGCGGTGAAGAGCGGGTCAAGATGACCCGCATGCGCCAGACTATCGCCAAGCGGCTCAAGAGCGCGCAGGACAATGCCGCGCTGCTCACCACCTTCAATGATTGCGACATGAGCGCGGTCATCGAAGCGCGCGACAAGTACAAGGACCTGTTCGCCAAGAAGCACGACATCCGCCTCGGCTTCATGGGCTTCTTCGCCAAGGCCGCCTGCCTTGCGCTGAAGGACGTGCCGAGCGTCAACGCCTATATCGATGGCGACGAGATCATCTATCACGACTATGTCGATATCTCGGTCGCGGTCTCGGCCCCCAACGGCCTCGTCGTGCCGGTGGTGCGCGATTGCGACAAGAAGGGCTTCGCCCGGATCGAGCAGGACATCGCCGATTTCGGCGCGCGCGCGAAGGCGGGCACGCTGACGATGGAAGACATGACCGGCGGCACCTTCACGATCTCGAACGGCGGCGTGTTCGGCTCGCTGATGAGCACCCCGATCATCAACCCGCCGCAGTCGGCGGTGCTGGGCCTCCACCGCATCGAGGACCGCCCTGTGGTCCGCAATGGCCAGATCGTGATCCGCCCGATGATGTATCTGGCGCTGTCCTATGATCACCGCCTGATCGATGGACGCGAGGCCGTGACGGCATTGAAGATCATCAAGGAAGCGATCGAGGATCCGACCCGGATGCTGATCGACCTGTAAGAGAGAACCATGAGACCGCCTTGGGA
>JACESM010000066.1 GCA_013911835.1 Porphyrobacter sp. | reverse complement strand
GGATCAGCGGCAGGCCGGCCGGAGGGCCCTCGCCGCGCACGGCGGTGATGAACAGCCAGGCGGCAATCGCCGCCAGCACCAGGCTGAGCAGCAGCATCACATAGCCGCTCTGGGTCGCGGCCGGATATTCGCGGCTGCGATTGAGGGCGGGCGTATCAGCAGAGGACATGACGAATCTCCATTTCCCGATATAATTGTGATATCATTTTTATATCGTGGGAAGGAATCGTCAAGCCGAAATCGCCAGCCCCACATCGCCGCATGTGCATCATCGCTTGGCGCGGGGGGCGGTTTGGCTGTAGCAAGCGTGTCAGACGGCATTGACGCGCGAAAGGGGGGCTCGGTGGACAGCGACGAGAACACGGCTCCGGGCCAGCGCCCGCTGCTGTTCGTCAGCTATTCGCGCAGCGACCTCGCCCGCGCGCGCCCGGTGATCGAACTGCTAGAGGGCGCGGGGTTCGAGGTTTGGTGGGACGGGCGGCTGGAGGGGGGCGAGAACTACCTCCAGACCACCGAGACCGCGCTTGAGACCTGCGCCTGCGTGGTGGTGCTGTGGTCGGCGACATCGGTGGCCTCGCACTGGGTGCGCGACGAGGCGCAGCGCGGGCGCGAGCGCGGGTGTCTGGTGCCGCTGACGATCGACGGCACGATGGCGCCGCTCGGTTTCCGCCAGTTCCAGCTGCTCGACATCAGCGCGTGGGATGGCCGCGCGGACTCGGCCGAGGCGGCACGCATCCTCGTGGCGGTGCGCGCGCGGCTTGGCGGCGAGACGGGCGCGTCCGCGACTGCGCCATTACCACCACCGCCTCCGCAGCCTCCCGCGCCGAAGACCCCCGCGCTTTCGCGCCGCACGCTGATGATCGGCGGCGTGGGCGGGGCGGCGGCCATCGGCCTTGCTGGCGCATGGCAGTACGGCCTGTTCGGCAGCCCGGCCTCGGCGGCGACCTCGATGGTGGTGATGCCCTTCGCCAACGAGACCGGCGATCCTGACAAGAAGTTCTTCTCCGACGGCCTTGCGCGCGAATTGCGCACCGTGCTGTCGCGCAACCCGCGCCTCAAGGTCGCGGCTCCCACCTCCTCGAGCGCGATCGCGGACGAGGACGATTTCGAGATCGGGCGCAAGCTCGGGGTCGGCAGCATCCTGCGCGGCAGCGTCCAGCGCGACGATGCGCGGGTCAGGGTCACGGCCGAGCTGGTCGAGATCAAGGGCGGGCTGGTGCGCTGGGCCGAAACCTATGACCGCGCGCTCGAGAGCATTTTCGTGCTGCAGTCCGAAATCGCCGAGACCGTCGCGCTCTCGCTGGTGGCCGAGGTTGCGGGCGATGCCGAGGCCAAGCAGGCGGTGGCGGCGCAGGGCGAGATCGGCGGAACGCGCTCGGTCGCGGCCTACGAGGCCTTCCTGCGCGGCGTTGCGCTCTATGACGTCTCGGCCGGCGAGGAGACCGATCGCGCCGCGCTCGCCCAGTTCGAGAAGGCGATCGCCGAGGACCCCGGCTATGCTGCGGCCCATGCCTATCGCTCGACCATGCTCGCCGCGATCGCCAACAATGTCGCCAGCGGGCAGGGCGAATCCCGCCAGCTGTTCGATGGCGCAGTCGCCGCTGCCGAAAGGGCGATTGCTCTCGAAAAGCGGCTCGCGCGCGGGCACCTGGCGCTGGGCTTCGCGCTCGCCAACGGGCGGCTCGACCGGGCGGGAGCGGCCACGCATTACCTCGCCGCCGAACAGCTCGCTCCCGGTGATGCCGACGTGCTGCGCGCTGTCGCCAGCTTCCTTGCCTATGGCGCCGACGTCGCGCAGGCGGGGCGGATGATCGACAAGGTGCTTGAGCTCGATCCGCTCAACGCCCGCGCCTTCCGGTCGGCAGGCTATGTCTCGCTGTTCGCGCGCGATTATCAGGCAGTGGTGCGCCGGATGGAGCGCGCGCTGGCGCTCAACCCCAGCCTTGCCAGCGCCCAGTTCGGGATTGCGGTCGCGCGGCTGATGCAGGGCGATGCCGCAGGGGCGATCACCGCCGCCAAGGCCGAGCAAGGGGCGCCCTATTCGATCGCCGCCATTGCCATCGGCAAGCACAAATTGGGGGATGCGGCGGGGTCCGACGAGGCGCTGGCGAACCTTGCGACGGCGTTCGACGATTCCCACTACCAGCAGGCCGAGGTCCACACCCAGCGCGGCGATATTACCGCAGCGCTCGGCAAGCTCGAGGAGGCCTATGCCATGCGCGACCCCGGCCTCTTGTGGCTGCGCAATGATCCGCTGCTCGATCCGCTGCGCGGCGAGGCGCGGTTCAAGGATTTGCTTTCGCGCCTCGGGTCATGATAGCCCCTTTCCGGCGCCCGATGGGGGGCGCCCTGTGAGGGGGTAGATACCATGAAGAAGATCGTAACTTTCGCGGGCCTGGCCGGCGCGGCGCTGGCTCTGTCGGCATGCGGTGGCAAGACCGAAGAGGCCCCGGCGGCTGAGCCCACTGCCGAAGAGATGATGGCGCCTGCCGATGAGACGCCGATGGCCGAGGCGACCGACGAGGCCGCGATGGCTGCCGAAGGTCAGGATGGCACCGCCAACCCGATCGGCCCGGCTGCCGCTGCGCCGGAAGCCGACGCGCAGTAAGCCCGCGCGACATCCGCCCCGCGCGGGGAGGGTGCCAGCCGGTGGCCCTCCCCGCGCGGGGTTTTTTCGTGGCCCTCAGCGTGCTCGCGCCGGTACCTGGCCCGGGCTGAAACCCGGCAGGTTCTTCGCCAGCCACTCCTGCACCGCCTTGTGGCCGATGCGGATATAGCGGCTGGGCACCCCGGTCGTGCTGCAATTCTCTCCGCTGCTGACCACGCCGATCAGCGTCGGCCTGCCGCGCTGGTCCTCGTAGGTCACGAGCGGACCGCCGCTGTCGCCCTTGCAGGCCTGTTCGCGGTTCGCGCCCATCGCGCACAGCACCGAATCCTTGCGCCAGTCGCGATAGGCGGTGCGGTTGGTGCAGGCGGTGGCATCCTCGAGCTCGAGCCGCACGCCCTGGAGGATCTTGGCCGGGGTCGGGTCATCCAGCGATTGCCTCCCCCAGCCGAAGGCGAACACCGGCGCCCCGGCGCGCACCGGCCGCTGCGCCACCGTGCGGGTGTCGACCGTGATGCGCCGCGCCCCGAAGGCGAAATCGCCCTTCGCCCCGCGCTTGGGATCATACTGCACCAGCGCGATGTCGAACTGGTAGGTCTTGGGCGAGTAGTTGGGGTGCCGGATCACCTTCACGATCGGGTAGGCGTTGCCCTCGGGCGCCTCGGGCTGGATCACGCCCAGCCGGATGCGGTAATCGTGCTCCTCGATCTTGACGCCCAGATCATAGGTGCAGTGCGCGGCGGTGATGATCCAGCCGGTCGCGACCACCGATCCGCCGCAGGCGGTGCGGAAGCCGATGGTTTGCTGCCCGAGCTTCGCCGGACGCCACAGCAAGGCCTGGAACGGGGCAAGCTCCACCCGGTTGACCGTGAATCCGCCGATCGAATAGGAAATGTTGATGCAGGCTTCGTCGACATGGGTGCGGCCTTCCCATTCGACCTGCGAGGCGCGGCAGGAACGGGCACGCAGCTCCGCCTGCTCGCGCGCGAACTGCTCGGCCGAGGCCTGCGCGGCCGCGGCCTGTTCCTCGGGGGTGAGCACGGGGGGCACAAGATCACTGGCAAGGACTAGCGGGGCGGACGGATCGTTCGTCTGGCGATCGGTCAGCAGCTGGCACGCGCCCTTGTCGCCGGTGTCGCAGGCTTCGGCATAAAGCGCGGCGGCGCGCGGCAGATCCTGCGCAAGTGCGGTGCCCGCGGTCAGGGCATCGGCGAGCGCCTTGCAGGCCGCGCCGCCCTCCGCTGCGCAGCCGCGCGCAAGGTAGCTTTCGACCGTAGCCGCATTGGCAACCACCGGGGCCGAGGTGCTGGCGAGCGCCTCGATCAGCAGGCGCCCCGCCGGCAAGCAGGCCTCGATCACGCCCGCATCGCAGGCGGCGGTATAGAGCTTCCCGGCGCGCGGGCGGTCGATATAGGGCCCCTCCCTGGCGGTCATCCATCCGGCCTGTTCGACGCAGGCCTGCTGTTCGCCGCCTGCGCAGCGCGCCGCTAGCGCGGGGTATGCCCGCAGCTCGTCGGCACGGATGCAGGCATAGTCATTGGCGGGGCAGGCGCGGTCATAGAGCGCGATTGCCGCGGGCACTCCATCCGCCCCCGCGCGCTCGCGCTCCCCGGCAAGTTGCGTGCAGGCGAAAGCATCGCCCGCTGTGCAGCCGAGCTCCCGGTATTCGGTAAAGCGCGGGTCGCTTGCCCCGGCGGTGTCGCGCACGTTGGCGGCGGCCGTGTCGCAGGATCTGGCATGGCCGGCGCGGCAGTGCCGGTCGAGCAGCGCGGCTGCCTGCGCCTTGTCCTGCGGCCCGTCCCCGTAGCGGTCGAGCGACCATGCCAGCGAATAGCAGGCGTCGGCATTGCCCTTGTCGCACAGCCCGCCGAGCAGCGCGCGGCCCTCGGCACGCTGTTCGGGCGTGCCGTTAAAGCCTGCCAGCCGCTCGCCGAGATCGATGCAAAGCGCCGTCAGCCCGCGCGCGCAGTTCTCGCGCCTGTACACCAAGGCGTCTGCGGGGCCGAGGGCCTCGAACCGCCCGTTCTCGATGTTGTCGGCATCGAGCTTGCAGCCCTCGATCGATTCCAGACGGCAGGCGCGTATCGCGAATTCGAGCGCTTCGGGCAGCCCCACCTTGCCGAGCGAGCCGGGCAGGAGCTGGGCGAGCAGGTAGCAGCCTTGCGCATCGGCCGCGTTGCAGGCGCGGCGCAGGATCAGCTCCGCCACCGGACGGTTGAGCGGGCGGCCCGCGCCCTGCATGAAGGCTTCGCCCAGCCGCGTGCAGCCCGCAGGATCGCCGGCGAGGCATGCCGCCTCGGCGCCATCGGCTTCGGCCTTCTCGCGGGCGATTTGCGTGTCCCGTTTGTCGCGAAGGAAGTCGGAGGAGTAGCCTATTGTCTCATCGTAGACATAGGGCGGGGTTTCCAGTTCCTGCGCGCGCAGCGGCACGCCCGCGAGCCACAGCGCCAGCAGCGCCGCCATGCCCATCGCCAATCCTGCGCGCATCGCCCGCACTCCCCCCGCAAACCCCCGAGCAACCCGCGCGAAATATGCGCTTTTGCCGGCGGCGCGTCAAACCGGGCGGCGAAGTGCGCTTCGCGCTTGTAAGCGGGCGTTGGGTGCGATTAAGCACGCGGGAGGGGCCTGCCGCTGTCCGGCGCGGGCGATTAGGGGATCGCGCCAGTGCCGACATCAGCCAGCCTGCCCGCACCGATCCGCGACAGCTGGCTGCCGCATCTGGCGCTTGGCGTGACCGGCCACCGCGCGGCCAATCCCGCCTATTCGGCCCACGCCGCCGCGATAGCCGCCGCGCTCGAGGCGCTGTTCGCACGGATCGATGCGATCTGCGCAGGTCTTCCGGGCACACGCGGCCCGGTGCGGCTGCACAGCCTGCTGGTAGACGGCACCGATCAGGTCGCGGGCGAGCGCGCGCTGGCGAGGGGCTGGGACCTTGCCGTGCCGCTGCCTTTCGGCGCCGCGCTCAACTGCGCGATCAACGCCCATCCCGAAACGCTGGCGGATGTCGACGCGTTGCTCGCCGGGCGGCCTGCGGCCAATCCCGCGGTCGAAGCCAAGGCCGCCGCCATCCGCACCATCACCGCGGGCGCGCGGATGTTCGAACTCGCCGACCGCGATGCCGAGATCGAGGCGCTGTGGCGCGCACACCTCGCCGACCGCGAAGACCGCGCCGCCGCGCGCGCCTTCGACGCGCTGGTTTCGGACAATGTCGCCTTTGCCGGCAAGGTGATGGTCGAGCGGGTCGATCTGGTCATCGCGGTGTGGGACGGCAAGGTCGCCAACCTTCCCGGCGGGACGGGCCACACTGTCGTCACCGCGCTGGCGATGGGCGCGCCCGTGCTGCTGATCGATCCCGCGCGGCCCGAAAGCTGGCGCATCCTTGGCCGGCCGGAAGAGCTCGGCCAGCCAGTCGATCCCGCCGAACCTGCCGATGCCGACCGGCTCGAGACGATCATCCGGGCTGCGGTCAACGTCGAGGGGTGGAGTCCCGATCTGCTCGCCCGTGAACGCTGGCGTCCGCGTTCCAGCCGTGTCTTCGCGCTTTATCGCCGGATCGAGCGGGTGTTCGGCGGCGGGGGATCGTGGTTCGGCTCGCTCCGGCTCGCCTATGAAGCGCCCGAGGCCATTGCCGCGGGCAGCGGGGCGGCGATGATCGCCGCGGCGCGTAGCATGCCGGGCGGTGATCCGCGCATCGCGCAGCAGCTGGCCGAAGAGGTGATGCCGATGTTCGCCTGGGCCGATGGCGTCGCCAACCGGCTCGCCGATGCCTATCGCAGCGGGATGATCGTCAACTTCGTGCTGGCGACGCTGGCGGTGGTGGTGGGCCTTGCCTACCTGCCGCTCGGCATGAGCGCCTCCAAGTGGGGCTTTGCCGCGGTCGAGCTCGCCCTGCTGGGCGGCATTCTGGCGATGACCGCGGCCGGATTGCGGCTGGGCTGGCACCGGCGCTGGTTTGCGACGCGGCGGGTGGCGGAATATCTGCGCCACGCGCCCGCCTTGCTCCTGCTCGGCGTGGTGCGGCCGACCGGACGCTGGCCCAGAAGCGAGTGGGGCAGCGGCGGTGCGGCGCGCTGGCCCGAGCATTTCGCCCGCCACGCGCTTCGCGATGTCGGCCTGCCGCGCGCGGCGCTGACGCGGGACTATCTGCGCAGCGGCCTCGCGCATGCCGTGCTCCCGCATGTGACCGGCCAGCGCGCCTATCACGCGGCCAAGGCGCTCAAGCTGGAACGGGTACACCACCGGCTCGACAAGGCGGCCGAGGCCTGCTTCATCCTCGCGGTCGGCGGGGTGCTGGGCTACCTTGTGCTGAAGGGCGCAGGCGCGCTGGGGCTGGTCGACAAGCACCTCGCCAGCGATTTGTCGCCGCTGTTCACCTTCCTCGGCGTCGCCTTCCCGACGCTGGGCGCAAACCTTTCGGGGATCCGCTATTTCGGCGATTTCGAGCGTTTCGCCGCGATCTCGCATGTCGCTGCCGAAAAGCTGCGCGCGATCGAGGAGCGCATCGGCCTGCTGCTGTCAGGCACGCCGCAAGCGCTCACCTATGCCGCCGCTGCCGATCTGATCCACGCGCTCGACGAGGCGGTGGTGGAGGAGATCGCGAGCTGGCAATCGGTGTTCGGCGCCAAGCATCTGGCGCTCCCCGCTTAGAGCTGTCGTGCAAGGGCCGCCCGGTCGAACAGGGCGCGCCGCGCGGGGCCACCGATGCCGACGGAGAAATCGGCGAATTCGCGGGCCTCAGGCCACATCGCGGCGGTGCCCGGATAGCAACCGGCGCTCGCTTCGAAGCGGGTCAACCCCTCGAGCGCGGCGACCGCGGCCACCCGGCGGATCAGCAGGCGGTGCGGGGCATAGGCGGCAAAGCGCGTGTCGTGCGCGCAGGCGAGGCCATATCCGCGCCGGTCGGCAACAAGCCAGCAGGACATCGCGACAATCGTGTCGCCCGCGCTAAGGCTGATCAGCCGCACCGCGCCGCGGCGGTGGCCTTGGCGGATCGCGGTGCGCAGGGGTTCGGTCGCGGGGCGGGCGATGCCTCCGCCACGTTCGAGCGCGAGGAAGGCCGCCAGCCACGGTTCGCAATCGCCCGCGCGGCTGTGGAGCGTGAGCCCAACCGGGCCGACGCGCGCGGCGAGCCGCGCTTCAAGCTGCTCCAGCCGCCGCTCGAAAAGCTCGCTTGCACGCGGATCGCCCGACCGTCCCGCGATCCGCGCGCGGCGGATGATGCTCGGGCCGCGATGCAGCAGGCGGCCCTGTTCGGCGCACAGGTGGGCGAGGGCCAGCGTCGCGGGATCATCGAGCGGCAGGCTTGGCGCGATGAACCCCGCAGCAAGCCCGGGGCGATGGTCGAGCCGCGCAAGCAGCGCCGCCCAAAAGGCGCGCTCCGCACCCGGACGCAGCAACGGCGTGCCGATGCCGCCAAGCGGGCAATGCCAGCTGCGCAGTACCGGAACAGGCGAAAGCGGTGCGAGTCTGCCAAGCCTCAGGGGCAGGGTGCCGAACCATGCTCCGGCCGCATCAGCAGCCACCGCGATTCGCAGCCGCTGTCCGGACCGAGCGATGGCGGGGGCCATCAGCCAGTCTGCGGCGAAGATATTGCCGGGCGCGGCCTCGCGACTCAGCGCGGCCCAGCGCTGGCGATCCGGCAGGGCAAGCTGGTCGGCGCGCAGGAGGTTTGCGCGCAGTCGGGCGTCCCCCGGATCGGGGGAAAAATCAGGGTGCCTGTCCGCTGCCACGCGCCCATCGCGCGCGGCATCGGCCGGCACCGAGATGGGGTCGATCAGCGACATGATTGCGGCCCTGTGCGAGAAACCCTGCTCGAATAATCAGCGATTTACGGGGATTCCGTGAATCGCTGGTTAACGCAAGATCTTAGCCTTGGCGCGCGGACCCGCGCGGTCAATAGCCGCTCGCCTGCCCGTCCTTGCGCATCTCGGTCGCGCCCGTATAGACCCCGCTCGCCGGATCGCGCGCGATCGCCTGATAGCCGCCGAAGGGGATGCCGGTGCTCTCCACTTCGACACTGTGACCCATCGCCCGCAGCGCCTCGACCGTCGCGGCCGGGATGCCGGGTTCGACCTGCAACACGCCGAGCATGTCAACGGGCGCGGTATCGGCAGGGCTGCCAGCGAGAGCATCGGTCGGCTGGCGGCCGCCATCGTGGTGGAGCCGCGCAGCATCGCCCGCCTCCTGAAGGTTCATGCCGTAATCGACGAGGTTGACCAGCACCTGCACATGCCCCTGCGGCTGCATCCCCCCGCCCATCAGCCCGAAGCTCATCCACGGCTTGCCGTCCTTCCTGATGAAGGCCGGGATGATCGTCTGGAACGGGCGTTTGGCCGGCGCATAGGCGTTGGGGTGGGCGGGATCGAGGCTGAAGAGCTCGCCGCGATCATGGAACATGAAGCCGAGGCCGTCGGCCACCAGTCCCCCACCCATACCGCGGTAGTTGCTCTGGATGAGGCTGACCATCATCCCGTCCTTGTCGGCGACGGTGAGGTAGGTGGTGTCGCCCTCGCCCTCCAACTTGGGCTCTACCAATGCGCCGGGGGTGAAGGCCGGGGTGGCCTTGGCGGGGTCGATCAGGGCGAAGCGCTGCTTGCCGTATTCATCGGTGAGCAGCTCCGCCGGGGCCTTGGCAAAGGCCGGGTCGGCATAGAAGCGCGCGGCATCTTCAAAGGCGAGGCGCTTGGCTTCGGTGATATGATGCAGCACCTCGGGGCTGCCGCGCTCCCACTGTGCAAGGTCAATGTTCTTGAGAATATTGACCATCTGGAGCGCCGCGAAGCCCTGGCTGTTGGGCGGCAATTCGCACAGTTCGTAGCCCTTGCGGTAAGCGGCGCAGGCGACATCCACCCACTCGCTGCGATGCGCGGCGAAATCGGCGAGGGTGAAGGCGCTGCCCTGCCGTTGCAGGTAATCGACCATCACCATTGTCAGAGCGCCCTCGTAGAAGGCATCGCGCCCGCCCGTTGCAATCGCCTCGAGCGTCTTCGCCAGATCGGGGTTGCGGAACATCTCGCCGGGCCGGGGCGCGCGGCCATTGGCGAACCAGGTGGCGCGCGCGTTGGCAAAGTCGAACGGCGTGCGCTTCAGCTGCATCTCGTAGTTCTTCAGCCCGCGCGCCATGTACATCGCGATCACCGGCGCGACCGGGTGCCCTTCGCGCGCATAGCGGATCGCGGGGGCGAGCACCTGTTCCATCGGCAGCCTGCCGTAGCGCGCGTGGAGTTCGAACCACGCATCGACCGTGCCGGGGATGGTGATGGGGAGCGGGCCGACGGGCGGCAGGCTGGTTGCGCCTGCGGGGAGCTTCGCCTTGAGCTGCTCCAGCGTCTGCCCGGACGGCGAGCGGCCCGATCCGTTGATGCCGACAAAATCCCCGCTCGACGGATCCCATACGATCGCGAACAGATCGCCGCCGATGCCGTTGCCGGTGGGCTCCATCAGGCCGAGGGCCGCATTGGCGGCGATGGCGGCATCGACTGCCGAGCCGCCCGCCTTGAGGATGTCGAGCGCGATCTGGGTTGCGAGCGGATGCGCGGTCGCCGCCATGCCCTGCGGGGCGACCACCGGACTGCGGCTCCACTGTGCGCCCACCGGGCGGGCACCGGGGCCGATGCCGCGGGTGGCCTCGGGCGAGGTGTCGGTGTGGGCAGGGGGCGGCGCCTCCTGCGCGGCCAGCGGCGCGGCGATAAGGGCGGAGGCGGCGAGGAACAGCGGGGCGAGTTTCAGCATGGCGCACACCCTAGGCCGCGCGCTGCGCCGCGCAAGCCTCAGCCCAGCAGCATCACGTTCATCATCCGCCCCGGCGCCGCGAAGGCGGCGATGCCGGGGATCATCAGCGCCAGCAGATAGGTGCGCACCAGATGGTTCCTGTGCGCGCGGATATTGCCGGCACGGGCGGTCGCCATCACCTTCCATGCCGCATGGAAGGTCAGCGGCACGAACAGGTGGATCCAGCTGAAGGTTCCGTTCGACTGGATGAAGATCGCGGTGGTGGCGGTGATCAGCATCAGCACCAGCCAGACCTTGCCGAGTAGCTTGTGCAGCGCCGTGCCCTTCCTCGCCAGCAGCAGCCAGCCGCCCAGCGGGATAGTCGGCAGGACCGCGGCGACGTGGAGGATGACCGGGAGCTTGTTGTAGTGATGGAGGTTGTCGACCATCCCCAGCCCCGCCTTGCCGAGCGCGACGACGACCGCAAAGCTCATCGTGAAGCAGGCGAGGCTGATCGCGGTGCGGGTTGCGGGGCCGATGTCGAAGCCGGGCTTGGCGGCGGCGGCGTCGGCGGTGCGGCGGGCGGTGAAGGGCAGGGTGATGGCGTTCATGGCGGGTCTCCTCGGATCGGTGAGCGGTTGGTGACCCCGGTGTGCCGCCGCCCCGTTCGCGGGCAATCGCGCTTGCGCAAATGGCGCGCGCCATGCGTGAATTGTCCGCAAACCCGGCGCGCTGCCACTTTACGAAGCGCGAACGGGCGGTCAGGAATGCGCCATGACCGTCAAGACGGCCTCACATCGACGCGATCTTGCACGCCGGATCATCATCGATCTGGCGGCGATGACGGTTATCGGCGTGTTTCTCGCGATCATCGGTCCGTTCGGCAGCATCGCCGCGCCCCTGGCTGAGCGGCTGGTGACGTGGACCGGCTTCGCGTGGCTCGGCTATGCCTGCTACCGCCCGATGCAGAGCATCGCGATCTGGGGCGAGCGCGTGCTGGCGCTGCCGCGCTGGGGGGTGCTGGCAGCGGCGATTCTGGTCGGAACCGTGCCGATGACCTTCGCGGTGCTCGCCGTGAACAGCCTGCCGCTGGGCGAGCTGCGCTGGCCGAGCTTCGAGGTGCTGGCGGGGACCTATTTCTCAGTGATGGTGATCGGCGGGGCGGTGACGGTGCTGTTCAATCTTGTGCAGGGCCGGGGCGCGAGCACAGGTGCAGGCGCAGGTGCGCAGGTCGCATCGCCCGCCGCTGCTCCGGAACCGGAGCCCATGTCGCCTCAGCCGCCAGCGCCCGCGCCATCCCTCGCTCTGGCTGCAAATCCGCTCCTCGATCAGCTCCCCGCCGAAATCGGCAGCGCAATCATCGCGCTCGAGATGGAGGACCACTATGTCCGCGTCCACACGATGCTGGGATCGGCGCTGGTGCTGATGCGGATGCGCGATGCGGTGGCGCTGCTCGGCGATCTCGAGGGGATGCAGGTGCACCGCAGCTGGTGGGTCGCACGCGGCGCGGTGGAGGATGTGCTGCGCGAGGGGCGTAACGTGCGCCTCAGCCTCGCGCAGCACATCCTCCACCGCGCCGCGTGCGACCCACCAGCTGCGGTGCACCTGCATCCCCTCGAGATCGCCGAGCAGCGCCACCGCATCGCGCATCCGCATCAGCACCAGCGCCGATCCCAGCATCGTGTGGACGCGGACATAGTGGTCCTCCATCTCGAGCGCGATGATTGCGCTGCCGATTTCGGCGGGGAGCTGATCGAGGAGCGGATTTGCAGCCAGAGCGAGGGATGGCGCGGGCGCTGGCGGCTGAGGCGACATGGGCTCCGGTTCCGGAGCAGCGGCGGGCGATGCGACCTGCGCACCTGCGCCTGCACCTGTGCTCGCGCCCCGGCCCTGCACAAGATTGAACAGCACCGTCACCGCCCCGCCGATCACCATCACTGAGAAATAGGTCCCCGCCAGCACCTCGAAGCTCGGCCAGCGCAGCTCGCCCAGCGGCAGGCTGTTCACGGCGAGCACCGCGAAGGTCATCGGCACGGTTCCGACCAGAATCGCCGCTGCCAGCACCCCCCAGCGCGGCAGCGCCA
>JACESM010000065.1 GCA_013911835.1 Porphyrobacter sp. | reverse complement strand
ACAGGCCATTGGGCTGGCGCGGGTGCTGTTCGGCGATCCGGTGCTGATGCTGCTCGATGAACCCAGCGCGCATCTCGATGAGATGGCGGCAGCGAGCGCCATTGCGGCGATAAGCGAGCGGGTGAAACGCGGCGCGATCGCGCTGGTGGCGACCCATGATCCGCGCCTGCTGACCCATGCCACGCAAATCTACGCCATCGCCCAAGGCACCATCACCGCACGCGCGCCGCTGCGCCGCGACATCCCCATCACGCTGCGCCGCAAGGAGGCTGAAGCATGACATCGATCTCCGAAATCTCCGAAACCACCATCCTGTCAGACCGGGTGGTCAAGGGCGCGTTGCTGACCTGCGCGATCGGTCTTGGCGGGTTTGGAATATGGGCTGGATTTGCCCCGCTTGAGGAAGGCCTGGCCGCGCGCGGCACCATCGTGGTCGAAAATGATCGGCAGGTGATCCAGCATCTCGAAGGCGGGATCGTCGAGAAGGCGCATGTCCGCGAAGGCCAGCGGGTCAAGGCAGGTGACGTGCTGATCACCCTGCGTGAGACCGCCTCGCTCGCCAGCCGTGATCAGCTGCGCACCCAGATCGCCGCGCTGGCTGCGCGCGAGGCCCGGATCGAGGCCGAACTCGACAATCGCGTGGAGCCCGATTTTGCCGCGCTATACGCGCTCAAGCTCAAGTCCGGCAGCATCGACGCGCTGATTGCCGAGGAAGTGAACCTGTTTGAGGCCGAGCGCAGCGCGCTCAGCACCCAGACCCGGCTGCTCACCGACCGCGCCGCCGCTGCACGCCAGACCGCGTTCCAGAAAGAGGACGAAATCGCCAGCACCCGCCGCGCATTCGAGATCGCGCGCAAGGAGCTGGGGCGGTTCGAACAATTGCTCGCCCGCCAGATGGTGCGCCGCGACCGGGTGACCGAGTATGAGCGTGAGACCGCACGCCTCTCGGGCGAGATGGCGCGCTTGGGGGCGGAGCGCGATACGGCACGCGCCAATGCTGCCGATGCCGAGCGTCAGGCTCAGCAATTGCGCGCCGAGCGGCGCCAGCAGGCCTCGATTGAACTGCGCGATGCCCGCGCGGAACGGCTCGCTGCGCTCGAATCGCTCAACAACGCGCAGGATGTGCTGGAGCGTGCGGTAATTGTCGCCCCGGCCGATGGCGAAGTGCTCAACCTTGAATTCAACACGCCCGGCGCGGTGATCCCCTCAGGTCAGACGATCATGGAAATCGTGCCCGGCAATGACGGGATCGTTGCCGCCGTCCGCATCCGCCCGAGCGACCGGGCAAGCCTGTTCGAAGGGCAGAAGGTGCGCACGCAGCTCGCCGCCTACAAGGGTTGGGAAGCCCCGCGCCTCGCCGGGATCGTCCGCGGGGTCAGCGCCGATCTCAAGACCGATACGGCGACGGGCGAGGATTATTACGAGGCGCGGATCGCGCTCACCATGGGCGAAGGAGCCAAGGCCGCCGGGGTTGAGGCGATCCCGGGGATGCCGGTGGATGCCTTCATCTTTTCCGGCCGCAGTCGCACGCTGCTCGATTATCTCTTCACCCCGATTGTCGAATCAATGTTCCGCGGGCTGAGGACTGGCTGATGCGCGCCGCCTTTTCGTGGGTCGCGGGCGCTACCCTGCTCCTCGCCAATGCTTCCCCGCTCCCGGCCCAAGCCGAGCAGTCCGGCGAGGAAAGCACCTGCCTGACGTTTGACAGTGCGATTGCGCTGGCGCTCGCGCGCAGCCCGGAAATCGGTCTGGCGACGGCTCAGGCCTCCCGCGCCGAGGCCGATCTGCGCGCGGCGAAGTCGACCGCGCGCCCCCAGCTCTCCACCTTTCTGCGAACCCAGGCCGGGGACAATAATCTCACGGGGGCGGGGCTGGAAAACTCGGCCGGCTTGCGGCTGTCGCAGCGGGTGTTCGACTTCGGGATCGGCGGGCTGGAAAAGCGCAGCGCCCGGGCGGCGCTGGCAGCGCGCGGGTTCGATGTCGCCAATGCACGCACCGAGGCTGCGCTCGATACCAAGCTGGCGCTGATCGGGATGGCCGAGATTGCCGCAAGGATGGAAGTGACCGCCGAGCGTGAAGCCTATTTCGCCCGCGAACGCTCGGGCGTGGCCGAGGCACTCACGCTGGGCGGTGCGACCCGTTCCGAACTGGCCGAAATCGAAGCGCGACTGGCCGATGCAGCGGCGGATCGGCTGGAATTGGCCTTCGAACGGGATCGCCTGTCCGCTGCATTGTCGCGCCAGATCGGCACCCTCGCGCCGCTCTGCTCCGGGGCCCTCGCACAGCTTGGTGCCACGCCTGACACGGGCATCGTCGAAGCGGTGGACGCCGCGCTCACCGCCAACCCCCGGATCGGCGCTGCGACCCAGCAACTTGCGGCCGAGGAGGCGCAGGCGCAGCGCGCACGCCGCAACCGGCTGCCAGTGATCGAGGTGGTGGGGATCGCCTCCTACGCCCGGGACAATGTCGTCGGCGGCGAGTTTGGCCTGCGTGAACGGGTGGGCATCGATGTCACCATCCCGCTGGTGACCGGAGGCCGGCTGCAGGCCGATCAGCTGCGCGGCGCCGCCGATGTTCAGGCCCGCAGCAGTGAGCTTCAGCGCTTGCGGCTGGACATCGCCGAACAGGTAGAAGTGGCGGCTCGGCGGATCGTCTCGCTGCGTGGGCAATTGGCACAGCGCGAACAGGTGGTGGCACGGCAAGCCGAACAGTTCACGGCCGCCGAAAGCGAGTTCGCCGAAGGGCTTCGCACCCTTCCCGATCTGGTTGAAGACCGGCTGGAACTTGAATCCGTGCGAATCGAGGCGGTTACGGCCCGTTTCGCCTTATTGCGCGAGATCGCGCTGCTTCAAGCGCTGACGGGCCGGTTGCAACCGGCAGCGCCTTTGCCGAGCGAGCCTGTCTACGGACCTTCCGATTAGCGATTTTTTCCTTTCCTGCGAAGGGTTGCCGGGTCTGCGGCGTTGGCACGGGAGGGCACGTTCAAAATCAACAAAAGGGTCATTTTCATGATGATTTTCCGAAGCATTCTGTTGGCTGGCACAGCAGCTTGCCTTGCTGCTTGCGGCGGCGATTCACCGGTAACGGCCCCACCGCCGGTGACAATGACCCCAACCCCCAGCCCTTCGCCAAGCCCCACGCCTACGCCCTCTCCCGTCGCCGTGACCGAACGTGAGGTCGATCCCCAGACTGTAGCGAGCGGTCTGGTGACCGGCCTGGCCAACCACCAGATCTTTGTCCCCGGGACCAACCGCCGCAATCGGCTGTTCGTGATGTTACCCGGCACCGACGCACCGCCGCGCGTCTATCGGTTGATTGCCCGCACCGGCGCGCAGGAAGGCTATCATGCGATCGGGCTGGCCTACCCCAACGACGATGCCATCGTCACCCTGTGCACTGGCTCCACCCGGCCGGAATGTTCAGGCGAGGTTCGCAATGAGATTCTCACCGGACAGGACACCAGTCCGCTGGTCAGCGTTAACCGGGTGAATTCGGTCATCGGCCGATTGATCGATCTTATCGCCTTCCTCGACCGCAGCTTTCCCAGCGAGGGCTGGGGCCAATACCTGGTGAGCGGCCAACCCGACTGGAGCCGGATCGCTGTCGCCGGACACTCGCAAGGGGCAGGGCTGGCTGGTTTCCTCGGCAAGGAAGT
The DNA here is from genome assembly GCA_013911835.1 of Porphyrobacter sp. Taxonomy (GTDB): domain Bacteria; phylum Pseudomonadota; class Alphaproteobacteria; order Sphingomonadales; family Sphingomonadaceae; genus Erythrobacter. The sequence continues at coordinate 8,761 of JACESM010000065.1, read as the reverse complement.
CCGCTTGCTGCGCATCGGCATGTTCTCCGGTCCGAATGATCCCGGCCCTTCGGCCGGGCAGGCCGCCTTGTGGACCGCCCGGCCCAATGTCACACCCGCTGGTGACCAGTTCGGCTTTACCCACACCGCTGATCCCCTAGCTCCAGTTGGCGGAAATACTCGCAACTGGGAGGCGATTGGGCTCGGCGCGTTCGGCGGGCAGGTGTCGGTCGATGGGCGCAGCCCGCCGTTCGATGGATCACGCCAGCTGGTAACCAGCGCGCCGCCCAACCCCAACCCGACCGGCCCCACCGCCTCGCCCCAGCATGGTGCGCCCGCCGTCGACAGCGTCACGCCGCTCGCAGCAGACGGGCAGCCGCTGTACCGGCCGGTCTGGGTGCACATGCTGTTCGCTCCCTGACCCCAACGGTGCGAGGGCCAGCTTCGGGGCTGGTTTCACAACGTCGGGCTTCGGCAAACCAGCTAAGGTTGGCGGGCGCTCGTGGCCCGAGCAGGAGAGCATCATGACCGCTTGCAGGCGTCGAAAGCGCCGACTTCGCTGCTTCACTTGCAGCAAGTTTCGGCACACTGCGCTGATTGGCAATTTCGCCCCAGAGTCGGATATCTGCTGACGATCCGCAGCACGATGATTATCAAGCCAGTAGGCTTTGAACCGGATCGCCGACCTGCTGCGCAGCGTCGAACAAATGCTCATCGTCCAGATGTGCGTAGCGCGCGGTCGACTGGTGGTTGGCATGGCCGAACAGCCTGCCAAGATCGGCATGTTCGAGGATCGTCTGCCAGAGATGCCGGACGCAGGAGGGCGGCCTGCGGTATTGGCGGTTCCAGAACAGCCACGGAATGTTGGGATTGCGTGGCAAGCTGTCGATGACCTCGCGCGCCGCCGAGCAGAGTCAGGCCGTGCGCGGGCCCGTCTTGCTGTCGCGCGGCAGCAGAAGCCTGTGCCGTTGCAAGCTCCGCCGCAAGTTCATCGGACCGGCCCAGAGTGATCCGGCGATGCTTTCCCCGATGGCGCAGGCGAACGAACCAGTAGTACTTGCCGGTCGGCCTTACGCGCAGCCCGAAGCCTGCCAGTTCGGTATCCCAGATGCGGCATTCGGTCTCGCGCAGCGGCAGCTTGCGCCGCGCAAAGGTGCCATCAGGCAGTGCCCGGCGCCCGGGCTTTCGCCGCTTGTGGACAATATGGCCTTCAGCGGGATGCCCTCCGCCGAGCAATCCCAGCATCTCTCGCACTGATTTTGCGGCATTTTTCCCATGAACACAGCAGTGCACTGCGTAGGGCGTGCGTCTGGCTCGCATCACCCGGTTCGGATCCAGTGCATGATCCCGAAGGGAGAAGCGAAACATCGAAATGGTTTGGAAGAGCGTCGGCCTGTGCAGATTTCGGCTGAATTCTCGGATGTCCGCATTGCGCCCAATGCCGACACTTACACTGTAATCTGTGAGATCAGCTTGCCGACATTGCCGATCTTTGCCGCAATCGTCCTGCCGCCGGCTTGACACTCATCGCGTGACAACCCGGAACCCGATGTGATCGGTGCCTAGGTCGCGTTCCTGGAACTGGCGGGCGGCAGCACGGTAGCGCGCGCAGTAATTCGCGGCGCACAGGAACGAGCCCCCCTTGATCACATTGGTCGGGTGGCCTCCTTCGGGTTGGCTGGTGGTCCATTCCCAAACATTGCCGATCATGTCGTGAAGTCCGAAAGCATTGGCCTTGAAGCATCCGGCGGGTGCGCGTGCGGTGTAGCCGTCGGTGCCGATATCCCGCGCAGGGAAGACGCCTTGGTAGTAATTGGCTTGCGGCTTTCCGTCCGGATCGACCGGCTCAGGCAGGGCTGCCCCGCCTGCGCGCGCCGCGAATTCCCATTGCTCCTCGGTGGGCAAGCTTGCCCCAGCCCACCGCGCATAGGCCAGTGCGTCGTTGTAGGTGACCTGCACGACGGGATCATTGTCGCGCCCGTCGATCGAACTTCCAGGGCCGTTCGGGTGGCGCCAATCGGCACCGGGCACCCACTGCCACCAATTGGGATTGTCGGGGGTGGGGATACGGAACACCGCCGAGCCGGGCTCGCGCATCTCGGGCGGCGCACCGGCGAGTTGCGGCGGATCGCGCTCTGCCTCGGTGCGGTAGCCGGTGGCCGCGACGAATTCGGCGAATTGCGCGTTGGTGACTTCGGTCGCGGACATCCAGAAGCCATCGACCGTGACCGCGACCGGCGGCCCCTCTTCGCGGTAGCGCGCCACCTCTCCCATTGTGAAGGTGCCGCCCTCGATCCATACCATCTCTCGCTCGGCGATCCCCAAGCAAGAGGGAGCGGAGGCATCAGTGGGCGTGTGCCTGGACTCCTCCGCACAATTCGCCAACAGCAGCGCAAGCGCCGCGACCAGTGCCGCCTTGCGGATCATTGAACGCCCCCCGCAACCAGCGGATCGACCATCACCGACGGATCGGGTTTGTGTCCGGGCTCTGGCTGAAGCGTCATCTGAGGTGCCCTCTTGGCCGGGTCGATCTCTTGCATGGGCGACCCGAGGTGCTGGATCATCGGCATAATGTATGCCATTAGGTCGGTCAATTCATCGCGGTGTACTGGCCCCGAAATGGGTTCGGAGGCGGTGGATGTAATCATGACGGCAAGGGAAAGCGATGCGATTATTTAGGGTCAGTGTGCTTGCGGCCGTGCTGGTTGCCGGTGCGGCCGTTTCGGCTGCCACGTCTGCGGACACAGCGCAGCCGCGTCCCAATGTCGTCGTGATCCTCGCCGATGATGCAGGGCTGACGGACTTCGGCGCCTTTGGGGGAGAAGCGCATACGCCCAACATGGATGCCCTCGCCGCGCGCGGCGCGATGTTCACCCAGTTCCGCGCCTCGCCGCTGTGCTCGCCCTCGCGCGCGATGCTGCTCACCGGCATGGACAACCACCTGACCGGTTTCGCGACGATCCCCGAGGTGCTTCCGAGCGAACAGCGCGGCAAGCCGGGCTATTCGATGGCGCTCGAACCCGGCGTGCTCACGCTGGCCGATCGGCTGCGCGGCCTCGGTTATCGCACGCTGATGGTCGGCAAGTGGCATCTGGGGGAAGAGGCCGGGGCGATGCCGCAGGCGCATGGCTTCGATCGCTCCTTCGCGCTCGCCGCCTCGGGGGCGGATAACTGGGAGAAGAAGGCCTACATTCCCTATTACAAGGACGCGCCCTGGTATGAGGACGGGGTCGAGACCGATCTGCCGGACAACTTCTATTCCTCGCGCTTTATCGTCGACAAGATGATCGCCTATCTGCGCGAGACCGACCCATCGAAGCCGTTCTTCGCCTACCTGCCGTTTCAGGCCGTTCATATCCCGGTGCAGGCTCCGGCGGAGCTGATCGCGAAGTACAAGGGCCGGTATGACGCGGGCTGGGACGTGCTGCGGCGCGAGCGGCAGCAGCGGGCCGAGGCGCTTGGGCTGGTGCCGCCGGGCGCGGCCATGGCGGACCTGCCGCCGGGCTATCGCAGGTGGAGCGACCTGAGTGACGAAGACCGCGCGCTCTATGCCGCGCGGATGGAGGTGCATGCCGCGATGCTCGAGGCGATGGATGCCAATGTCGGGCGCCTGATCGAACACCTCAAGGCCAGTGGCCAATATGACAACACGATCTTCGTGCTTGCCTCTGACAATGGCCCCGAACCCTCGCGCGGGGACGACAATGCAACCCTCAGCGCCTGGCACCGCGTGGCCGGCTATCATGTCGGGCTCGAGGGCATGGGCGGGCGTCGGAGCTGGGGCTTCATCGGGCTCGAATGGGCGGCAGCCACCGCAACGCCAGGAGCATGGTTCAAGTTCTACGCCACCGAGGGCGGGGTGCGCGTCCCGCTGGCCATTGCCGGTCCGGGACTTGAAGCGGCGCGCATCGACAGCCCCGCGATGATGACCGACATCGCCCCCACGCTGCTCGAATGGATCGGCGCGCCCGCGGAGGATGCGGGAGGTGCCGCCCGCAAGATGACCGGGCGCAGCCTGCTCCCGGTCCTCACCGGGAAGGCGACCAGCACCTATGCCAAGGACGAGGTGCGGGTGATCGAAGTGTCGGGCAACACCGCGCTCTACAAGGGCGATTTCAAGATCACCCGCAGCGTGCTGCCCTTGGGCGATGGCCGCTGGCGGCTGTTCGATCTCGCCCGCGACCCCGGGGAAACCACCGATCTCAGCGTGGAAAATCCGCAGCTTCTGACCGATATGGTAGCGGAGTATGACGCCTATGCCAGCCGCGTGGGCGTGCTGGCGATGCCCGAGGGTTATGACTCCGCGGCGCAGAATGCGAGAAACAACATCAGCCACATGCTCGCGAACTATCCCTGGCTCTACGCTGTGATGGCGGGATTGGCGCTGCTCATCGGGCTTGTCGTCTGGGGCCTGTCCCGGCTGTTGCGCAGGATGTTTCACCGCGCCGCTGCATGATCGGGCCGCGCCGGGCGTTGGAACCACGCCAGCCGCGCGGCCCCAGCGCGATCCTGTGCGATCTTTTTACGCTTCTTGATTGGTCGTTAATGCATGGTATTAGTTCGCCTCGTTATCGGCGGACTCAAGCTGACACGCCGCCCGCAAGGAAGGAGCCGACTCGTGACCTGGTTGAAAAGGATCGGACTGACGGCACTCGCCCTCGTTCTCGTCGGGGGCGTGGCAGCCTACGCGTTTCAGGCGCGCATCGGCGTTTGGCTGTTCGAGCGCGGCACGGCGCAGCGCATGGGGGTCGACAACCTCGCCGCCTTGGGTGATGGCCTTCACGTCGGGTTGTGCGGCACAGGTTCGCCCATGCCCAGTCTCGACCGCGCAGGGCCCTGCAACGTCGTGATCGCCGGCGAACAGATGTTCGTGGTCGACATCGGCGAAGGCGGGGCGGAGACGCTCAATGTCATGGGCATCAGTTCCGGCAAGGCCGACGGACTGCTGCTGACGCATTTCCATTCCGACCATATCGACGGCTTTGGCCCGCTGATGCTGTTCCACTGGACCCGTGGATCGAGCACCGCGCCGCTTCCGGTCTATGGCCCGCGTGGGGTCGAGGCGATCGTGGACGGGTTCAACGCGGCCTACGCGACCGACAACACCTACCGCATTGCCCATCACGGCACCGCGGTCGTCCCGCCGAGCGGCGCGGGCGGCATCGCGCGCCCGTTCGAAATGACCGGCCCGGCGACGGTGGTGCTGGAGCGTGACGGGCTGAAAATCACCGCTTTCACGGTCAACCATGACCCGATCAAGCCCTCGGTCGGCTACCGTTTCGACTACAAGGGGCGCTCGCTGTGCATCAGCGGTGACACCAAGAAGTCGCCCAATCTCGAAGCCGTCTGCAAGGGCGTCGACATCCTCGTGCACGAGGCGCTGAACCCCGGACTGGTCCAGAAGATGGAAGCGGCGGCGGGAGCGGACAGCCAGGTCGGCGCGGCGAAGATCATGCACGATATTCAGGATTACCACACCTCGCCCGAAGAGGCCGCCGAAAGTGCGCAGGCCGCAGGGGCCGGGATGCTGGTGCTGAGCCATCTCGTCCCGCCGCTGCCGAGCCGGTGGCTTTACGCCGCCTTTCTCGGCGATGCGGAAAGCCGCTTTTCCGGCCCGCTCGTGGTCGGCGAGGACGGCATGATGTTCTCGCTGCCCACTGGCAGCAAGGCGATCGACCGAACCCGGTTGATATGAGGCAGCGGACGATCCGCTGCAGCGAACGGGCTTACCCCGCCCCTGAACCCGTGAAGGAGAATGACCGATGAAAACGATGTACCGGATTGCAGTGCTTGCAGCGGCTTCGCTGGCCCTTGCCCCCGCAGCCCATGCCCAGACCTACGACATGGCGTTGTCGCACCTGACCTCGAAGTTCAAGGCGGCTGACAAGAACGGCGATGGCAAGCTCAGCCTGCAGGAAGCCAAGGACGGCGGCATGACCCGTGTCGTTGCCAACTTCAAGTCGATCGATACCGACAAGGATGGTTACGTGACCTTCGCCCAGCTCAAGGCCCAGCTGGATGCCCGGTACAAGTAGGTGCTGACGCGATCGGGACGCGCCGACAGGTGATGCGGCGCGTCCCGATCGGCAATAGCATGCTGTTTCACGACACGGCCCCGGGTCTCGCAGGGCCGGGATGGTCAGAGCACTGGCAGGTCGGCGAGGATGATGATGCCGTCCTCGTCCTGATCGAGCAGGGCGAAGATATCGCGCTCGGGCTGGTCCCACTCCGCGCGCGACAGCAATCCGTCACCGTTCTTGTCGGCCATCGCCAGAACCTGTTCGAGCTTTTCGGTGAACTTCTTCTTGGCGATCCGGATCTTGGGCGCGTCATCCGCGCTCGCCACGCCGTTGCCGTTGCGATCGAGCTTGGCGAAGATATCGGCGCGGTGCGCGTCATATTCCCGGCGGGTGACCCTGCCGTCGCCATTGGCGTCGGCTTCCTTGAGGATAGCGCGGACCTTTTCAAGCTGCTCCGCCGAAGGCTGGGCGGCTACCGTGAAACAAACGCTCGCCAGAGCGGCAGCGGCAAGAATGCGGATGGTTGTGTGCATGGTCATGCTCCGTTCGATTCGCCGCCGATGGCTCGAGAGGGCGACTGATGTGCATCATTAATTGAATCCATTAGAACGGCAAGAGGGCGCCGCGGTTTGCCGCAGTGCGAAATTAGCGATTGCCCGACGCGCTCTAATGCCTCATATTAATTACCGAGGCTCCAGCCTGGCTTCGGGCACAGCAAACGGGATGAGTGATGGCAAAGGTTCTGAAATGGGCGGTTCGTGTGCCGGCCGTGCTGCTGGCGGTCCTGTTCGGGGTTCTGGGTATCCGCACCATGACGAACCCGGATCGCGCCGCCGCTTTCTTCGGCTACCAGTTTCCCGATAGCGGGCTGGGGCTGAGCTCTCTGACCGGCCATTCGGCCAGTTGGGCGCTGACCATCGCGGCCTGTCTCGCGATCGGCCTGATCCGCAAGGAACGCGAGTGGTTCTATCCGGCGATGATGCTGTTCGGGTTCTTTGCGCTGGGCCGGATCGCCGCGACGCTGCTCCACGGCGCGCCGGTTCATCCGGAGCGCGTCATTCCGGAACTGGCGTTCGTCGGCCTGCTCTACCTCGCAGCGCGGCAGACGCCTGAGACCAGCCGATAGCGGCGCGACGGGCGCAGAATTGAGACGATTGAGCGGGAGCAAGGCATGGTTGAGACAATCCTGATCGGCGCGGGCGTGCTGGGCGCGGCCGCAGCAGCCGGTGCGTTCGCGATCACCCGGGACGGGTCGATCGTAACCCCTGAAGGGGCGGGCAAGGTCACCACCGCCTCGGGCACGTTCGAGGGCTTCGCGCTGCCCGACTATGCGCAGCGATTCGTGACCGATGGCTACAAGAGCTATTTCATCGAGGTCGAACCGGGCATCAAGGTGCACATGCTGGAAGTCGGCGAGGGCTATCCGATCTTCATGCAGCACGGCAATCCGACGTCAGGTTTCCTCTATCGCAAGGTCGTCGAACATCTCCCGCTTGACCGGGTCCGGGTGATCATGCCGACGCTGGTCGGGCTCGGTTTCTCGTCCAAGGTGCCGGTCAGCATGCACACGGCGGCGAACCACAATCGCTGGATCAGCGCGGCGCTGAGGCAGTTGAAGCTCGAACAGGTGATCTATGTCGGGCAGGACTGGGGCGGCCCCATCGGCATCGGCGCGCTGGCGCTGTCGCCCGGCATGGTCAAGGGCATCGTCATCATGAACACCGCGATCCGGGTGACCGAGGTCAAGACCCGCCTCTCCAAGATCCATGACCTGATGAAGACCCCGATTGTCGGCGAGTTCCTGGGGAATGTCCGCAATGCGATCTTCCGGGGCCTGCATCGCCCGCAGCACGATCCCGCCTCTATGCCGCAGCCGGTCAAGGATCTCTATGCCCGCCCGGTGCGCGAAAGCGGCAATCACAAGGCGCCGCTGGCAATGATGCGGATGGTGCCCGACGGTCCCGATCATCCGAGCACCCCGGTCATGCGCGAGCTTGTCCCGTTTGTGCGCGGGCTCGATGTGCCGGTCGAGATCGTCTGGGGCATCAACGATCCCATCCTCGGCGGCGCGGTGCCCGCGATGCTCGAGAATTTTCCCGACGCACGGGTTACCGAGACACCGGCCGGACACTTCCTGCAGGAAGAGGTTTCCGAGGTGATCGCGGAGGCGGTGCTGCGCGTGTTCGACCAGGTTCGGCAGGGCGGACCGCAGGCAGCGGCAGCCTCTGCGGGGTAGTGCAGCGGCGCGCTGCACTGACGGAACGGACAGCGCCCGCTACAAAACGCTTGCCCCCACCGCGCGCAGCCGCTAATTAATGCACTATATTAGATCGCGACGACATGGGTCGGCGTGCGTCACTTATGGGCGCGCTGCCGGGTGCCCCTTGTCGTGATCGACAAGCGAGAGGCAAGCTGCATGACGAGAATTCTCGACAAGGAAACCATCAGGCAGAAATACGCGGCCGAACGCGCCAAGCGGCTGCGGCCCGAAGGCAACGAGCAATACCAGCGTCTCTCGGGCAAGTTCGCGGATTTCGCTGTCGATCCGCACACGCCTTTCGTGCCCCGCGACCCCGTCACCGACCATGTCACCTTCGCCTTCATCGGCGCCGGCATGTCCGGCCTCGTCACGGCGGCGCGGCTCAAGGAGGCGGGGATCGACAGCATTCGCCTGATCGACAAGGCGGGCGGCGTCGGCGGCACCTGGTACTGGAACCGCTATCCCGGCGTGCGCTGCGATACGGCGGCGATGATCTACCTGC
>JACESM010000064.1 GCA_013911835.1 Porphyrobacter sp. | reverse complement strand
CGCCGGTGTTGCCGATGGTGCGGCGCTGCGCGCCGACCTTGAACTGGCGCACGGCCTGATTGCGCACCCGCGCGGCCTTGACCGGGCCGGGCACCAGCAGCCACTTCAAGGGCTGCCATTGCTGCATCAGCCACACGCCCAGGAACTTCACGAGGCCCAAGGCGATCACCATGCTGGCGAGCTGGCCCGTGGTCCATTCATGACCCCAGCCGGCGAACCATGCGTCCCAACGGTCGAGGAAGGGTTCGGGGAAGGCCGCGAAGACGCTCATCGCGGTGAAACCCGCGCCCGCTGCCCACAGCAGCGCGACATCGGTGTAGCCGTCCGAGCTTTCCGCGAGCACGGTGACGATCTCGCCCGAGGTCGCGCCTTCCGCTTCGGTGACCGCTGCGCTCACGAGCGCGCGCCCGGTATCATCCATCATCGCCATGGCTCACCACCCTCCCGAAGCGCCGCCGCCGCCCGACGAGCCGCCGCCGAAGCCGCCGAACCCTCCGCCGCCGCCGCCACCGAAGCCACCGCCACCGAAGCCGCCACCACCGCCGCCGCCGCGCCCGCCGCTATTGATGATGCCCCGCGCAATCGCGCTGCCGACCTCCCACAGGATCACGTCGCGCGCCGTATCGCCGAGCCCGCGGCTGCCCCACGGCCCGCTGCCCTTGGAGCGATACTTGCGCCGCCGTCCGACGCTGGAGATGATCGGCAGGACGAAGAAGAAGAATATGAAGGCGAGCCAGATCAGCACGCCGATGGGGAAGCCCCCGTCGCTGCGGCTCTTCTGCGCCGCGGCGGCCTTGGCGGCTTCCTCGATCGCGATGGCATCCTCGGGCGCCTTGGCGAGGTGGGCGAGAATCGCCGCGACGCCATCGCTCACGCCCGCGTCGAAATTGCCTTCCTTGAAGCGCGGCGCGATCACGTCGTTGATGACGCGCCCCGCCATGATCCCGCCGAACCAGCCGTGGAGGCCATAGCCGACCTCGATCCGCATCTTGCGCTCGGAAGGCGCGATCAGCAGCAGCAGCCCCGCATCGCGCTGCGCCCCGCCGATGCCCCACTTGTCGGTGTAGAGCGTGGTCGCATAGGACTCGATACTCGCGCCCCCGAGGCCCGGCACGGTGGCGACGATGATCGCGCGGCCGGTCTGGGCATTATAGGCGCGCAGTTCCTCATCGAGCTTCGCCTCGGTCGCTGGCGAGAGGATGTTCGCCCCGTCATAGACCGGGCCCGCGGGCCGCGGGGGATAGTCCTGCGCGAAGGACGCAGTGCCGATGGTGAGCCACACGAGGCCCGCCAGCAGCAGCAGCGCCCGGCGCAGCGGGGCGAGGAGGGCGATCACCTCAGTTCGCGGCCGCCGGGGTCGCGCTGCCGGTGATTGCGCTCATGTCGACCTTGGGGTTGGCCTTGGCGGCTTCGTCCGCCTCGAAATATTCGAGTGCCTTGGCACCGTGGATCACGTTCGCCCCGATGCTCGAGGGGAAGGTGCGGATCTCGGTGTTGTAGTCACGCGCGAGGTCATTGTAGCGCACGCGCTCGGTGTTGATCTGGTTGTTGGCCTCGTCGATCGCAACCATCAGATCGCCGAAGCGCGGCTGGCTGGCGAGCTGGGGATAGTTCTCGACCACGGTGCGCAGCTGGCCCAGCGCTTGCGTCAACTGGTTCTGCGCATCGTTGAACTTCTTGAACTCTTCCGGGTTCGAAAGGTCATCGGTGGTGATGTTGATCGCAGTTGCCCGCGCGCGCGCGTCGATCACGCCCTGGAGGATGTCCTTCTCCGAGATCGCGGCGGCCTGCACCACGGCGACGAGGTTGGGGATCTTGTCCGAGCGGTTCTGCAGCGCGCTCTCGACATTGCCCCACTGCGCCTTGGCGGCTTCCTGCTTGGTCGGAACCGAGTTGATCCCGCAGGCCGCAAGGCTGAGCGCGGCGACGGCGGCGAGCGCGCCGCGCAGCATGGTGGTGAATTTCATGGCGCAAATCCCTCCTGATGACGCCGGGGCACTCCGGACCGTCGCTTCTGTATTGCGGATATAGCACACCACCTTGCCGGTTCAAGCGGTGGACGGCGGTGCCTGCAAGACTTGGCAGCCAAAGCGCGGAGTGCCAGAACATGGTAAACGCGAAAGAACAAAGGGGACCATCATGCTTTCGGAATTCAAGACATTCATCATGCGCGGCAATGTGCTCGATCTTGCGGTCGGGGTGATCATCGGCGCTGCCTTCGGCACCATCATCAAGTCGCTGACCGACGATGTGATCATGCCGGTGATCACTTTGATGACCGGCGGCGGGGTGGATTTCTCGAGCAAGTACATCGTCCTGTCGGGCGAAGCTCCGGCCGGTGCATCGCTTGCCGCCGCGCGCGAGGCGGGGGCCAATGTGCTGGCCTTCGGCAGCTTTGTCACGGCGATCATCAACTTCGTGATCCTCGCCTTCGTGATCTTCATGATCGTGCGCCAGGCCAACAAGCTGATGCCCCCGCCGGAGGCCGCGCCCGCCGGACCGACCGAGGTGGAACTGCTCGCCGAGATCCGCGACGCGCTGAAGAAGTAAAGTGTTGCCTCCCCTCCCGCTTGCGGGAGGGGCTGGGGGTGGGAATGCGAATGCGAATGGCGCAGGCTTCGCAAGCCCACCCCGCTGCGACTAGCCAGCAAGCTGGCAAGTCTCGCTGCCCCTCCCGCAGGCGGGAGGGGTTACTCACTTCACATTCAGAAATGCCGCGCTATATCAGCCGTGCCGGTCTTGACCGGATATGGCGATAAATGGCTGCGTACAATAGATGCAACGGACCCGGGGGCAGTACCCGGCGGCTCCACCAGAATCTGCGGCTCGCCGCATGTCCTGATGGGGCCGAACCAGGATCGACGTGTGTTGAAAAGCGTAGTTTTTGCCCGGGCTGAGTAACCCGCATAAGGCTCAAAACCCATAAGTGCCAACGACAACGAAGCACTTGCTCTCGCCGCGTAATGTGACGGCTTAACGGCCTGAATTTACAAAGCTACGAGCACGGTTCGGACCGAACCGGGTAACAGAATCGGAGACCGGGCGTCCGGGGGTACGTAGCAACAGAAACCCCCACCTGATTTTTTCACACAAAGACGCAAAGACACAAAGATGCTGCGCCTAGCTGCGCGCACCTGCGTCATAGCCGTTGGTGATGCGCTTGACGCCATCTTTGAAGAGGGCCTGCCCGAAGTTCATCAGCAAGCCCAGCGGCAGGTTCATGAGCCTGAGATAGGTCAGCACCTGCTTGCTGTGGACAGGATGCGGCCGTTCGACAGACTTCAGTTCGACCACCAGCCGGCTTGCGATCAGCAGATCGATCTTGAAGGCAGTCTCGATGAGAATGCCATCGTAACGGACATCGATCGGAACCTGCCGTGCGACCTCAATCCCGCTCTGGCGCAGCTTTTCGAACAGGATCAACTCGTAGGCGGTTTCCAGCAAGCCCGGGCCAAGCTGCTGATGCAGCTTGAAGCCGATGTCGATGATATGTGAGACAAGCGCTTCCAGATCGTCATCGCGCGACATCTTTGTGTCTTTGCGTCTTTGTGTGAGTCTAATCGCGCACCGCGCTGCGCGCCGCTCGCAATTCCGCCACTTCGCGCTCCAGCTTCAGGCAGTCGAGCATCTTCGCGCCCGCCAGGAACACCGCGCCGGTGGTGGCGAGGAACAGGAGCTTGCCGCCGAAGCCGGGATATTCCTGGAGATAGACCATGCCCCGCGCGCTCGACCCGAGGGCGAGGGCGTAGATGATCAGAAACGCCTCGAAGCGGTTCTTGATCACGAACAGCCGTCCCAGCTTGCGCAGCATAGACATCCTCGACCCAAGCACGACCCGGCGAAGTGCTGAGTCGCTTTAACAGTGTCGTAACCTTACGCCTGAGGGGGCAGGCTGCGCAAACGCGTTAACCAAGCTGTGCCAGATCGAGCGCATCCAGCAGGGCAAGGCGTGCCGCAACAATGCTGTCCGCCAGCGCCTGCGTCCCGATATCGGACGGGTCGATCTGCGAAGGCCAATGCGCGGCGATGACGCGCTCGAGAAGATCGGCTTTGGCCTCGTCGAGCAGGAAGCGCGGGTCTACGTGTGCGGGGTCGCACACCACCCGCAGCCGCAGGCAGGCGGGGCCGCCGCCGTTCGCCATGGATTGCCGCACATCGACCGGAATGACCTGACGGATCGGGCCATTCCCGGCCAGCATCGTCTCGGCCCAGCCCCACACGGCTGCGCTTTCGCGGCATTCCTCGGGCACGATCAACGCCATGCTTCCATCGGGCAGCGTCAGAAGCTGCGCGTTGAACAGATAGGTGCGGATCGCCTCCTGAAGCGAGACGGCAGACGAGGGCACCTCGACCACCTCGAGCGCGGGGAAGGCGGTGCGGATCGCATCATAAGCGCCCTGCTGGTCGGCGAAGGCTTCTGCATGGGTGAACAGCACGCGGCCGTTGGCGACCGACACCACGTCATTGTGGAAAGCGCCCGCCGCGATTGCCTCGGGGTTCTGCTCGATGAAAACCGTCCGGTTCGCATCGAGCCCGTGGGCGCGGGCGACGAGGCGGCTGGCCTGTTCGTGCTGGCGCGCGGGGAAGCGCCCGCCCGGGCGGCCGTAGACGAACACCTCGACGCCCGGTGCGTCATGCGCCTCGCACAGCCGCATGTGGTTGGCCGCGCCCTCGTCGCCGAAGGTAGGGGGCACCGCGTCGTGGATCGCGAAGTGCCGCGTGTCGCCGAAAGCGATTTCGAGCTGCCGCTTGGTGTCCGGCCATTCCTGCGCGCGGTGGAGCATCGTGACGAGATTTGCGGGGGTCAGGTGGCAACGCCCATCGGCGGTGTCGGGGGCGGGGGAGACGGTCGCGGCATTGGCGGTCCACATGCTCGAAGCCGACCACGGCGCGGCGCGCAGCTGCGGCGGCTCGGTGCCATCCAGCGCCAGCGCCGCCGTCAGCGCTCCATTCGGGCGCGGCAGCGGCAGCAGGAAGCCCTGCACGCCGAGGCGCGCGAGATTGCCGCGCATCTTCGCCACCCCCTGCAAAGCCGCCGCGCGCGGATAGGACGGATCGCCCGCATGGCTCGCGCTGGCGATATTGCCGAGGCTCAGCCCCGCATAATTGTGCGAGGGGCCGACGATCCCGTCGAAATTGATTTCAGTGAGGTTCATCGCGCCACGCTCCACACCATGTCGCCCTTGCATATGTCGAGCAGGTCGGCGCTCGCAGAATCGATCGCGATGCCGCCTTCCCCGTCGAGCACCCGCGCGCCGAAACAGGCGCGGAACGACCCGAGGTGGCCGGTGGCAAGGATCGCGCGCTCGCCTTCGCTGGCGTCCAATGCCGTGATGGTCGCGCTCACCGCGTTCTTGACGCTTGTGACCTGATCGGTGCGCGCCGTCATCGTTGGCCCGCCGTCGAAGATGTCGACATAGCCCTCGGCCCGGAACCCTTCCTCCTCAAGCATCCGCATCGCCGCGCGGCCCGTGGGGTGTGGGACGCCGATGACGCTGCGCGCGTCCTCGCTCAGCATCGCGATGTAGACCGGGTGCTTGGGCATCAGGTCGGCGATGAACTGGTTGCCGTTGATCGCGTTGAAATAGTCCGCGTCCTGGAAGCTCATCCCGAAGAAGCGGCCCGCGACCCCGTCCCAGAAGGGCGATCCGCCGCGCTCGTCGATGATGCCGCGCAATTCCGCAAGGATGCGGTCGGCAAACCGCTGGCGGTGCATCGCCACGAACAGATAGCGCGAGCGGGCGAGCAGCAGGCCGAAGCCCCCGGCGCGCTCGCCCGGGTGGAGGAACAGCCCGCCGACCTCGCTCGACCCTTCGAGATCGGTGACGAGGCTGAGCAGCTCGGCGCGCACGGTGCGGTCAAGCTCCTGCGAATATTGGGTGAGCGTGTTGAGGCGATAGGAATAGAACGGCCAGCGCTGGCCGACCTGGGTCATCAGCTGGCAGGTGCCGCGGACCGCGCCGGTCCGGGCGTTTTCGAGCACCAGCACGAATTGCTCGTCGGCGAGCGTGTCGCCCTCGCGCGCGAAGGCGGTGGCGGCGCGTTCGAGCTTGCCCTTCAGCGCCGCGCGGTCGGGGGGAAGGTTGGTGAAGCCCCCGCCGGTGAGCTTGGCCATTTCGTAGAGTGCTTCGAGATCGGCGGGGCGCGCAGGCCGCAGGCGGAAGGTCACTGGAGGGCTCCTTGAGCGAGACGCTCGATGACGCGGGCGGAAAGCGCCGCCCGCTCGGCAAGGCTGGGGACGATCAGATATTCGTCCGGCGAATGAATCGCGCCGCCGCGCACCCCCATGGTGTCGACCACTGGTACGCCTGTGGCAGCGATATTGTTGCCGTCGCACACGCCGCCGGTAGATTGCCAGCGGATGGTCTGGCCAAGCTCGGCGCCGCATTGGCGGACGAGGTCGAACAGTTGTTGCGCGCGCGCGTCGACTTTCTTGGGCGGGCGGGTGACGCCGCCGTGGCGGTGTGTGGTGACCTGATGCGCCGCTTCAATGCTGCGCAGCAAAGCGTTGAGATCGCTGTCGAAGGCCTCGGCTGCGGCGGTGGACTTGGGGCGGACGTTGAAGCGCAGCACCGCATGGTCGGGAACGACGTTGTTGGCCGACCCGCCTTCGAGCTTTGCGGGGTTGATGGTGATTTCCGCCGTCTCCAGGGTCTTCAGTCGCAGGATCAGATCGGCCGCCGCGACGATCGCGTTGCGCCCCTCATGCGGGTTGCGGCCCGCGTGGGCGCTCTTGCCGGTGACAGTGATCGAGTAGTTCCCCGTCCCCCCCCGTTCATGCGCCAGCGTGCCATCGGGCAGGGCGGCGGGCTCATAGGTGAGCGCCGCGAGCTTGCCCGCCGCCAGATCGGCGATCAGCGCGCTGCTGGCGAGCGAGCCGGTCTCCTCGTCCGAATTGATGAGCACGTCATAGCCGAGGCTCGATGCGGCGGCGGTCTGTTCGAAAGCCAGCAGCGCGTGGAGCATCACCGCGATCCCGCCCTTCATGTCGGCGACGCCGGGGCCGCCCAGCGTCTCGGCGTCGAGCCAGGTCTGGCGCTGGAACGGGTGATCGGCGGGGAACACAGTGTCCATGTGCCCGGTGAGCAGGATCCGCCGGTTCGCCTGCGGGCGCACGCGGACCACCAGGTGCTGGCCGTGCGGCTTGTCGAACGCAGAGCCATCGGCAGCGATCGCAGTCACCGGAGCCGGGTCGACCAGCGCCACCTCACCGGGGAGCGCCGCAAAGGCCTCGGCCAGCATCCCCGCTTGGCTTGCGAGGCCGGCAAGGTTCGCGGTGCCGGTGTTGACCGCGCTCCACGCCTGCACCTGCGCCAGCATCGCGGCGGTATCGAATGTGCCCGTCATCCCGTTCATCCTCCCCCTCTAGCGGGGCGGTGGCTTCAGTCCAACCCGTTGCAATCGGCTCTCCCCTTTGCCATAGGGCCAGCCGTCCTCTCCTCCCCGGGTTCGGCTTCACGCTTACCACACGAGGACACCCATGACTGACATGACCCCCCGCGCCGGTCTGAGCATCGACTCCCGGCTCGCGAGTTTTCTTGAAAGTGAAGTGCTGACGCCGCTGGGCCGCGATGTGGACGCCTTCTGGCAGGGTTTCGCCGCGCTGCTGGCCGACATCGCACCGAGGAACCGCGCTTTGCTGGAGAAGCGCGCTACGCTGCAGGCGCAGATCGACGCGTGGCACGTGGAGCGCGCGGGCAAGCCCCACGACGCGGCGGCCTACAAGGCTTTCCTGATCGAGATCGGCTACCTCGTCCCCGAGCCCGGCGACTTCACCATCGGCACCCAGAACGTCGATCCCGAGATCGCGACCATGGCCGGCCCGCAGCTGGTCGTCCCGATCCTCAACGCCCGCTTCCTGCTCAACGCCGCGAATGCGCGCTGGGGGAGCCTTTATGATGCTTTCTACGGCACCGATGCGCTTGACGCGCCCCCTGCGCGGCCGGGTGGGTATGACGAGGAACGCGGCGCGGCGGTGATCGCGCGCGGACGGCAGTTTCTCGACGACGCCTTCCCGCTGGCGAGCGGAAGCTGGGCTGACCTTGCGGAACGCGAGGCCATCACGCTCGCCGATCCGGCGCAGCAAGTCGGCACCACCGACAAGGGCGTGCTGCTGAAGCACAACGGGTTGCACATCGAAGTTGTGTTCGACGCCAGCACCCCCGTCGGCGCGACCGACAAGGCGGGCATCGCCGACATCATCGTCGAATCCGCGCTCACCACCATTGCCGATTGCGAGGATTCGGTTGCGGCGGTCGATGCCGAGGATAAGCTGCTCGCCTACACCAACTGGCTCGGCATCATCCGCGGCGATCTGTCGGAAAGCTTCGAGAAGGGCGGCAAGACGCTGACCCGCACGCTCGCGGGCGACAAGGCCTACGTCGACGACAATGGCGCCACGCACACCCTCTCAGGCCGCAGCCTGATGTTCGTGCGCAATGTCGGCCACCTGATGACCAACCCCGCGATCCGCCTCGCGGATGGCTCGGAAGTGCCCGAAGGCATCATGGACGCGGTGTTCACCTCGGCGATCTCCACGCTGGACGTCGAAGGCCACGGCACATTCGGCAACTCGCGCTGCGGGTCGATCTACATCGTCAAGCCCAAGATGCACGGGCCCGAGGAATGCGCCTTCACCAACGACTTGTTCGACGCGGTTGAGGATTTGCTTGGGCTCCCCCGCCACACGATCAAGGTCGGCGTGATGGACGAGGAACGCCGCACCTCGGCGAACCTCGCCGCCTGCATCCATGCCGTCCGCGACCGGATCGTGTTCATCAACACCGGCTTCCTCGACCGCACGGGGGACGAAATCCACACCTCGATGCGCGCGGGGCCGATGCTCCGCAAGGGCGCGATGAAGGGTTCGGATTGGCTGCGCGCCTATGAAGCAAGAAACGTCGCCATCGGCCTCAAGCACGGCCTCTCGGGCAAGGCGCAGATCGGCAAGGGCATGTGGGCTGCGCCCGATCTCATGGGGCAGATGATGGTGGAGAAGGTGGGGCACCTGAAGGCGGGCGCGAACACCGCATGGGTACCGTCGCCCACCGCCGCGACGCTCCACGCGCTGCATTATCACCAGATCGACGTGTTCGAGGTGCAGAAGCACCTGCCCGAACCCGCTGGCCTCGACGCGCTGCTGGCGATCCCGCTGGCGGAGGGCGCGAACTGGTCGGAGGAGGAGATCCGCGAGGAGCTCGACAATAATTGCCAGGGCCTGCTCGGCTATGTGGTGCGCTGGGTCGATCAGGGCGTGGGCTGCTCCAAGGTGCCCGACATCAATGATGTGGGCCTGATGGAAGACCGCGCGACCCTGCGCATCTCCTCGCAGCACATCGCCAACTGGCTGCTGCACGGGGTGATCACCGAAGCGCAGGTGATGGACTCGCTCGCCCGCATGGCCGCCAAGGTCGACGCGCAGAACGCGGGCGATCCGCTCTATCTGCCGCTGACGGGGAACGAGGACGGCGCGGCCTTCAGCGCGGCCAAGGAGCTGATCTTCAAGGGTGTGGAGCAGCCGAGCGGCTATACCGAACCGCTGCTCCATGCTTGGCGCTTGCGCAAGAAGGCGGGTTAACTCCTACTCGGTCACCTGCTTTGCGGCACGCCGCGCTTGGGCTGCCAGCACTTTCTTGATCATTGCCTTTGCTGCTTTGGGCCCGTCACCGTCCAGAGCGTCGCGCTTGATCACATCGTTGGTCAGGATGATCCGAATTTGGTCGTCTGTGACCTTTATTCCGTCGAAGAGCTTTCTGATCTCGCGGCGAATTGATGAAACTATCTGGTCAGATTGGATGACTTCCGCGATCACATACCGGTTGACGATCTGCGCCTGCTTATGGAACGCGTCGAGCGCGTCACTTGAAACGCTCTCTCTGCAAAGCATCGCGAGCTTCTCAACGTCGTCCTGCGATCGCATGGACAACTCGGTGATGTTAAACGAGCAGACCTCTTCCCAATCGATAGGCTGGCCGAACTTGATCCGAAAAATCCGCCATTCGACCGAGTTGGTCAGAATGATCCACTCGATTCCCTCGTGTGCGCCATAGTTGACCGCTTGGCGCAGGTGATTCTCGGACAGATTGGTTCCGGCTGACTTCACCTCGGCAAGATAGTGAACCTTGCCTTCGACCTTAATCGCAAGGTCGCAGAAGGTGCCGCGAATTTGCTGTTCGCTCGTCAGTTCCTCATACTTGTCATAGCCGAATATCTCGGAAAGCATGTCCTTGATGACGGTGACGGTGTCTGCTTCCGATACGTCCCTTTCGGCGATTTGGCGAACGATACGCTGATATTTCTTGAGGCCGGCCGCGAGTCTATCCTGCGTCTTCTTTGCAATCTTCATCTCGATCCCCCAGCGCCGCGCTTGAAAACCGAAACGTGCCCAACCAATCTTTGACCGTCAATAGGTTAGCGATTTCATTCAACCCCTGCCCGAAGCTGGACTGAGGGGGCGCCTCCAAGCCCAATGAACAGGGCGATGTAGGCGCTTTGGGAGCATGCCCCTCTTTGACTGCGTCAGCCAGAGCAACTTAGCGGGGCAGGTTTTCCGCTTCTAGACAGTGTCTCATGTGGCTCCAACACGCGCGGCGCTGGGCCGGAGCGGGCGGGCGGTTCACCCCTGCATTGTGCGGGCCACCGCCACGAACTCCGCCACGCTGACGGTCTCGGCGCGGCGGGCCTCGTCGATGCCGAGCGTGGCGAGGGCGGCGAGCGCGCCGGGCACCCCCTTCAGGCTCTGGCGCAGCATCTTGCGGCGCTGGCCGAAGGCGGCTTCGGTGAGGCGTTCGAGGGTGCGGGCGGACACGCCCTCGGGCATGGCGGCGGGGGTCACGTGGACGATCGCGCTCATCACCTTGGGCGGCGGGGTGAAGGCGCTGCGGTGGACCTTCATGGCGAGCCGCGCCTCGGCGCGCCACTGGGCGAGCACGGCGAGACGGCCATAGGCGTCCTCGCCTGCATTGGCGACGATGCGGTCGGCGACCTCGCGCTGGAACATCAGGGTGAGCGATTGCCAGAGCGGCGGCCACGCCTCTCCGCCGAGCCAGCGCACGAACAGTGCGGTGCCGACGTTGTAGGGGAGGTTGGAGAGCACGTGGAAGGGCTCGCCCTGCATCAGCGCGTTGTGATCGAGCTTGAGCGCGTCGCCCTCGACCACGGTGAGCTGGCCGGGGAAGGCCTCGGCGAGTTCGGCAAGCGCGGGCAGGCAGCGGCGGTCCATCTCGATCGCGGTGACGCGGGCGCCGGCCCGCAGCAGCGCACGGGTAAGCCCGCCGGGGCCGGGACCGACCTCAAGGACCGGCTGGTCCGCGAGATCGCCGGGCAGGGCCGCGATGCGGGCAAGCAGCTGCTCGTCGAGCAGGAAGTTCTGCCCCAGCGCCTTGGAGGCGGCGAGGTTGTGCCGGGCGATGACCTCGCGGATCGGGGGGAGGTCAGGCACCGGTGGCGGCCCGTGCGGCGACCATCTCCGCCGCCATCACCAGCGCGGCGGCCATGGCGCCCGGATCGGCAATGCCCTGCCCCGCGATGTCGTAGGCGGTGCCGTGGTCGGGCGAGGTGCGGATGATCGGCAGGCCGAGCGTGACGTTGACGCCTTCGTCAAACTCCAGCGCTTTCAGGGGGATGAGCGCCTGGTCGTGGTACATGCACAGCGCCGCGTCATACCCGGCGCGGGCGCGGGGGGTGAAGAGCGCGTCGCCCGGGACGGGGCCGGTGGCGTTGATCCCCTCGGCTTGCAGGGCCGCGATGGCAGGCGCGATGATGCGCGCCTCCTCATCGCCGAACTGCCCGCCCTCGCCCGCGTGGGGGTTCAAGGCGGCGATGGCGAGGCGGGGGTGGGCGATACCGAAGTCGCGCCGCAGACCCTCGGCCACGATGCGGGCCTTGTGGGCAATCAGCTCGGCCGAGAGCAGCGCGGGCACTTCGGCCAGCGCAACGTGGACGGTGAGCGGTACGGTGCGCAAGCTCGGCCCGGCCAGCATCATCACCGCGTCGCGGTATGGCTTGCCGCAGGCGTCGGCGAGGAACTCGGTTTGGCCGGGGTAGTCCCAGCCGATGGCGGCCAGCGCGCGCTTGGAGACGGGCGCGGTGACCAGCCCCGCCGCGACACCCGAGAGCGCGAATTTCGTGCCCCATTGCAGGGAAGCGAGCGCCAACCGGGCGCCAACGGCATCGGGATGACCGGGCGACGACATGCCATCGAGCCCTGCAAGAACCGGCAGGCCCGCCGCATGGGCGAACAGCGCCTCGGCGGGCTCTGCGATGGGCACGATCGGGCAGTCGATCCCGAGGCGTTCTGCGCAGGCCCGCAGCAGCTCCGGCCCGCCCACCACGAAGGCGGGCGGCGCGCGGCGCGCGGCCCTCAGCCGCGCCCAGGCGCCGAGGATCACCTCGGGGCCGATGCCGGCCGGGTCACCGAGCGATATCG
>JACESM010000063.1 GCA_013911835.1 Porphyrobacter sp. | reverse complement strand
CGCGCCTGCGACCCCGCAGCGGGATCGCGCGCGGCTTCGGCGAGCTTGCGCAAGGGTGCGAGCGGTTCGAGCTGTTTCTCCAGCCACGCGGAAAGGCCTGCCTCGAGCTTGGCCTTGGCGGTGTCGGGCAGCAGCACCACATCGCGGGTCAGGGTGAGTTTGGGCGTGCCGAAATTGCCCGAGCCGGGGTGGCCGGGGAAGCTGATCTCGGCGAGGGCGCGGCCCTGCCACTTGATCGCGCCGCCGCTGATCTCCAGCTCGGCAAAGCCTTGCGACAATAGCCACTCGGCGCGCTTTTCCAGCAGCGCAGGCAGCGCCTTCTCGCCAGCCGCGAGCAGCATCCGCCGGTCGGCGACGCCCGCCGAGGGGTCGACGTGGAAGCGGAAGCCCTCGAGCCGCCCGATGCTCTCGCCCTCCACGGTAAGGTGCCCGTCGGGTTCGAGGGTGACGGGCAGCGCACTGGCATCCTGCCCCAGCGATTTCATCAAGAGAGTCGTCCTTCGGTTCACGAAACGCTCGGTCAGCCGCGCATGCAGCGCATCCGAGAGCTTCGCCTCGACCGCGCGCGCCCGCGCAGCCATTTCGTCGCGCGCCAGCACCCAATCGGGGCGCTGGCAGATATAGGCCCAGCTGCGAATCGCCGCGATTCGCCCCTGCAGCGTGTCGATGTCGCCCTGCATCCGGTCAAGCTCGGCGATGCGCGCGGCGACGAAATCCGCGCCGAGATAGCCGCCCTGCAAGTCGTCCCAGAGACGCGCCACGAAGCGCGCGTGCTGCTCGACGCCGAGATTGCGGAAGTCGGGGAGCGTGCAGGCCTCCCAGAAGCGCCGCACGCTCCCGGCCCCGCGCACGGTATCGGCGATGGGATCGCTGGCGAGGCGGCGCAGCACCGCCATGTCGATCGCTTCGGGCGCTGCCTTCAGCACGGGGTTGTCGGGCCGCGCTTCGAGATCGGCGATCAGCGCCCCCAGCGAATCGAAGCGCGGATCGGCCTCGCGCCAGAACAGATGGGTGAGGGGCGCGAACTTGTGCTCCTCGATCGCGTAGACTTCCTCGTCAGTGAAGGCGAGCGGCTCGCCCCCATCACTTCCGGCGCCCTTGCCCGTCCCCGAGAGCGTCCCGAACGTCCCGTCGCGCTGGTGCCGCCCGGCGCGCCCGGCGATCTGCGCCATTTCCGAAGGGGTGAGGCGGCGCTTCCTGCGCCCGTCGAATTTGCTGAGCGCCGCGAAGGCGACATGATCGAGATCGAGGTTGAGGCCCATGCCGATGGCGTCGGTGGCGACGATGTAATCGACCTCGCCCGCCTGGAACATCGCGACCTGCTTGTTGCGCGTTTCGGGCGAGAGTGCGCCCATGACCACTGCTGCGCCGCCTCTGAACCGCCGAAGGGCCTCGGCCATGGCGTAGACTTGTTCCACGCTGAAGGCGACCACCGCCGAGCGCTTGGGCAGTCGCGACAATTTGCACACGCCCGCATGGCTGAGGGTCGAAAAGCGTGGGCGGCTGGTGATCTCCGCCCTGGGGATCAGCGCCTTGACCATCGGTTCCAATGTGGCGCTGCCGAGGATTATCGTCTCCTCGCGCCCGCGCATGTGCATCAGGCGGTCGGTGAAGATGTGCCCGCGCTCGGGGTCCGCGCCGAGCTGCGCCTCGTCCAGTGCGACGAAGGCGTGCTGCCCCGCGGTGCGCGGCATGGCCTCGGCGGTGCAGAGGAAATAGCGCGCGTCCGGCGGCTCGATCCGTTCCTCCCCGGTGATCAGCGCGACCTGCTTGTCGCCCTTTATCGCGCGCACCCGGTCATAGACCTCCCGCGCCAGCAGGCGCAGCGGGAAGCCCATCATGCCGCTGGAATGCCCGCACATCCGCTCGATGGCGAGGTGCGTCTTGCCGGTGTTGGTCGGCCCGAGCACGGCGCGCACATGGGCAGCCTCGGCAGGTCGGTGGGTGAGCGATTGGGGCACGACGCCTACGGTCATCGCAGGCTTGCCGCAGGGGGGCAAGGCCATGGACGAAGCCCGTCAGCCGATACGCACAACACCTTATCGCACGCGTGGCCCGACTGGTCGCTGGTTAACGCCGCATTTACTTTGATCTGGCAGAGAAATGCCCCAAGGCTCCGCTTGAGGGTGGCGGAAGGCTCGCCCCGGCAAGGGCACCGTTCGGGGCAGAGATGTTGGATCATGCGCGCAAACTGACCGACCCCGGGGAGGGTGACGAGACCTCGCCCGAGGGCGAGGGCCGCGCGCTGGCGATCAGCCACCCGCCGGATCATGGGCGCATCGATCTCGAAGACGCGCGCGACCTTATCCCATTCATCCGCAACGCCGAGAAGCTCGCCCCGCCGACCTTCACCCAGCGCATGCGGCGCAGGCTGGCGAAACGCTGGGCCGCGCGGGCCGCGCGGTACGAGGCGTGGCGGCTTGACGCCTCGCAATGGTTCGACCGGCTCGATCTCGCCCCCGATCTCGCCGAGGATATCGGCAGCCGGCGCTGGCTGCGCGGCCTGGGCACGATGGTCGGGCTCGGCGCGGTGGCGCTCGCCTGCTGGCCCGATCTCACCCCGCTCGAAGCCCGCCCCGCGATGCCGCGCGGCGAGGCGGTCGATGCCGAGATGCGCAGCCAGATGATCCTGCCGCTCGCGCTGGGTGCTGACAGCGGCCGCCGCATGGGGCCGACGCAGGCGGTGATTCCGCTCAAGAGCGCGCCCGAGCGGCCGCAGATCCAGATGGTGGTGACCCTCGCCCCCGGAGACAGCTTTGCCTCGATGTTGCGCCGCGCCGGCGTGGCGGGCGAGGATATTGACCGCGCCGCTCTGCTGGTAGGGCAGGCGGTGGCGGTCGGCGATATCCAGCCGGGCACGCAGATGGACCTGATCCTTGGGCGAAGGACCGCGCCCGGCCAGCCGCGCCCGCTCGACAGCCTAGCCTTCCGCGCGCGCTTCGATCTCGAGCTGGCGCTGACCCGCCCGGGCGTGGGCCAGAGCAACCCCGATGGCACCCCGGTCGTCCCTTCCGGGCCACTTGCGCTGGTGCGCAATGTGATCCGCGTCGACGAGACCCCGCTGCGCGTGCGCGGCGTCGTGGGGTCAAGCCTTTACCGATCGATGCGCGCCGCGGGTGTCCCTGCGAGCGCGGTGCAGGAATATCTCAAGACGCTCGACGCGCAGATCGACATGGACCGCGAAGTGCGGCCCACCGACGAATTCGACGTCATCCTCGCCTATCGCCGCGCCGCCACCGGCGAGCGCATGGCGGGGCAACTGCTCTACGCCGGGATCGACCGCAGCGGGAATCCCCGCACCCAGCTGATGCGCTGGGGGGGCGAAGGGCGCTTCTACGAGGCATCGGGCGTGGGCGAACAGCGCCGCGGGCTGCTGGCACCGGTGCCGGGCGCGGTCACCTCGAACTTCGGGATGCGCCGCCACCCGATCCTCGGCTAC
The DNA here is from genome assembly GCA_013911835.1 of Porphyrobacter sp. GTDB lineage: Bacteria > Pseudomonadota > Alphaproteobacteria > Sphingomonadales > Sphingomonadaceae > Erythrobacter. The sequence goes on along the minus strand of JACESM010000063.1, from coordinate 9,263 downwards.
ACCCGGATGCACGCCGGGATCGATTTCAAGGCCGGCTACGGCACGCCGATCGTCGCGGTCAGCGATGGCCGCGTCACCAGCGCGGGCCGCTCGGGCGGGTGCGGCATTCAGGTGCGGCTGGAGCATGGCGGCGGCCTTGCGACCCGCTATTGCCACATGAGCCGCATGGCGGTGGCCCCCGGCATGTCGGTGCGGCGCGGGCAGGTGATCGGCTATGTCGGATCGACCGGCCTTTCGACCGGCGCGCACCTCCACTACGAGATGTATCGCGGCGGGCGGGTGATCAATCCGGCCACCGTCCAGTTCGTCAGCCGCGCGCTGCTCTCCGGCACCGAGCTGATCGATTTCCGCCGCCAGCTGATCAAGCTGAAGGAGATCGAGGTCGGCGCCGCGCTCAAGGATCTCGCCCCGGCCGCGGGCGAGGTGAAGGAGCCGGTGCGCGAGATCGAGAAGGTCGCGGGCCCCACCCCTGCTCCAAAACCGCCTGCTCCGAAGAAGCCCTAAGCAGAGCTTGTCGTCGGGCGCGGATTGGGCGTAAGTCTCGCCTCCATGACCGGACATTACCCCAACACCCGCCTCCGCCGCACCCGCGCCCACGCGTGGAGCCGCGCGCTGCACCGCGAGACCATCCTCACGCCCGCGGACCTGATCTGGCCGCTGTTCGTCACCGCGGGGGAGGGCGTCGAGGAGCCGATCGCGACCCTGCCGGGCGTCTCGCGCTGGTCGGTCGACGGAATCGTCGCGCGGGCCAAGGAGGCGGTGGCCTTAAGCATCCCGGTGATCGCGCTGTTCCCCAACACCCCGCGCGAGCTTCGCAGCGATGACGGGGGCGAGGCGCACAACCCGGACAACCTGATGTGCCAGGCGATCCGCGCGATCAAACATGCCTGCGGGGACAGCATCGGCGTGCTGACCGACGTCGCGCTCGACCCCTATACCTCCCACGGGCAGGACGGGCTGGTCGATGACGCGGGCTATGTCGTCAATGACGATACCGTCGCCGCGCTGGTCGATCAGGCGGTCAATCAGGCCAATGCCGGCGCGGACATCATCGCGCCGAGCGACATGATGGATGGCCGCATCGGCGCGATCCGCCGCGCGCTCGAGATGAACGGGCATCCCAATGTCCAGATCATGAGCTACGCCGCCAAATATGCGAGTGCCTTCTACGGCCCGTTCCGCGATGCGGTGGGCAGCGGCGGGCTGCTCAAGGGCGACAAGAAGACCTACCAGATGGACCCCGCCAATGGCGACGAGGCCTTACGCGAAGTGGCGATGGACATTGCCGAGGGTGCGGATTCGGTGATGGTCAAGCCGGGGCTCGCCTATCTCGATATCGCCGCGCGGGTGAAGGCGGAATTCGGCGTGCCGGTCTTCGCCTATCAGGTGAGCGGCGAATACGCGATGATCGAGGCTGCGGCGGCGGCGGGCGCGGGGGATCGCGATGCGCTGGTGCTCGAGACGCTGCTGGCGTTCAAGCGCGCCGGGTGCAGCGGCATCCTCACCTACCACGCCGCCCACGCCGCCCGCCTGCTGAATGGCTGAGGCGGGCACGCTCACAACGCCGCGCCTGATCCTGCGCCCTCCGGTGGCGGAGGATCTGCCGTGGCTGCTCGCCGCCATGAACACCCTTGCGGTGATGCGCCATCTCGCCGGGGTGCGCACGGCGCAGGAGGTGGAAGAGGGCCTTGCCGCCGACATCGCCGCCTTCGCTGCGCCCGGCGGGCACCGCCGCTGGACGGTGAGGCTGCGTGACGGCGAGGAACGGGTGGGCCGCGTCGGCCTGTTCCATGTCCGCTCCCCCGCCGCGCCGCCCGCCTTGCAAGGCCAGCGCGAGATCGGCTGGACCTTTGCGCAAAGCCATTGGGGCAAGGGCTATGCGAGCGAAGCGGCGCGGGCGGTGATCGCCCATGCCTTCGCCGGGCTCGCTCTGCCGGTGCTCTACTCGCAGACCAGCGAATCCAACGCGGGCTCGACCCGGATGATGCACCGCCTCGGCTTCACCTTCCGGCCCGAGCTCGGCTATGTCGATCCGGACTATCCGCCGGAGGATAACCCGACCACGGTGTGGTCGCTGGACGCCCCTGCATGACCGAGTTCCGCCACGACACCGCCCGGCTCACCTTGCGCGACTGGCGCGAGGACGACTGGCCCGAATTCTGGCGCATCACCAACACGCCCGCCGTGATGCGCTGGCTTGGCGGGGTGATGGATGAGGCCGGGCAAGCGGCAGCGCGGGCGCGGGTCGAGAGCTACAAGGCCGAGCACGGCCACACCTTCTGGGTGGTCGAACGCCGCGAGGATGACGCGCTGCTCGGCTTTTGCGGGCTCAAGCGTTCGAACCAGCCGGGCGGGCCGCAGGGCATGATGGAGGTCGGCTGGCGGCTGCGCGAGGATGCCTGGGGCAAGGGCTATGCCAAGGAGGCGGCCACGGCCTCGCTGGCGCTCGCCTTTGATCGCTTCGGCGCGGACGAGGTGATCGCGCTGACGGTAGAGCGCAACACCGCCAGCTGGGGGCTGATGGAGCGCCTCGGCATGGAGCGGCGCGAGGATCTCGACTTCGACAGCGCCGATTTCGATGCCGAAAACCCGCGCATCATCGCCTATGCCATCACGCGCGCAGACTGGGAGGCGGCGTGACGGCACCCGTGCTGATCACCGAGCGGCTGATCCTGCGCCAGATCGGCGTGGACGACCTGGGTCCGCACATGACGCTGCTCAACACGCCTGCAGTGATGGAGCATCTCGGCGGGGTGCAGCCGCGCGCCGTGATCGCCGCCAAGCACGAAGCCTCGCGCGAGGGGTTCGCCACGCATGGCTTCGGCTTCATGATCATGGCGGAGCGCGCGACCGGAGAGATGGTCGGCCATTGCGGGTTGCGCCATGTCGCCCACCCGCTCGCGCCCAACCCGCAAGACTTCGAGATCGGCTGGCTGGTGCGCGAGGATCGCTGGCGGCTTGGGCTTGCCTTCGAGGCGATGCGGGCGGTGATCGACTGGGGTTTCGCCACCCACGGCGCCCCCCGGATCGTCGCCATCACCACCCAAATCAACGTCGGCAGTTGGCGGCTGATGGAGAAACTGGGCATGATTCGCGCGCGCGAGCTTGATTTCAACGATCCGGCAATGCCACCCGCGTATAAGCCGGCGATCCAATACGTGATCACGCGGGCGCAATGGGGACCGAAGCCTTGACTGACGACATTTCTGCTGCGCCCGGCGCGAGCCCGCGCCGCTGGCTGTTCGCGGTGACGATCCTGACGGGCAGCTTCCTGCTGTTCCTCGTCCAGCCGCTGGTCGCGCGCCTCGCGCTGCCGCGCCTCGGCGGGGCGCCCAATGTCTGGAACAGCGCGATGCTGGTCTATCAGGCGCTGCTGCTGGGGGGCTATGCCTATGCTCATGCGCTGTCGCGCTTCGCGGTCGGACGGCAGGCGCTGATCCACCTCGCGCTGCTGGTCGCCGCTGCCTTCACGCTTCCGATCGCGCTTCCGGCGATCGCTCCGCCCGAGGCGGGGCAGGAGGCCTTGTGGGTGCCCTACCTGTTCCTGCTGACCATCGGCCCGGTGTTCTTCGTCGTCTCGGCGCAGGCCCCGCTGATGCAGCAATGGTTCGCCGCGCATCCCCGCGCGGGCGACCCCTATCCGCTCTATGCCGCCTCCAACCTCGGGAGCTTTGCCGGGCTGCTCGCCTATCCGCTCGCGGTCGAGCCGCTGCTGCCGCTGGGCGAGCAGAGCCGCTATTGGGCGATGGGCTTCGGGGTGCTGGTGCTGCTGGTCGCGTGCGCCGGGTTCGCCCGCCGCGCCGCGCCCGCCCCGGCAGTGATCGCCGCCGCGTCCGAGACCGCCGCCGGCCCTGCCCCCGGTGCCAAGCGCATTCTGATGTGGCTGGCGCTGTCGGCGGTGCCTTCAGGGCTGATGCTCTCGACCACCACCCACCTCACCACCGATATCTTCGCGATGCCGCTGCTGTGGGTGATCCCGCTCGGGCTCTACCTCCTGTCCTTCTCGATCGCCTTTGCCGAGAAGCGCGGTCTTGCACGGGTGATGACAAGTGCCGCGCCGGTGGTGATCGTGGCCGCAGGGGCGCTGGCGATGATCGGATCCTCGCGGCCGAGCCTGATCGCGGTGGCGGCGAGTCTCGCGCTGCTGTTCGTGGTTGCCGTCGCGCTCCACGCCCGGCTTTACGATGACCGGCCCGAGCCTGCACGCCTGACGCAATTCTACCTTGTGATGTCGGCGGGCGGTGTGCTCGGCGGGTTGTTCACTGCGCTGATCGCGCCGCTGGTGTTCGACTGGACGTGGGAACACCCGATCCTGATCCTCGCTGCGGCCGCGCTGCTGCCGCTGGCGGGGTGGTCAGGCCTGCTCGGCAAGGCGTTCCGCAGCCCTCAGACCTTGCGCATTGCGATCATCCTGCTGCTGTTCGTGGTGTTTGTCGGCGCGTTGCAGGTCAGCGCGGAGATGAGCGTGAACTCCGAGTGGAGCCTGCTCGACATTGTCCTGTTCGAGCTGCTGATCGGCGCTGCGGTGCTGCTGTCGGCGCAGCGCTGGGCTTTTGTTTCCGCCTGCGCCGCGCTGCTGGCGGCACTGGGGGTGCTGGTGCAGGCGCAGACCAGCTATGCGGGCCTGCGCAGCCGCAGCTATTTCGGGATCTATACCGTGCGGGATGGGACCGATGGCCTCAGGCAGCTGATCCACGGCACCACGCTCCACGGCGTGCAGCGTCTGGACGAAGGCGGCGTCACCGAGCCGACGACCTATTACGGGCGCGAGGCAGGCGTCGGCCTTGCCCTGACCAAGGCCCCGGCGATGTTCGGCGACAAGGCGCGGATCGGCGTGGTCGGCCTCGGCGTCGGCACGCTGGCGTGCTACAAGCAGCCCGGGCAGAGCTGGACCTTCTTCGAGATCGACCCGGCGGTGCTGGCCTATTCGACCCGCGGGCAATTCACCTTCCTGAAGTCCTGCGCGCCCGACGCGCCGACGATCATCGGCGACGCGCGCCTGCAGCTCGAAAAGCTGCCGGCCAACAGCTTCGATGTGCTGGTGGTTGACGCTTTCTCCTCCGATGCAATCCCGTTGCACCTGATGACCGAAGAGGCGCAGGCGGGCTATTTCCGCACCCTCGCCCCCAATGGCCTGCTGCTGCTCCACATCAGCAATCGTTTCATCACGCTTGAGCCCGTGCTGGCGGCCCTTGCCAAGAAAGGCGGGCTTGCAGCAGCCTTGCGGGCCGACAATCCGGGGGGAGGCAACGGCAACCCCGACGCGACCGGTCTGACAACCTCGACCTGGGTGGCGCTTTCGCGCGATCCGGCGCAGCTCAAGGCGCTGACCGCCGACGGCAAATGGCGCCCGCTCGGCAAGCCCGCCAGCGAGGTGTGGCGTGACGACTATGCCTCGATCCTGCCGCATCTGATGTGGAAAAATATCTCCTGAGGGGAACCGCTATGACCGCAACGCCCGCACGTCCCGGCGTCAACATCATCCCGATCCACGGCAAGACACCCCGCATCCATGAAACCGCCTTCATCGCGCCCGGCTGCACGATCATCGGCGATGTCGAAATCGGTGAGGGGAGCTCGGTCTGGTACAATTGCGTGCTGCGCGCCGACGTGTCGCGCATCGTGATCGGCAAGCGCAGCAATGTGCAGGACGGCAGCGTGCTCCACTGCGATCCGCCGCGCCCGGGCGACCCGGATGGCTCGCCGCTCATCATCGGCGATGATGTGCTGATCGGCCACATGGCGATGGTGCACGGCTGCCTCATCCACGACCGCGGCTTCGTCGGGCTGGGGGCGATCGTGATGAACAAGGCGGTGATCGGCTCTGACGCGATGCTGGCGGCAGGCGCGATGCTGACCGAGGGCAAGGTGATGGAGCCGCGCGAGCTGTGGGGCGGGCGGCCGGCGCGCAAGATGCGCGATCTCGATGATGCCGCGATCATGGGGATGCGGATCGGGACGGCGCATTATGCCGAGAACGCCAAGCATCACGCCGAGGCGGTGGCGGCGGCGCTCGGGTAATGGCGCGGCCCCCGGCGCAGCTGCCGGATGCAGGAGAATTGCGCGGTCGGATTGGCGCCGACGGGCGTCTCGCGGTCAAGGTGATCCCCGGCGCGCGCGAAGAATCAGTGACGCTCACCGACGCGGCGATCCTGGTGAAGGTCCGCGCGCCGGCCGACAAGGGCGCGGCCAACGCAGCGGTGCTTGGGGTGGTGGCGCGGGCGCTCGGGCTGGCGCCCTCGCGGGTGCGATTGTTGCGCGGCGCAACTTCGCGCGAGAAGGTTTTGCAGGTCGAGGTTTAGCGCTCGACCGCGAAGCCAAAGCCCCACAGCGCCAATGCGGCGATTGCGGCAAGGGCAGCGGCCCACAGCGGGGCGACAAGACAAAGCCCCCCGCCCCCCGCCGCGCCCAGTGCAAGGGCGCTCCACAAGTACCCGTAGCCGCGTGTCGATTCGAGCGGCGCACCCGCCAGCCTTGCCGCGATCCCCTGCCCGAAGCGCACCAGCGCGCCGGTCATGTAGGTGACGCCGACCGTCACCTCGCCATCGCGGACGAAGACATTATTGGCGAGCCCCATCGCCATCGCCGCGAGCCCGAGGAAGGGAATCGGCAGCCCCGCCGCCAGCAATCCCGCGCCCGCCGTCAGCAACAGGGCGACCAGCCCGAGCAGCACCCGCTTGTGCCGCCCAGCAAAGCGCCGGCCGACCATCGCGCCACCGGTCACCCCGGCGAGGAACGCCGCGATCAGCGCCAGCGGGGCGAGTGCCAGCGCAGGGGAATGCACCAGCTCCACCCCCATCCGCGTGGTGTTGCCCGACATAAAGGAGGTGAAATAGCCCCCCGCCACCACGAACCCCGTCGCATCCACCAGCCCCGCCAGCGCGGCCAGCCCGAGGGCGAGCCGTTGGCGCGCGGGGTCGTAGCGGTGCATTGTCGGGCGGTGTCCTCAAGCGGCGGGCTGTTTGATGTACTTGAACATGTAGCCGACAAATTCCGCTTTGCCGATGGGAAGCCCCTCCATCCGCAGGATCGCATAGGCGGCAGTCATGTGGAAATAGAGCTGCGGGATCGCCCAGTCGCGGCAATATTCATGCGCCTGCATTGCGAAGCTCATGCCGTTGGGGAGAGTGAAGTCGACCGCCGCGTCGCTCGCGGGCCAGGTGGCGGAATCGCTCGCTGCGATCAGCGCCTTGGCGGCCGCGATCCGCTCGCGCGCTTCGGCGAGGGTGGCAGGATCGGTGTCGCTCGAAGCGAAGTCCAGCCCCGTCATCCGCGCGAGGGTCTCGCCCGGCATGTTGCATACGAACCGCAGCTGGGTGGCGAGCGGGAACATGTCCTCGGCCAGCCGCGCCGCGAGCAGCGCCTCGCCTTTCGCGTGGCCCTCGGCCTTGGCGACGAGGGTGTCGAGCGTGCCGAGCATGTTGGCATAGGTGGCAAGGGCGGCGGTGGCGTAGGACATTGATTCTCTCTCCGGTTGCGATTTGCAACTTATTTGCGCCACGCGCGGCCCTGCGTCAATCCTTGATCAGCGCACGCAGCGCATCCAACCGATCCGCCTCGTGCGCGGGCTTGTCCCAGCGGATGCGGTGGATGCGGGGGAAGCGCATCGCGAGGCCGCTCTTGTGACGCTTGCTGGCGTGGACCGAATCGAAGGCGACTTCGAACACCAACTGCCGCGCCACCTCGCGCACCGGGCCGAACTTGTTCAGCGTGTTCTGGCGCACGAAGGCGTCGAGCTTCTTCAGCTCCGCGTCGGTGAAGCCCGAATAGGCCTTGCCGACCGGGAGCAGCTCGGCGCCTGCATCGGGATCGCCGTTCCAGCAGCCGAAGGTGAAGTCCGAATGGAAGCTGCTGCGTTTGCCGCTGCCGCGCTGGGCATACATCACCACGCAATCCACCAGCAGCGGATCGCGCTTCCACTTGTACCACAAGGCGACCTTGCGGCCCGCCACGTAAGGGCTGTCGCGGTGCTTGAGCATCAGGCCCTCGATCGCCTCGTCGCGCGCGGTATCGCGAATGCGGGCGAGGGCAGCGAAATCCTCGGCCTCGACCAGCTGCGAGATGTCGAAATGGCTGGCCGGGAGGCGCGGCATCAGCGCCTCGAGAGTCGCGCGGCGCGACTTCCAACGGGCCTCGCGCCAGTCGCGCCCCTCGAGCAGCAGCACATCGTAGAGGCGCACAAAGGCGGGGTAATCGCGCAGCATCGCCTTCGCCACGGTCTTGCGCCCGAGCCGCTGCTGGAGCGCGTTGAAGCTGGCCGCGCCTCCGGCCTCACCACCCTGCGTGACCCCGCGCACCAGCAGCTCGCCATCAAGCACCGCGTCGATCGGCAGCACGTTGAGCAGCTCCGGGAAAGTCGCGGAGATATCGTCGCCCGAGCGCGAATAGACCCGCGTCTCTCCGCCAGCGCGCACGATCTGCACCCGGATCCCGTCCCACTTCCACTCGGCGGCGTAGTCGGCAAGGTCGACCACGCCGTCCTCGAGCGGGTGGGCGAGCATGAAGGGGCGGAAGCGCGGGACGCCCGCCAGATCGGGGGCCGGGCCGCCATCGGCCGCCCAGGCAAACAGTTCGGCATAGGGGGGGCTGAGAGCGTGCCAATATTCCTCGACCTCTTCGACCGCGACATCGAAGGCCTGCGCAAAGGCGGTCTTGGCGAGCCGCGCCGAGACGCCGACGCGCATGCCCCCGGTGGCGAGCTTGATCAGCGCATAGCGGCCCTTGGCGTCGAGCCGGTCGAACAGCGCGGGAAGTTCCTTGGGGGCCGTCGCGCGCGTGAGGCCTGAGAGGCGCTCGACCACCTCGGCGAGCGACAGATCAGGCTGGAGCGCACCATCCTGCGGCTCCGGCCACAAGAGGCTCGCGGTCTCGGCCGTGTCGCCCACGAAATCGCGGCTCAGCGCCCACAGCACCGGGTCGACCCGCTCCATCATCAGATTTCGGATCGTCGAAGACTTGACCGCCGGAAAATCGAGCCCGTCGGTCAGCGCGGCAAGCGCCCAGCCGCGGTCGGGATCGGGCGCGGCGCGCAGGTAGGCCGCGATCAGCGCCAGCTTGCGGTTGCGGCTGGTGGTGTAGACCAGCGCATCGAGCAGGGCGGCGAATGCCTCCATCAGCCGAGGCCCCCGAAACCGGCAACACATTCATTGCGCAGCCATATGAATGCGCTAGAGCGCGGTGCTGACATCCGTGTCAGCCTGAATAGCCACAAGGAATCCGCTCCATGAAGTTTGCGCCTCTCGCTGCCCTCGGCCTTGCCGTGA
>JACESM010000062.1 GCA_013911835.1 Porphyrobacter sp. | reverse complement strand
AGTGCCGAGGACGAGAATGCGCGGGGGGATGTTGCTCATGCCCTGCGCCCTACCGCGCAGCCGCCGCGCATGCCACTGGGCAATTGCATTTGCGCGGGCCTGCGCTAAACCGCGCCCCGGCCCACACGCCGTGGGGCGGTTAGCTCAGTTGGTAGAGCATCTCGTTTACACCGAGAGGGTCGGCGGTTCGAGCCCGTCACCGCCCACGGCGCGGCGCTTAGGGAGAGCCGCGCGATGGATCTGCAACTCGAAGGCAAGACCGCGCTGGTGCTCGGCGCAAGCAAGGGCTTGGGCCGCGCGATCGCCGAGGCGCTGGCAACCGAAGGCGCGGGCGTCATCACCGTAGCGCGCTCGGGTGCGGGGCTTCCCGGACGGCTCCATATTCACGCCGATCTCGACGATCCTGCCGCGCCGCAAGCAATCATCGACCGGGTGCGCGCCGGCGGGGCATCGCCCGATATTCTGGTGCTCAATGCCGGCGGCCCGCCGATGGGCGGCGCGGCGAGCACCACGCCCGACGATTTCGCAGCAGTGCTCCCACGGATGTTCAACGCGCAGCTTACGCTGGCACAGGAATTCCTGCCGGACATGCGTGCGCGCGGGTTCGGGCGGATCATCGCGGTGGCCTCTACCAGCCTTGTCACGCCAATTGCGGGCCTCGTGCTGTCGAACGCGGTGCGCGCCATGCTCGCTTCGTGGTGCAAGACGCTGGCGACCGAAGTTGCGGCGGACGGGGTGACGGTGAACCTCCTCCTGCCCGGCCAGATCGCCACCGACCGCTTGGCCGGCCTCCATGCCGGAATGGCTGCGGCGCAGGGCCTCGAGAAGGAGCAGGTCACTGCCCGCTCGGTCGCGGCGATCCCCGCCGGGCGGCTCGGGCGGCCGGAGGAGTTCGGCGATATCGCCGCCTTCCTCGCCTCCCCGCGCGCGGGGTTCATCACGGGCAGCGCGATCAAGGTCGACGGCGGGCAAACGCCCACACTCTGACCCCTGCGCTTGCCCCTGCGCGCCAAGGGCACTAGCGCGGCACCATGTCCGACCTGTTCATCGCACTTCAGCACCTCGTTCCCCAGCATGCCCTCTCGCGCTTCGCCGGGAGCATCGCCACGAGCGAGACCCCGTGGCTGCGCGACATGCTGATCCGGCGGTTCGTGGCGGCCTATGGTGTCGATCTGTCGCAGGCCCTGCGCGGGATCGGCGAGTTCGAAAGCTTCAACGACTTCTTCACCCGCGAATTGAAGCCCGGCGCAAGGCCGCTGGCCGACGCACGGGAATTCATCCTCTCCCCCGCCGATGGCGCGGTGAGCCAGCTCGGCCCGGTCACCGGCGGGCGGATCATCCAGGCCAAGGGGCGCGATTATTCGGTCGCCGAAATCCTCGGCTGCGCAGGCGAGGACGCCGCGCGGTTCGAAGGTGGGAGCTTCATCACCATCTATCTCAGCCCCAAGGACTACCACCGCGTCCACATGCCCGCGCGCGGCACGCTGGCCAAGACCAGCTACATCCCGGGCGACCTGTTCTCGGTCAACACCGCCACCGCCGCCGGGGTAGACCGGCTGTTTGCAAGGAACGAGCGGCTGTCGTGCCGCTTCGACGGGCCCGACGGGCATTTCGCCAGCATCATGGTCGGCGCAATGATCGTCGCCGGGATCGACACGGTTTGGCCGAACCAGTTCCGCACCCATGCAAACGCGCCGGTGCACGAGGATTTCGCGCGGCAGGGCAGGACTTTCACGGCAGGCGACGAGATGGGGCGGTTCTACCTTGGCTCGACCGTCGTCCTGCTGTTCGAACCCGGCCGCGTGGCATGGCGCGAGGGCCTCAAGCCCGGCGACCCGCTGCGCATGGGCGAGGCGATTGCCACGCGCCTGTCTGCCTGAGCGAACGGATTTTGCACTAAATTCACTGGTCGTCGGCTAGCCCCGCGATAACGCAGGAATTGCGCGCGTGCCGCGCTGCTAGGGGCACAGAATGGAGCCGCTCTCGATTGCCATCATCGGCTGCGGGCCTGCGGGGCTGGCCGCAGCGCTGCTGCTGGCGCGGCAGGGGCACGCGACGGAGGTCTTCGACCGCTTCGTCTCCCCCGGCCCGGTCGGTTCCGGGCTGATGATCCAGCCGAGCGGGCTGGCGGTGCTGGCGGCGCTGGGACTTGCCGGGGAGGTGATCCGGCGCGGGGCGCGGGTCGACGCGTTGCAGGGAATCGAGGAGCATGGCCGCTGCGTGCTCGATGCGCCCTATGCCGCGCTGGGCCTGCCGGGTGCCTTCGGCCTCGGCATCCACCGCGCGAGCCTGTTCGATGTGCTCTACGAGGCCGCCGCGCGCCAGCCGGGGGTGACGATCTGCGCCGATCACGCGGTCACCGGCAGCCACTGCGACGCAGCGGGCCGCCGCCTTGTCTTCGCGGGCCGCGAGCCCAGCGCCCCCTTCGATCTCGTCGTCGACGCCAGCGGCTGGCGCACCGGCTTCGACCCCGCGCCCAAGAACATCCTCCCATTCGGCGCACTATGGGCGAGCCTGCCCTTGCGCGAGGGCGATCCCTTCGCGGGCAATCTGCTCGAGCAGCGCTACCGCCGCGCGAGCCAGATGGCGGGCGTGCTGCCCATCGGCGCGCGGGCGGGCGCTGCGGGGCCGGAGGTAGCCTTCTTCTGGTCATTGAAGGCCGAGGATCACGCAGCGTGGGCGGCGACCCCGCTTGATGACTGGAAGGCCGAAGTGCTGCGCCTCTGGCCCGCGCTGGAGGGCCTGCTGGCGCGGATCGAGACCCGCGAGCAGCTCACCTTCGCGCGCTACGCCCACCGCACCCACCCTGCCCCCGTAAGCGAAAGGATGATCGCGATCGGCGACGCGTGGCACTCGGCCAGCCCGCAGCTCGGGCAAGGCGCGAACATGGCGCTGCTCGATGCGTGGAGCCTGTCGCGCGGCCTTGCCGAGGGGCGCACGCTGGCCGAAAAACTGCGCCTCGCCGCCGGCTGGCGCAGCGATCATGTGTGGCTCTACCAGTGGGTGACGAAGCTGTTCACCCCGCTCTACCAGTCGGATTCGCGCGTGCTTCCGGCGGTGCGCGACCATGTTCTCGCCCCGCTCTCGCGCCATTGGCCCGCGAAGGGCATTCAGGCGCAGCTGATGAGCGGGCTGTTCGGCTTCCCCCTCGCGCCGCTCGGTCTTGCCCCGCCCGATTACGCGGGCTTGAGCGCGTCCCTCACCAGTTTCGCGGCATCCGGCGAGCCCCAGTCGTAGCCCCCCGCCACCCGCAGCAACTCCTTGCCGCGCGCGTCGAACAGGATCGTCAGCGGCAGCATGCCTTCAGGGGTGAATTGCGCCGAAAGCGCGGTGTCGGGATCGAGCCACGGTTCCAACCGCTTCAGACCGCTGCGCGCGAAGAACGGCGTCACCGCTTCGGCGCCGCGAATGTCCTGGCTGACAGTGACCACCCGCACCTCGCCCTCCAGCTCGGCGGCCAGCGCATCGAGCTGGGGCATTTCCTTGACGCAAGGCGCGCACCACGTCGCCCACAGGTTGAGCAGCACCGGCCCGTCCTGCTTGCCCAGATCGAGCACCGCGCCCGTGGAATCGCGGAACTGCAGATCGGGGAGCGGGGTTCCGGCAAACTTGCGCTCCACCACGCCTGTCGCCGCCTTCGCCTCGCCTTGCGCTTCAACCGGTTGCGCCGGGGCCTCGGCGGCCCTATCGCATCCCGCCAGCATGAGGAGCGAGACGGCAATAATGAGCGGCGAGCGGGACATGACAGGCTCCGATCAGGGGACGGCGACCAACGCCATGTGGGGCGGTCGCTTCGCTGACGGCCCTAGCGCCATCATGCGCGAAATCAACGCCTCGATCCCGTTCGACAAGGCGCTGTGGCGGCAGGATATCGCCGCGAGCAAGGCCCATGTCGCGATGCTCGGCGCGGCGGGAATCGTCGCGGGCGAGGATGCCGCCGCGATCAGCGCCGGGCTGGATGCCGTGGCCGCCGAGTATGAGGCAAACGGGGTGCCCGAGAACTGGGACCTCGAAGACATCCATATGACCACCGAAGCGCGCCTCGCCGAGCTGATCGGGCCGGTCGCGGGGCGCCTCCACACCGCACGCAGCCGCAATGATCAGGTCGCGACCGATTTCAAGCTTTGGGTGCGCGATGCCTTCGCCCAGATGGACGAGGGGCTGGCCGCGCTCCAGCACGCGCTCGTCACCTGCGCGGGCGAGCACGCCGACAGCATCATGCCCGGCTTCACCCACCTGCAGACCGCCCAGCCCGTCACTCTCGGCCACCACCTCATGGCCTATTACGAAATGTTCCGACGCGACCGCGCGCGCATCGCCGACGCGCGGGAGCGGATGAACGAATGCCCGCTCGGCTCGGCCGCGCTGGCGGGCACCGGCTTTCCGATCGACCGCGAGGCCACGGCGCGCGCCCTCGGCTTCGACCGGCCCACCGCCAATTCCCTCGACGCCGTCTCCGACCGCGACTTCGCGCTCGATTTCCTGTGGAGCTGCTCGGCCACCGCGCTGCATCTGTCACGGCTGGCGGAAGAGCTGATCCTGTGGGCCAGCCAGCCCTTCGGCTTCATCCGCCTGCCCGACAGCCTCTCGACCGGCTCCTCGATCATGCCGCAGAAGAAGAACCCCGACGCCGCCGAGCTGGTGCGCGGTCATGCCGGACGGATCATCGGCTGCCTTACCAGCCTGATGATCACCATGAAGGGCCTTCCGCTCGCCTATTCCAAGGACATGCAGGACGACAAGCCGCCGGTGTTCGAGGCCGCCTCGCTGATGGCGCTCTCCATCGCGGCGATGACCGGGATGATCGCGGGCGCCACCTTCAACACCGCGCGGATGCGCGCCGCCGCCGAGCTCGGCTATGCCACCGCCACCGACTTGGCCGACTGGCTCGTCCGGCAGGCGGGCATCCCCTTCCGCGAGGCGCATCACATCACCGGCACCGCGGTGAAGCTGGCGGAGAGCCGCGGCATCGCGCTCGACCAACTGCCGCTCGAAGACCTGAAGGCGATCGATGCGCGGATCGACGAAAGCGTCTATGCTGCGCTATCGGTCGATGCCTCGGTCGCGGCGCGCGCCTCCTATGGGGGAACCGCGCCCGATCAGGTGCGGATGCAGGTCGCCGCGGCACGGGCCGCTTTGGGAATGGAGAAGGAATGATGCGGATTGTCGCCATCTGTGCCCTCGCGCTGGCGCTTGCCGGGTGCGGCACCGTCACCCCGCTGACCCCTGCCGAGGGCGCCAAGGCGCCCGCTGCGCCCTATGGCGCCGCCGCCACCCCATCCGCCGAAGAGCTGCTGCGCCGCGAGGCGCTCGCCGCGCCCGAACGCAGCGTCGAACTGCGCCGCCGCTCGGAAGAGCGCCAGGACGACCCCTTCGACCTGCCCCCCGAATAGAGACTCAATGGACCACTTTTCCCTTCGTGACGGCGTGATGCACGCCGAAGACGTGCCGCTGCCGGTGATTGCCGAAGCCGTGGGCACCCCCGTCTATGTCTATTCGCGCGCCACGCTGGAACGCCACGCGCGGGTGTTCCGCGAGGCTTTGGACGGCGTCCCCGACAAGCTGATCGCCTTCGCGGTCAAGTCCAACCCCAACCTTGCGGTGCTGCGCGTGCTCCAGCAGCAGGGCATGGGGGCGGACGTGGTCTCGGTGGGCGAGATGCGGCGCGCGCTGGCGGCGGGAATCGCGCCGGAGATGATCGTCTTCTCGGGCGTGGGCAAGACCGCCGCAGAGATGGCCGCCGCGCTCGACGCCGGGATTGGCCAGTTCAATATCGAGAGCGAGGAAGAGGGCGTCGAGCTCGCCGAAATCGCCGCCGCGCGGGGGATGACCGCGCAGTGCACCTTGCGCATCAATCCTGACGTGGATGCGGGCACCCACGACAAGATCTCGACCGGCAAGGCCGACAACAAGTTCGGCGTGCCGATCAGCGAGGCGGGGCAGATTTTCGGCAAGCTGGCGGGGCTGCCGGGGGTGAATTTGCGCGGGGTGGCGGTGCATATCGGGAGCCAGCTGGCTGATCTTGCGCCCTTGGAGGCGGCCTTCCTGAAGCTCGGCGAACTGATGCGGGCGCTGCGCGGGGCGGGTCACACGGTGACGCATGTGGACCTTGGCGGAGGCCTCGGTGTGCCCTACCGCGTGGGCGAGGTGCTCCCCGCGCCCGCCGAATATGGCGCGATGGTTGCCCGCGTAACGAAGGACTGGGGCGCCAAGCTGATCTTCGAGCCCGGCCGCGTGATCGCGGGCAATGCGGGCGTGCTGCTGACCCGCGTGGTGCGGGTGAAGCGCGGGATCAAGGATCCCTTCGTGATCGTCGATGCGGCGATGAACGATCTGGCGCGGCCCGCGCTCTACGGGGCCTATCACCATTTCGAAGCCGTGGAGCCCAAGGGCGCGCAGATGACCGCCAACATCGTCGGCCCGATCTGCGAGACCGGCGATACCTTCGCGATGGGCCGCGAATGCGATGCGCTGCAAGCGGGCGACCTCGCGGTGTTCCGCACCGCGGGCGCTTACGGAGCGACGATGGCCTCGTCCTACAATTCGCGCGGCTTCGTCGCCGAGGTGCTGGTCGATGGCAACAAGTTCGCCGTGGTCGCCGACCGGATCGAGGCAGGCGCGATCATGGATGCCGAGCGCGTTCCCGAATGGCTCGCCTGACGCTGCGATGAGCCGTATCGCCAGCCTGCCATTGTTCCACCAGATTGCGGGGCAACAGGTGCTGGTGCTGGGCGATGGCCCGGCGGCCGAGCCCAAGCGGCGGCTGGTTGAGCGCGCGGGCGGCGTTATCGTCGACGACCTCGCCCGCGCGATCGACGAGGGCGTGCGGCTCGCCTTCATCGCCTATGACGACGCGCAGGCCTGCGAGGTCGCGGCGATCAATGCGCGCTGTGCAGGCATGCTGGTCAATGTCGTCGACCGGCCCGAATTGTGCGATTTCACCACGCCCTCGATCCTCGACCGCGATCCGCTGCTGGTGGCGATTGGCACCGGCGGTGCCTCCGCAGGGCTCGCCAAGCACGTGCGGCTGCGGCTGGAGCGGGTGCTGCCCGAGACACTAGGCGTGCTGGCGCGGGCGCTCGAGGCGGTGCGGCCGGTGCTGCGGCGGCGGTTTCCGGACGGGGCCGAGCGGCGGCGGGCGGTCGATGCGGCGCTGCGCGAGGGCGGGCCGCTCGATCCGCTCGATCCGGCCGCGCACGCGCGAGTTGCAGGTTGGGCCGAGGGCTCCGAGGCGGTTTCAGCGGGTCAGCTTGCGGAGATCATCCTGGCCAGCGCCGACCCGGAGAATTTGACCCTGCGACAGGCCCGGCTGCTGGGCGAGGCGGAGGTGCTGCTGCTCGACGGCGCGGTGCCGGCGGCGATCCTGGCCCGCGCCCGTGCCGATGCGGCGCGGCGGGCGCTTGCAGGTGACACGCAAGAGGTCGAGGCCGCGACGGGTCTCACCCTGATCCTGCGCTGGCGGCCCGAGACCTCCAGCGCGGCCTAGGCCGCGCCGCCTAGGCCGCTTGCAGCACGGGCATTCTGAGGCTCGCGAAGTAGCCAGACATCGCCGCGATCGCCTTGTCGCTGAGCCCGATAAAGGCGCGGCGCTTGTCCGCCGAATCAGGCACGCGCTCGAAAATCCCGCTCTCGACCATCTGGGTCAGCCAGCGCAGCGCGGTGGTTGCCGGGACGCCCGCGGCAATGCACAGCGACGAGACCGAAACCCGCGCGCCTTCGCCATGCGCGGCGGTGAGATCGAGCAGCATGTCCCACGCCGGATCGCCGAACAGTTCGGGATCGAAGAACCGCGCGCGCGCCTGGCGGTTGGCAATGATCTGCCGCACCACCTGCGGATCGGGGAGCGCCGCGGGGGCGGATGCAGCCGCTGCGAGCGACGGCCCGCCCAAAGGTGCAGCACCGAAGCTGCCGAAAGCCGACGGTTCGGGTGCCGCATAGTCCCGCTTGAACTCACCCAGCACGGTCGCTCCGGGTGCAGGCGCATGGCTCAGCCGGTCGAGCGAAAGGGCGATCGCTTCGACCTGCTGCGACAGGCGCAGCAAGGCCACGCGGTCTTCCTCGCCCATTTCGCGGAGGCGCGCCGCCCCTGCCTCGCCCATTACCCGCCCGACCGCGATCACGCGTTCGGCGCGGCTGGGGCTGACGAGGATTTGAGGGGAAGACTGGTCGAGCACCGCGAAAACATCGTCCAATCCTTCAAGATTGGTCGCGACGATCAGCTTCGCGCCCGAACGCGCCACCCGCATATCGAGCCGCGCGAGGCCTGCCAGCATCATCGCGTCGATCCCGCGCGATCCGGTGACCGCGCAATCGACCACCACCACATCGCCCAGCAGCGCGATTGGCCCTTCAAGCAGCGCCCTCAGCGATCCGCCATCGCTTGTCCGGAACCCTGCCCCGCCGAGGTCGGCAGCGACCTGGCGGCGCAAACCCTCCTCCGCCCCGAAAATCGCGACCCGGGCGGGCAGCCCGGCGCCATCATCGGCGAGGTCGTAGGCAAAATCAGCTTGCGTGTTGGTGTTGGTAAGCATCGACTCGACTCCAACAATGTTGGAACGATTATGGAACAAAGCCAGATCAAGTCAAGTAAATCTGCGTATTACGGCCTGATCTCGATCACCGTGCCGTCAGGGACGATCCGCCACAGCTCGGCGATTTCCTCGTTGGAGAAGGCGATGCAGCCGTCGGTCCAGTCGCCCGGAACGCGGCCGAAGGGCAGGCTGTTGGGCTGGCCGTGGAGGAAGATGTCGCCCCCGGGCGAGCGCCCCTGCGCGCGGGCGAAGGCGCGGTCTTCGGCATTGGGGTAGGAGACCTTGAGGCTGAGGTGATAGGCGCTGCCCGGATTGCGCCCCTCGATCACGTAGCGGCCCTCGGGCGTGCGCTCGTCGCCTTCAAACTGCTTGTGGCCCTGCGGTGCGTCGCCGAACTGCAGGCCCCGCCACGCCTTGACCGGCTGGCCTTGCGCATAGGCGACCATCAGCCGTTCGGACTTGTCGACGATGAGGTAGTCGGCCGTGGTGAAACGCCGCTCGGGCACGATCCGCGCAGCCTCGCGCGCAAGCGGAGCCTGCGAGGAGGGCGCGCGCGCCTCGTCCGCCGGGGGTGCGGCGCAAGCGGCGACAAGCAGCAGAGGGAGGAGCGCGAGGCGGGTCATATGGGCAAGAGTAACCTGCCTCACCGCGTCAGATCAATCCGTGTGGTTCTGCGAAAACGAAGATGGTCTCACACAAAGACACAATGACACAAAGAGATGGCGAAGCGCGGCGGAGGGGCACCGCCTCTTTGTGGCTTTGTGGCTTTGTGTGATTCAAACTGGCTTCAGCGAGAAGGTTTTCAATCCACAAAGGGATCGCGCATCAGGATCGTGTCGTCGCGCTCCGGCGAGGTCGAGACCAGCGCGACGGGGCATTCGATCAGCTCCTGGATGCGCTGGATATACTTGATCGCGTTCGCCGGAAGGTCGGCATAGCTGCGCGCGCCCGCGGTGCTTTCGTGCCAGCCGGGCATGTCTTCATAGATCGGCTCGCAGGCGGCCTGATCGGCGGCGTGGCTGGGGAGGTAATCATACACCTTCCCGCGCAGGCGGTAGCCGGTGCAGATGCTGACCTTTTCCAGCCCGTCGAGCACGTCGATCTTGGTGAGCGCGATGCCGGTCACGCCAGAGATCGCGCAGGACTGGCGCACCAGCACGGCATCGAACCAGCCCACCCGGCGCTTGCGCCCCGTCACCGTGCCGAATTCATGCCCGCGCTCGCCCAGGCCCTGTCCGATTGCGTCCTCGAGCTCGGTCGGGAAGGGGCCGGAGCCGACGCGGGTGGTATAGGCCTTGACGATGCCCAGCACATAGCCGGTCGAATTGGGGCCGAGGCCGGAGCCCGAAGCCGCCGTGCCGCTCACCGTGTTCGACGAGGTGACGAAGGGATAGGTGCCGTGATCGACGTCGAGCAGCACGCCCTGCGCGCCCTCGAACAGGATCTTGGCGCCCGCGCGGCGGACCTTCTTCAGCCGCTTCCACACCGGCTGGGCGAACCTGAGCACGAAGGGGGCGATCTCGCGCAATCCTTCCAGCAGCGCCGCGCGGTCGACCGGGGGCTGGCCGAAGCCCGCGCGCAGCGCGTCGTGGTGCGCGCAGAGGCGATCAAGCTGCGGTTCGAGCGTATCGAGATGCGCAAGGTCACACACGCGGATCGCGCGGCGGCCGACCTTGTCCTCATAGGCCGGGCCGATCCCGCGCCCGGTGGTGCCGATCTTGCCCTTGCCCGCCGCCGTCTCGCGCAAGGCATCGAGATCGCGGTGCAGCGGCAGGATCAGCGGGCAATTGTCGGCAATGGCGAGGTTGTCGTCGGTGATGGAAACGCCCTGCCCTTCGACCTTGGCGACCTCGTCACGCAGCGCCCAGGGATCGAGCACCACGCCATTGCCGATCACTGACAATGTGCCCGACACGATGCCGGAGGGCAGCAGCGAGAGCTTGTAGGTCTTGCCATCGATCACCAGCGTGTGGCCGGCATTGTGCCCGCCCTGAAAGCGGACCACGGCATCGGCGCGGCTGGCGAGCCAGTCGACGATCTTGCCCTTGCCCTCATCGCCCCACTGGGCGCCGATCACGGTGACGTTGGCCATCTTGTTCCTTCGATGCTCGGAAAACCGCGCGGGGCCTAGGCGTTTGGGCGTGGGAGAGCAAGGGCGCGCGAAGGGTTTGGCTGGGTGCTGCGTTGGGGGTGAGAATCGCCACTCTCAAGGACACCTGCCGATGAACACCACCGCCAAGCTCCTGATCGCTGCCGGAGCCCTCGCCGCGCTCGCCACCCCGATCCTCGCCCAGCAGCGCGGAGGGGGCGGGGAACGCCTGCCGAAGGAGTGCCGCGCCGAAATCGTCAAACTGTGCGGAACGGACCGCTCGCAGATGCGCACCTGCCTTGCCGAGAAAGCGAGCCAGCTCTCCGAAGGCTGCCGCTCTGCCTTGCGCGAGCGGATCGAGCAGCGCCGCGGGCAAGGCCAAGGTGGAGGCGCGGGGGCCGATGCCGCCAAGACCCCGCCGACCCGCACGCTCTCCTACGGCAAGGACAGCCTCCAGGCGCTCGACCTGTGGGTGCCCGAGGGCGCTGGCAAGGCGCCGCTCGTCCTGTTCGTCCATGGCGGCGGGTGGAAGCGTGGATCCAAGGACAATGCCGTAGGCCGCGCCATGCCCGCGCACATGCTCGAACAGGGCTACGCCTTCGCCTCGATCGACTACCGGCTGGTGCCCGCCGCCACGGTCGAGCAGCAGGCGAGCGATGTCGCCGCCGCGCTCGCCTACCTGCTGGAGCGCGCCGAGGAATACGGGATTGATCGCAGCCGCGTGGTGCTGACCGGGCACTCGGCCGGCGCGCATCTGGTGGCGCTGGTGGGGACCGACGAGCGCTACCTGAAGAAGGCGGGCCTCAGCTTCGCCGACATCGACGGGGTGATGCCCAATGACGGCGCGGCCTATGACGTGGCAACGCAAGTGGCGAAGGCCGGAGGGCGGATGGGCGGCGTCTATACCGACGCCTTCGGCACCGACCCGGCGCGGCAGCAGGCGCTCTCCCCCGTCGCCCATGCCGCCAGTCCCAATGCGCCCGCCTTCCTGCTGCTCCATGTCCAGCGCGCCGATGCGGTCGACCAGTCGAAGCGGCTGGCCGAGGCGCTCAAGGGCGGCGGCACTGCGGTCGAGATCGCGGGCTTTCCCGGCGACGGGCTGCGCGGCCACATGGAAATCAACCGCAAGCTCGGCCAGCCCGACTACCCCGCCACTCCGGCGATGGACGCGTGGCTGAGGAAGGTGCTGGGTTGAAGGCTGTCGCGCTCATTGATGCGGGTAGCGTGCGTGCCCCTGGCTACCGCTTCGGCTTGGCTGTGGGGATAGGATGGGTTCACGCAGAGACCGCAGAGGAAAGGAGAGCGCGAAGAAGGTTACGCAGCTTCGCTGCGGGTCGTTTCGCGCAGAGACGCAGAGAAGGCAGGAGAGGCGCGGAGGGGTTGGAGGGGCCGAAGGAACATCCATGAATTGCTCCGGTGCGGCTTGCCGCAGCGTCTGGGGACGATTGCGGCTTCGTCGCAGGCGCAACATCTCTGCGCCTCTCCTTTCCTCTGCGATCTCTGCGTGAAACCACGCGGCGCAGCCGCGCAAGCTTGTCCCCCTCCCGCCCGCGGGAGGGGTTCGAGGTGGGACGCAGCCCGCAGGGCGGCGCATGGACAGGAAGTGCGGTGGGGCGAAGCCCTCACACGCTGGCGATCACGTCGATCTCCACCATCAGTTCGGGGAGCGCGAGGCCCTTGACCTCGACGGTCGTGTCGGCGGGGTATGGCGGGGTGAACCAGCGTTTGCGCGCATCGAGAATGGCGGGGAAGTTCGCCATGTCGGTGAGGTAGATGGTGACCTTGACCACCTTCGAGAGGTCGCTGCCGCCCGCGGCCAGCACGGTTGCGATATTGGCGATGGTCTGCGCGAGCTGCGCGTCGAAGTCGCCGATGCCGACAATGCTGCCGTCCGGCCCGATGCTCGCCTGCCCGGAGAGGAACAGGAGATCGCCCACCCGCCAGCCCGGCGCGATCAGGTACGGCGCGAGCGGGTCGTTGGTGAGGGTGATCGGGGTAGGCTTGGTCGTCACCGGGCGTGCTCCAGCGCCACGGGGGCCTTGCCTTGCAGGATGTAGTCGCAGCCGAGGCTCGCCGGATCCTCGCCTTGCGCGAGCTGCGCGATGGTGCGCCAGCCCTCGAACCGCAGCGC
>JACESM010000061.1 GCA_013911835.1 Porphyrobacter sp. | reverse complement strand
GGCGACGACACGCCAGCGACCGCCTTCATCTCGGCCATCAGCGCATCATCGACGTGCAGACGCCCGGCGGTGTCGAGCAGCAGCACGTCGAAGTTCT
The DNA here is from genome assembly GCA_013911835.1 of Porphyrobacter sp. Taxonomy (GTDB): domain Bacteria; phylum Pseudomonadota; class Alphaproteobacteria; order Sphingomonadales; family Sphingomonadaceae; genus Erythrobacter. The sequence goes on along the minus strand of JACESM010000061.1, from coordinate 12,947 downwards.
GAAGCTTGGCCGCTTCCATCGCGCGGCGCGCAATGTCGACCGGCTGTTGTCCGGCGATGATCGGCAGGGTGGCGACCTCGACCTGCGTGCCCAGCACCGCCAGCTGTTCCTGCGCCGCCGGACGGTGGACGTCGAGCGAGGCCATCAGCGCCTTCTTGCCGTGGCGTTCGCGGATCAGCTTGGCGAGCTTGGCGGTGGTGGTCGTTTTCCCAGAGCCCTGCAGGCCGACCATCATGATCACGACCGGAGGGCGCGCATCGAGCTTGAGGCCTTCGACCTCCATCCCGCCCAGCGTCTCGACCAGTTCGTCATGGACGATCTTGATGACCATCTGGCCGGGGGTGACCGACTTCAGGACATCCTGGCCGACCGCCTTCTCGGTGACGGCGTCGATGAAGCGGCGGGCGACGGGGAGCGCGACGTCGGCTTCGAGGAGCGCGATGCGCACTTCGCGCATGGCATCGCGCACGTCCTGCTCACGCAGCGCGCCGCGGCCCTTGAGCCTGTCGAACACCCCGCCAAGGCGGTCGGACAGCGTATCGAACATCGCCAACGTCTCCTCACGCGACCTGCCGGGCGCGCATCATGCGAAAAACGCCGGCGGACGAAACCTCGTCGGCCAGCGTTGCGAAACTGCGCCCCTCTGGGGCTACGAATTCCGACTTTGATCAGAATGACTGGTGGAGCCTAGCGGGATCGAACCGCTGACCTCAACACTGCCAGTGTTGCGCTCTCCCAGCTGAGCTAAGGCCCCGAGCCAGTCATCATGCAAAGCAGAGCGGGTGCCCTGCCTGCGGGAGGCGGCCATTATAAGGGCCGCCCCACCATTGCAAGAGCAAAATCAGCTTTCGTCGTCTTCATCATCGCCCGAGGTGGCAACGCCCAGATCGTCGTCACCGCCGAGGTCGACGTCGTTGTCGGGCGAATCGCCATCCTCGTCGATGTCCTCGATGTCCTCGAGATCGCCCAGATCATCATCGCCGCCCAGATCCGCGTCGGCGTCGACATCGACCTTCTTCTCGACTTCCTCGAAGGGAATCGGCTGCTTGGACTTGAGCACCGGCTCGGGCGTCCAGGTCTCGCCGCATTCGATGCAGGCGACCGGGTCTTCCTTGCCGAGATCGTAAAAGCGCGTGCCGCACTTCGGGCAGGTACGCTTGGTTCCCCATTCGGGCTTGGCCATTGTCATTCCTCAATTCGAACCCGCCCCGTGGCCGGAGCGGACATGGTAGCTGCAAAGATCGCGGGGCGCTTGGTCGCAAAAATTGGGCGCGGCAAGCGCTTTATCAAGAGCCCGGGCCGCGGCGCGCGGCGCGCCTTGCCAGAAGCGCGGGGCGCTGTCAAAGACCGCGGCCTTATGACCAGCCATCGCTTCTCGTCCCTCGGCCCGCTGACCGGCGCGATCCGCGTTCCCGGCGACAAGTCGATCAGCCACCGCTCGCTGATGTTTGCCGGCCTTGCTGTGGGCCGCAGCCGGATCACCGGGCTGCTCGAGGGCGAGGACGTGCTGGCGACTGCCGCCGCGATGCGCGCCTTCGGAGCGCAGATCGCGCGCGGGGAGGATGGCGTCTGGACCGTCGACGGCGTCGGCGTGGGCAGCCTGCTGGAACCCAGGCAGGCGCTCGACATGGGCAATTCGGGCACTTCGACGCGGCTCTTGATGGGCCTTGTGGCAAGCCACGCCATCACCGCCACCTTCACGGGTGACGCAAGCCTGTCGGGCCGCCCGATGAAGCGGGTGATCGATCCGCTCAGCCTGATGGGCGCGAGCTTCGAGGCCAGCACAGGAGGCACCCTCCCCCTGATGCTGCGCGGCGCCTCGCCATCCGTGCCGATCACCTACCGCCTTCCGGTGGCGAGCGCACAGGTCAAGAGCGCGGTTCTGCTCGCGGGGCTCAACACGCCGGGTATCACCCGCGTGATCGAACCCGTCCCGACCCGCGACCACACTGAACGGATGCTCACCGGCTTCGGCGCGAAGCTCGAAGTGGGCGAGGAGAACGGCGAAACCATCATCAGCATCCACGGCGAGGCGGAGTTGCACCCGATGGACGTGACCGTCCCCGGCGATCCCTCGTCCGCTGCCTTCTTCATGGTCGCCGCCACGCTGGTGCCGGGGAGCGACCTCACGATCATGAATGTCGGCCTCAACCCCACCCGCGCAGGGCTGCTCGAAGTGTTGCGCCAGATGGGCGCCGACATCGAGGAAGTGGACGCCCGCGAAGTCGGCGGCGAGCCGGTCGCCGACCTGCGGGTGCGCCATGCGCCGCTCACCGGCGTTGACGTCGATCCGGCCATCGCCCCCGCCATGATCGACGAGTTCCCGGTCCTGTTCGTCGCCGCCGCGCTCGCTTCGGGCACCACCCGCACCACCGGCCTTGACGAACTGCGCGTCAAGGAAAGCGACCGCCTCGCCGCCATGGCCGCCGCGCTCACCGCGGCAGGCGCTCGTGTCGAGGAGCACGAGGACGGGCTCACCATCCACGGCACCGGCGGCGAGCCGCTGCGCGGCACCGGCAACGCCCGCGTCAAGTCGCTGCTCGATCACCGCATCGCGATGAGCATGGCTGTGGCGGGGCTGGTCAGCGAAGGCGGGGTCGAGGTCGACGACATCTCGCCGATCAACACCAGCTTCCCGACCTTCATGGGGCTGCTGGAAGAGGCGTCGGCAGCGTGAACACCCCGCTCGACTGGCCGAGCCTCGTCGGCCTTGCCGGCACCGCCTGCATCATCGGCGCCTACGCCTATCTGACGCTCGCCAAGACGACCAATCCGTTCCTGCTCCACGGCACCAATCTGCTGGGCGCCGCGCTGCTGACGGTCTCCCTGATCTATCACACCAACTGGGCGAGCCTGGTGCTGGAGTTCTTCTGGGCCTCGATCGCGATCCTAGGACTGGCGCGGGCGTGGCGGAGCCGGGGGGAGACCGCTGAATGATCATCGCAGTCGACGGCCCCACAGCTTCCGGCAAGGGCACCATCGCCAAGGCGCTCGCAGGCCATTTCGCCCTGCCGCATCTCGATACCGGACTGCTCTACCGTGCGGTCGGGCGGCAGGTGCAGCTCGTGGGCGGCGACCCGGATGACGCCCATGTGGCGCTGGCGGCTTGCGAGTTCCCCGACAGCCTGCTGGATGACGAGATCCTGCGCTCCGAGGAGGTCGGCGGCTATGCGAGCCGCGTCTCGGTCCACCCCCCGGTGCGCCGCGCGCTTTACGAACGCCAGCGCGCCTTCGCCTTGCAGGAAGGCGGCGCGGTGCTCGACGGGCGCGACATCGGCACGGTGATCGCGCCCGAGGCGCAGGTGAAGCTGTTCGTCACCGCCAGCGTGGCGGAGCGCGCGCGGCGGCGCTGGCTGGAGATGAAGTCTCGCGGGATCACGATCGATCCGGCCGTGATCGAGGCGGATATCTCCGCGCGCGACGAACGCGACATGAACCGCGCCGATGCGCCGCTGATGGCTGCGCCCGGTTCGGTTGTGCTCGACACCACCCACCTCAGCCGCGACGCTGCGATCAAGGCCGCGATCGCGGCGGTGCATGCGCGCGCCGCGGCGGAGACACTGCGCATTCGCCCCTTCGACGACAGCCTCGCGAAGCATTTCCACGACATCAACGCCGAGTGGATCGCAGCGATGTTCGCGCTCGAACCAACGGATCGCGAGGTGCTCGAAAACCCGCGCGAGAAGATCATCGCGCCCGGCGGCGATATCCTGTTCGTCGAGGCGCATGGCCTCGGTATCGTCGGCACCTGCGCGCTACAACGCACCGCCCCCGGCAGCTTCGAACTGACCAAGATGGGGGTCCGCGAAGCCGCCCGCGGACTCAAGGCTGGCGAATTTCTGTTGGCGGCAACCATCGCCCGGGCGCAGGAACTGGGCGCGAGCAAGCTGTACCTGCTGACCAACCGCAAGTGCGCAGCGGCCATCCATCTCTACGAAAAGCTCGGCTTCGTCCACGACGCGGGGATCATGGCGGACTACGGCGCGCGCTATGAACGCTGTGACGTGGCAATGCTCTACAAGGGACGGTAGCACGCCGCGCGCGGCGCCATTTTCCTTGCATTTTGGGCGGGCCTCGCCTAGGCGCGCCCCCGTTCTTACCAATCATCACTGGTTGTACGGAACCTGCGCGATCAGCATGGGGCTGCGCGCGGAAGTCTGCCTCTTGCCCCGCCAGCCCGCGCAATGGTGCACGGGAAGCGGTGAAAGACCCCGGAAAAACCGGTGGCCGGTAGCACAACGAAACAGGACTCCTGCACTTATGGCGAGCACTGCCAACCCCACCCGCGCCGATTTCGAGGCGCTTCTCAACGAACAGCTCGGCGGCGCCGGCGAAGACGGCTTTGAAGGCCGCGTCGTCAAGGGCACCGTCACCGCGATCGAAAACGGCTTTGCCGTGATCGACGTCGGCCTCAAGAGCGAAGGCCGCATCTCTCTCAAGGAATTCTCGCGTGGCGAAGACGACCACGGCCTGACCGTCGGCGGCGAAGTCGAAGTCTTCGTTGACCGCGTCGAGAACGCCGATGGCGAAGCCATGCTCAGCCGCGACCGCGCCCGCCGCGAAGCCGCGTGGGACAAGCTCGAAAGCGAATTCGGCGAAGGCAAGCGCGTCGAAGGCCGCATCTTCGGCCGCGTCAAGGGCGGCTTCACCGTCGATCTCGATGGCGCCGTGGCCTTCCTCCCCGGCAGCCAGGTCGACATCCGCCCGGTGCGCGACGTCACCCCGCTGATGGACGTGCCGCAGCCCTTCCAGATCCTCAAGATGGACCGTCGCCGCGGCAATATCGTCGTCTCGCGCCGTGCGGTCCTCGAGGAAACCCGCGCCGAACAGCGCAGCGAACTCATCAATGACCTGGTCGAAGGCCAGATCATCGACGGCGTGGTCAAGAACATCACCGATTACGGTGCCTTCGTCGATCTCGGCGGCATCGACGGCCTGCTGCATGTCACCGACATGAGCTACAAGCGCGTCAACCACCCGAGCGAAGTGATCGCCATCGGTGACACGGTGACCGTGCAGATCGTGCGCATCAATGCCGAAACGCAGCGCATCAGCCTCGGCATGAAGCAGCTCGAAAGCGATCCGTGGGATGGGGTTGCCGCCAAGTACCCGGTCGGCATGAAGCTGTCGGGTCAGGTGACCAACATCACCGAATACGGCGCCTTTGTCGAACTGGAAGCGGGCATCGAAGGCCTCGTCCACGTCAGCGAAATGAGCTGGACCAAGAAGAACGTCCACCCCGGCAAGATCGTCTCGACCTCGCAGGAAGTCGACGTGATGGTGCTCGAGGTCGACAGCGACAAGCGCCGCATCAGCCTCGGCCTCAAGCAGGCCCAGCGCAATCCGTGGGACGAGTTCGCCGAGAAGCATCCGGTCGGCAGCGAAGTCGAGGGCGAAGTCAAGAACGCCACCGAATTCGGCCTGTTCATCGGTCTCGACGGCGACGTCGACGGCATGGTGCACATGTCGGACATCGCCTGGGGCATCTCAGGCGAGGACGCGCTGGCGCTCCACCGCAAGGGCGAGATGGTCAAGGCCATCGTGCTCGATGTGGACGTCGAGAAGGAGCGCATCAGCCTCGGCATGAAGCAGCTCGAAAAGGGCGCGCCTTCGGCTGAAGCGGTCTCGACCGGGTCGAGCCTGCGCAAGAACCAGACCGTCACCGTTACCGTGCTCGAAGTGCGCGACGGCGGCCTTGAAGTGCAGGTTGGCGAAGACGGCGCGACCGGCTTCATCAAGCGCAGCGACCTCGGCCGCGACCGCGACGAACAGCGCCCCGACCGCTTCCAGGTCGGCAGCAAGATCGACGCGATGGTGATCGGCTTCGACCGTTCGAAGAAGCCCAACTTCTCGATCAAGGCGCGTCAGATCGCCGAAGAAAAGGAAGCGGTGGCCCAGTTCGGCTCGTCGGATTCGGGCGCTTCGCTCGGCGACATCCTCGGCGCCGCGCTCAAGAAGGGCAGCGAGTAATCCTGGCGCGCCCGTCCCTAGGGGCGGGCGTACTCAGCCAAATCGAAAGGCCCGCCCGCTCAGACGAGCCGGCGGGCCTTTTCACGTCCGGTGCTTGGGCGTAAGCTCGCCTTCATGATCCACGTTCACCAATTCCCCTGTCTCAGCGACAATTACGGCTATCTCGTCCACGATACCGAGAGCCACGAAACGGTCGCCATCGATACGCCCGACGCCAAGGCATACCTGCGCGAAGCGGACATGAAGGGCTGGAAGATCACCCAGATCTGGAACACCCACTGGCACCCCGATCACGCAGGCGGTAACGCCCATATCCAGGAGGCAACCGGCTGCACGATCCTCGGGCCCGCAGAGGTCTCCGGAAAGTTCCCGGTCGATCGCACCGTGGGGCATGGCGACGTCGTGACCATCGGCGGGACGCAGGCCCATGTGATCGACGTCTCGGGCCACACCAATGGCCATATCGCCTTCCACTTGCCCGAAGCCGGGGTCGCCTTTGTCGGCGATGCGGTCTTCGCGCTGGGCTGCGGGCGGATGTTCGAGGGCGAGCCCCGGCAGTTCTGGGACAGCCTCTCGCGCATCAAGGCGCTGCCGGCCGAAACCCTGCTTTACTGCGCGCACGAGTATACCGCGTCGAACGCCAAGTTTGCGCTCCACGCCGATCCCGAGAACGTCGCGCTTCAGGACTATGCGGACGAGATTGCCGCCAAGCGCGCCAAGGACGAATGGACCGTACCCACCACCCTGCGCCGCGAGCTGGCCACCAATCCCTTTCTGCGTGCCGACGATCCGGACATGATGGCCCGCTGGGGCGGCAGCACCCCGGCCGAGACCTTCGCCGCCCTTCGCGCCGCCAAGGACAGCTTTTAAGACCAATGCAGGCCCTGCGCGTTGAGCGCCTGTCGGGCGACCTGTCGGGCATGCGCCTTGCCGACATACCGGTTCCCACCCGCGCACCGGGCGAGGTGAAGGTGCGGGTAGCGGCGGCCTCGCTCAACTTCCCCGATCTGTTGATGACCCGCGGCGAATACCAGTTCAAGCCCGAGGTGCCCTTCACCAGCGGGCTCGAATTCGCAGGCGAGGTGCTGGAGGCCGATCCCGAGAGCGGATTCGCGCCCGGCGACAAGGTGATGGGCGGCAACAAGACCGGCGCCTTTGCCGAGGTCGCCTGCGTTCCGGCAGGCAAGCTCTCCGCCATGTCCTCAGGGATGGACTTCGCAGCTGCCGCCGCGATGGGCGCGGCCTATTCCACCGCCTTTACCGGGCTGGTCGAACTGGCCGGATTGCAGGAAGGTCAGTGGGTGCTGGTCCACGGCGCGAGCGGCGGCGTGGGCCTTGCCGCCTGCGACCTCGCGCGGGCGATGGGCGCGCGGGTGATCGCCTCCACCGGCTCGCCCGCCAAGGCGGACGCCATCGCCGCGCTCGCCCGTCCTGATGCCGTGATTGTGGCCGACGGGCGCTTTCGGGACGAGATCGCGCGGCTGACCGGCGGGGCGCTCGCCGACATCGTGTTCGATCCCGTAGGCGGCGACGTGTTCGACGAGTCGACCCGCTGCGTCGCCTTCGGGGGCAAGCTGATGGTAGTGGGTTTCACCTCGGGGCGGATCGCGGATATCTCGACCAACATTCCGCTGATCAAGGGGTTTTCCGTGGTCGGCCTGCGCGCCGGAGAATATGCGCGCCGCTTTCCCGAGCGCGGCGCCGCGATCACCCGCGCCATCGCCCGTCTCGCCGAGGCAGGCGCGATCACCCCCGCGATCGATCGCACCCTCCCCCTCTCCCGCTGGCGCGAAGGCTTCGAGGCGATGGCGCGGCGTGAGCTGGTGGGGAAGGTCGTGCTCGTGCCCGACCGCTGATCGGCTAACGAAAAAGGGCGGCCCAAACAGACCGCCCTCTCTATCTTCGTCTGGCCGCGCCGCTCAGAGCGAGGCAATCACCTCGTCGGCGAGCTTGCGGTCGGCATCGCCGTCATGCGCCTTGGCGATCAGCACCTTCGAGGCGGCAGCGGCGGCGGTCACCGCGCGGGCCTTGACGTCGGCAATCGCGGCACGCTCGGCGGCGGCGATCTTGTCTTCGGCCATCTTCTGGCGGCGGGCGACCATCACCTTGCTGTCAGCCTCGGCCTTGGCGAGGATCGCGTCGGCCTCTTCGCGCGCGCCGGCCAGCATCGCTTCGGCGTCCTTCTCGGCGCCCGCGATCTTGGCGGCATATTCGGCGCGCAGCGCCTCGGCCTCGGCGCGCAGGGTCTTGGCTTCATCGAGCGCCGAGCGGATCGCGGCGATCTTGGCATCGAGCCCGCCGGTGATGATCCCGGGGACCTTCTTCCAGATGAACACGCCGATCAGCACGGCCATTGCCAGCGCGACCCACTGATAGGTGTCGATCCCGAAAACGCTGGGTTCGGCGTGGTGAGCGCCTTCAGCACCGCCGGCGAGCAGGGTCAGGATGTCAGCCATGCGCCATCACCTTCTTGACCGCAGCTTTGGCGGCCGCGGGTTTGATATCGGCCCCGGCGACGCGGGCGACGATGTCGCGCGCGGCGTCGGCGGCAACGCCCTCGACCTCGGCCATGGCGCTGGTGCGCGCGGCTTCGATCGCGGCTTCGGCCTCGGCGAGCTTGGCGTCGAGCTTGGTCTGCGCCTTGGCAAGCTTGGCGGCGCTGGCGGTGGCTGCCTTGGCCTTGGCCTCGCCGATCAGCGCCTGCGCGGCCGCGCGGTTGGCGTTCTCGCGGGTGCGCCAGGCCTCTTCCTCAGCTGTCGCCGCATCGCGCGCAGCCTGGGCCGCGGCGAGATCGCCGGCGATCTGGTTGTCACGCATCTCCACCGTGCCGAGGATCTTGGGCACCATCCCCAGTCCCACGAGGACGAAGGTGATGCCGAAGAACACCAGCAGCCAGAAGACCTGGCTGGTCAGGGTTTCGGAGAGTTGATCGATCTGAGGCATGTTGGACCTTTGGCCGGAACGCGGTGTGATCGGCTCCGCCGGGCGAGAGCGGGTGCTCCCGACCCGGCGCGAGCGCGGTCTCGTCTTAGCTGAAGATCAGCAGGACGGCGATCACGAAGGCCAGCAGGCCGAGAAGTTCGGCAGCCGCGAAGCCGATGAACAGGCGGCCCTGCTGGCCATCGGCAGCACCCGGGTTGCGCAGCGCGCCTTCGAGGAACGAGGCAAACACGTTGCCCACGCCGAGCGCGGCGAGGCCAGCGCCGATCGCCGCGAGACCGGCACCGAGAAGAGCTGCAGCTTGTGCGTCCATGGTATTAAACTCCGTTGAAATTCTGATTGTTGTCGAGGGTAGTGAAGAAAGCCCCGCGAGGCCCTCAGTGAAGGTTTTCCGCGTCGTTGATGTAAAGCGAGGTCAGCAGCGCAAAGACATAGGCCTGAATGCCCGCAACGAGAATTTCGAGCGCGCTGATCGCGACCATCAACACGAAGCTCGGCACGCCGACCAGAACGCCGAGGCCAAGGCCCGCGCCGCCGCCGGCGATCACGAAGCTCGCCAGCACCTTGAGCAGGACGTGGCCGGCCATCATCGCCACGAACAGTCGCAGCGCCAGGCTGAAGGGGCGGACCATGAAGCTGACGAGCTCGATCAGGCTGATCGGCGCGGCCAGGAACCACGGGGTGTTCGAGGGCCAGAACAGCGAGAAGAAGTGCAGCTTGTGCTTCCAGAAGCCGACGATCAGCACGATTCCGAAGCTCATGATCGCCAACACGCCGGTCGCGGTGAAGTGGCTGGTAAAGGTGAAAGCGTGGATGCCCGGGATCAGCCCCACCGGCACGAGGCCGAGCAGGTTGCCGAACAGGATGAACATGAACAGCGTGAAGATGTAGGGCACATATTTGCGCCCGGCCTTGCCGACATTCGCTTCAAGCAGGTCGTCGATGAAGCCGGTCATGGTCTCGACCGCCATCTGCCAGCGGCCCGGCACCAGCTGGCGCTTCATGCCGCCTGCGACGAACACCCAGACGAGGACAGCGGTGATCGCCATCCACAGCGCGGAGTTAGTGAACGCGATGTTGATTCCGTCGCCCAGCTGCCAATCGGACCCCAGCAGGGGTTCGATGGTGAACTGCTTCATCGGATCGACCTTGCCTTCTTCGGCTGCCACGATCGAAAGATCCCCAAATGTTTCACATCAAACGCGCCCCTCGAGGGGACTGAACGCGGGCGGAACCGGGCGAATACCCGCCTAGTCCCTGCTGTCAGCCTCGTCTGCGGGGCGCGTGTTCGCGCTCAGAATAATGCTTCTGAAAGCCGATGCCGTTCCGAGAAACAGCCCGCCTAACAGACCCCAGGGCGCGATGCCCAGCAATGCGTCAATCGCAAAGCCGATCACCAGGCCACCGATGATCCCGCCCAGAAGGCTGGCCAGTGCGCGGTTGCCGCTGCGATAATTCGCATCGACACCCTTCACCTGCGGCCGGTTGCGCTGCTCTTCACGCTCGCGTGCGGCCTTGAGCCGCGCTTCGAGCGCGTCAATCCGCGCATCCTCGTGAATGGGTTCTCGGGCGGGTTTCTCGTCGCTCATGGCTTTGTCCTTAAAGGCAAGGCCAAGCCACATGCAACCAGGTGCCCGCCGAGGGCGCCGCCCCCTTAGAAGGGGGCTAGATATGTGTCAACATCGGCGGGACGGAGTTTTGTGCAACTGCACAAAACTCACGGGCACTTGGGGTGACGCATCGGGGGTGCGCTGGTGCGGGTTTGCCAGGTGCCGTCAGGGGCCTGGTACTTTTCCCCCGGCGCAGTCTTGAGGATCTGCTGGCAACCGATCGTCAGGGCATATTCCTCGATCGTCGCATTCTTGGCCTGCGCCCGCTCGGCATAGACAGCGCGGCGCTTGATATTGATGTCGTCCACGATCCGGCGCAGCTCGGTTGTCTCGGTCCCGACGATGCCGACATAGCCGTCAACCTTCTCGCCGACCTTGCCCGAGGCGCGCGCGGCATCGAAGGCAGGGTCGCGCTGAGCGAGCGCGGGCGCGGTCAGCGCGGCGATTGCGACCAGAACGGCCAGACTTGCGGATTTGGCATTCAGCATCAGCTTTTCTCCAGATCGCCGGGCACCTTCAGAAGATGTCCGGGTTCTCTTCAATCGTGTTGGCCGCGTCTTCCGCCAGCCGGTAGATCACTTCCTGCCGGATGTTGATGTTGAGCTCGATCACGATCGGCTTGTCAGGCGCGGCGATGTTGATGCATCCGCCAAGGCCCGCCGAAAGGATCGCCGCTCCGGCCATCATCGCCCGGTGTCGTCCTGTCATCTGCCGCCCCATCTGCACTCCGCTTCCCCGGCTTTGTCCCGAGGATTTGGCAGCGCCGCCCGGCGCGGTCAATTCGTGATGCATCATGGCTGGCTTTCGCTTTCGGCAGGTTGAACGGGTTGGATAGCCCCCGGCAAGGTAGGGCGCGCGGGATTGGCGGGAACGAAGCGGCCATCCTCCGCCTTGAGCAGCCCGCGATCGACCGGGCTGCCGAGGTAGTCGATATCCCACAACGACCGGACCATCGTCGCCAGCTGGTGGAAATTCTCCGAGCGGACGTTGACCTTGAAGAGGATCGGCAGGCGGGCGAGCCGCCGGGTCACGAAGTTGCGGCTTGCGCCCGCGCCCTGCCGGACGCCGTCAAACTCGAAACGGGTGATGATCTCGCCATCAAGCTGTCCGCCCAGCCCGACCCGCATCTGGCGATAATCGAGCGAGCGCAGCGCCGAAAAGGCGTAATTGCCCATCGTGCCGAGGTCTTCGTAGCTGAGCTCGCCGATATAGGCGATATTGCCCCCGCCCTCGCGCGCGACCAGCACCCCGCCATCGATCCGCCCGCGCCCGTCCTTGTCAAAGACAATCGGCACTGTGCCGTCGAACACCCCGGTGGCCGCAAGGTTGCTGAGCTCCATCTCGGCCACGAAGGTCGCGGCATCGAGGCCGGTGATCTCGAAGACGTAGCGACGCTCCTCGGGCTGGCTGAAGTCCATCACCAGCGGGCGCATGGTGAGAGTGCCTCCCATGAAGGGGAAATGCGCGTCCTCGAGCGCGAGGAGCGTGCCGTCCTTCACCTCGAACTGGACCGTTCCGGCGAGCACCTCGACCCCGGGATTGATCGCGGCGATCGTTACCTTCTGGTCGGGCGCGGTGGTGAGGTTGAGCAGATCGGTGAACACCACCTCTCCCTTCAGCCCGCGCACCGGGCCGAAGGCGGCGGCGAAATCGAAGCCATCGCTGCCGAAGGTGCCCGAGCTGGTGAGATTTTCGCCCTGCCAGTCTATCCGTCCGCTGCCGGTCACGGTTCCGTCGGCCAGCGCGATCACGCCCTTGGCAAGAGAGGACAGGTCTTCGGGCTGGAAGCCCTTGTCGAGCACCAGCGCGGGCACGGCGAGGCGCGCGCCGCCCGCGGCGGTGCCGAGATCGTGGGTGATCGCCACATTGGCGACGGCGCGGCCCGATTCGCGGTGCGCGAGCCGGGCATCGGCGGTGATGCGGTTGTCCTCGAGCCGCAGCGCAGCGCCATTGGCCATCAGCGGGGTGAAACGCGGCTCGGGGTGATCCGCGTTCGGGCGGCCGGTCAGGGTGAAGCTGGCGTCGGCGAGGTTCAACACGCCGGCGGCGAAGGACCAGCCCCCTGCGATCGAATCGAGATCGAAAGGCACAGCGGCAAGCCGTGCTGCGCCCCCTGCAAAATCGCCGCTGATCGCCTCGCCAAATCTCCCGGTGAGCGTCGCGGCGGAAAGACGCACTTCGCTGCCCCCTTCGCCGATGCGCGCGGCAAGGCCCTCTACCGCGAAGGGCTGCGGATAGCGCAGCGAGACACCGCTCGCGGCAAGGCGCGCCGGGCTCTCGCCAAGCGTGCCGTCGAGCTTCAGCGCCCCGGTGCGCGCGGCAAGGCGCAGCGAGCGGCCATAGGTGAGCATGGCGCTGCGGCCCTCGGGGCACAGCGTTACCTCCTGTCCCGCCAGCGTCAGTCCCGAAAGCGCGAGCCTGGCGAAG
>JACESM010000060.1 GCA_013911835.1 Porphyrobacter sp. | reverse complement strand
ACGAGACCACCACGCTGTTCCAGATCTGGATCATCCCCGATGCCCGCGGCGGCCAGCCCGGCTGGGGCGCGCGCCAGTTCCCCAAGGAGCCCCGCGCGGGCGCCTTCGTTCCGCTGGCGAGCGGCGTGGCGAACGATGACGACGCGCGCGAAGGGGCTTTGGCCATCCGTGCCGATGCCCGGGTGCTGGGGGCGACGATCAAGGCGGGGGAGAGCGTGACCTACACACCCCGCTCGGCTGACCGGCACCTCTATCTCGTGCCTGCCACCGGCAAGGTGCGGATCGGCGATGTCGAAGCGGTCGCCCGCGACGGTGTGGCCATCACCCGGCTTGCCGAAGTGACCATCACCGCGCTTGAGGACAGCGAGGTCGTGCTGGTCGACGCGGCCTGAAATCTCCCCTCCCGCTTGCGGGAGGGGTCGGGGGTGGGCCTTTCAGCAAAGCGCCACCCCCACCAGCATATTCCCACCCCTAACCCCTCCCGCAAGCGGGAGGGGAACGATCAGGAACCAAACCATGAGCAACATCCTCTACATCACCGCCAGCATCCGTTCGGACGTCGAGAGCGTTTCGCGCCAGCTAGGCCAGAGCATCGCCGATGGGCTTGCCGCGAAAACCGGGGCGCGCGTCACCACCCGTGAGCTTGCCGCAAACGACCTGCCCTTCGTGAGCGCCGAGCGGTTCGCCGCCAACCTCACCCCTGCCGCAGACCGCTCGCCCGAACAGGCCGCGCTTGCCGCCATCGCCGACACGCTGATCGCCGAATTGCAGGCCGCCGACACCATCGTCATCGCCAGCCCGGTCTACAATTTCGGCCCGCCCGCCAGTCTCAAGGCCTGGGCCGATCTGGTGGCGCGTGCGGGCACCACGTTCCACTACACCGCCAATGGCCCGGAAGGCCTGCTGGGGGGCAAGAAGGCCTACCTCGCCATCGCCAGCGGCGGCACGCCGGTAGGCGGCGACTTCGATTTCATGAGCCGCTGGCTGACCTTCTTCCTCGGCTTCCTCGGGATCACCGATGTCGCGATCGTCGCCGCCGACGGGATCATGGGCGCGGACGGCGAGGCGAAGATCGCCGCTGCCAGAGAAGCCGCACGGAAGCTCGCCGCCTGACCGGCGACCGCTATGGGCGGGGGGCGGCCGGCGAGGGTCGCACTGCCCCCCTCCCACCCCTTCGACCAGACATGCCGTTCAACTTTCGGGGCGCACCAGCCGCGGCTTGAACAGCTTGCGGGCCGGACGGATTACGATGATCGCCACCCCCGCCAGCGCCATCGTCCCCCCGACGATCAGCGGCCAGCCGATGGTGTCGCCCGTCAGCCATGTCCCGAAGGCAATGGTGAGCAGCGGGGTGAGCAGCGTCAGCGGCACAATGAGGTTCGCGTCATAGCGCTGGAACAGCATGAAATAGGCCGAATGCGCGCCGACCGAGACGATCACCCCGGCAAACAGCACGCAGCCCGCCACCGCGAGCGGCGCGGCCTCGACGGCGGCGATCTGCCCGGTTTCCAGGGTCAGCGTGGCGGGCAGCATGACGAGCAGCGAAGCCACCCCTGCCCAGGCCTGCAAGGTCGCCGCGCCGATATCGAGCCGCTTGACGAAGACCGAAGCGAAGGCGCCGATGAACACGCCCGCAAAGGCAAAGCCCAGCCCGACCGGATCGCCCGCTTCGGACGGCGCACCGATCGCAAGGCCCACGCCCCCCAGCGCCAGCGCCATGCCGATCCCGCGCCGCCAGCGCACTTCCTCGCCCAGGAACAGGATCGCGAACAGCACGGTAAGCGGCGCACCCGAGAGGTTGACGATCCCGACTGCCGAGGGGCTCGCGGTCTGGAGGCCGATGAATTGCAGCCCGAAGCTACCGCCAGTGATGGCGAACCCGATCAGCAGCACCAGCGGCAGGCGTTCTGGCCTGCCGCGCAGCAGCAACGGAACCAGCACCGCAACCACCGTGGCCGAACGCATCACGGTGTAGAACAGCGGCGGCACGCCGAGCGTTGCCACCGCAATCTTGCTGACCACGATGTTCATCGCCCAGGCGACATTGCAGAACAGCATTATCCCGAGCGCGGAGAGGGTAAGCGACCTGGGCATCAGCGGTCGGGCGGGCCGAACACCTTGCTCGCAACCTCCGGCGGCAGCCCGTCACGCAGCTCCTCGCGCCACACCGTCGCCACCGCATCGGAAGGCGCGCGCCAGTCACCCCGCGGGGAGAGCGCGCCGGCCGAGGACACCTTGGGCCCATTGGGCAGTGCGGAGCGCTTGAACTGCGAAAAGCCGAAGAACCGCGCGCAGAACTTGTCGAGCCAACGGGCGATGGTGGCAAGGTCGTAGGCGTTCTTGCCGCTGTCCGGGAAGCCCGCAGGCCACATCCCCGCCCCGGCCTCCTTCCAGGCGTGCCACGCAAGGAAAGCGACCTTGGAGGGGCGCTGGCCGTAGCGGATGATGTGGTGGAGGAAGAAGTCGTTCAATTCGTAGGGGCCGACCAGGCTCTCGGTCGATTGCACCGCGCCGTCGGCACCCGGCGGCACCAGCTCGGGGCTGATTTCAGTGCCGAGCACGCCGTCCAGCACCGCAGCGCATTCCTCGCAGAACTGCCCCGTCGCGATCACCCAGCGGATCAGATACTGGATCAGCGTCTTGGGCACGCCCGCATTGACGCCGTAGTGGCTCATGTGATCGCCCACCCCGTAGGTGCACCAGCCCAGCGCCAGCTCCGAAAGGTCGCCGGTGCCGACCACGAAGCCGCCGTGCTGTCCGGCGAGGCGGAAGAGGTAATCGGTGCGCAGGCCCGCCTGCACGTTCTCGAAGGTCACGTCGTGCACCGGCTCGCCATTGGCAAAGGCGTGGCCAATGTCTTCCAGCATCTTGCGCGCTGCCGGGCGGATGTCGATCTCGCCCGCGGTGATCTCGAGCGCCTGCATCAACCGGTGGGCGTTCGACTTGGTGCCTTCCGAGGTGCCGAACCCGGGCATGGTGTAGCCGCGGATCGTGGTGCGCGGCAGGCCCAGCCGGTCGCAGGCCTTGGCCGCGACGATCAGCGCGTGGGTCGAATCGAGCCCACCCGAAATGCCGATGATCAGCGACTTGGCGCCGGTCGACTGCATCCGCCGCATCAGCGCATCGACCTGAATGTTGAAGGCCTCGTAGCAGTCTTCATCCAGTTTCTCGGGCCGGTCGGGCACGAAGGGGAAGCGTGCGACGGGGCGCAGGAGGCCGATATCGCCCGCTTGGTAGGTGTGTTCGAACTCGACGCGGCGGTAGGTGTCTTCGGGCCGTCCCGCCCATTCGGCGGCATCCGCGAAGGTCTGGTTGCGCATCCGCTCGGCGGCGAGCTTTTCGGTGTCGATATCGACGATGCAGAGTTCGCCCGAGCGATCAAAGCGTTCGGACTGGGCGACAAGCGAGCCCATCTCGTAGACCATCCCCTGCCCGTCCCACGAGAGGTCGGTGGTGCTCTCGCCGTGCCCGCTGGCCGAATAGACATAGGCCGCGATGGCGCGGCTGGCCGAAGAGCGCGCGTGCAGGTGCCGGTCGTCGGCGCGCCCGATGGTGACGGGCGAGGCCGAAAGGTTGCACAGGATCAGCGCGCCCGCGAGCGCGGCCTGCATGCCCGGGGGGACGGGCGCCCAGAAATCCTCGCAGATCTCCACGCCAAAGCGGAAGCCCGGAAGATTGGCGGCGGCAAAGACAAGGTCGGTGCCGAAGGGCACGTCCTCGCCCGCGAGCGTGATCCACATGTCGGTGCAACCGCGCCCGTGGGCGAAGTGCCGCTTTTCGTAGAACTCGCGGTAATTGGGCAGGAAGCTCTTGGGCACCACCCCGAGGATCTGCCCGCGGGCGATCACCACCGCGCAGTTGTAGAGCTTGTCCCCACGCTTGAGCGGCGCGCCCACCACCAGCACCGGATCAAGCTCGGCCGAGGCCGCGACAATTTCGGCCAGCCCCGCCTCGACCCGCTCGAGGATCGCGTTCTGGAGCAGCAGGTCGTCGATCGCGTAGGAGGACAGCGTCAGCTCGGGATAGACCACCAGATCGACATTGGCCGCGTGCGCCTTCCTCGCCTCGGCCAGCACGCCCGCCGTATTGAACGGCACATCGGCGGTGCGGCTGCACGGGGTCGCGGTGGCAACGCGCACGAAGCCGTGGGAGTGCATGTCGAAGAAGGGGTGGGCCTTGGTCATTGTCTTTGCACGCGCTCCGGCTGGCGTTCGCATCAGCCTCTAGCGGCTAATCGGCAGTGTTCCTAGCAGGCCGGCGAAAAGCCTGCCTTTCGCATAGCAAAGCCAATCGATCACCCTCCCCCGCTTGCGCGCGGACGCGCCAGTGCCCAAGTGTCACCCGTCCAATCAAGGAGCATTGCGCATGGCAGACACCGCCTACACCCCGCCCGCCGTCTGGAGCGCCGACACCGTCTCGGGCGGGCGCTTCGCCAGCATCAACCGCCCGACCGCTGGGCCTCGCGAGGACAAGGCGCTGCCCGAGGGTGACAATCCCTTTCAGCTCTATTCGCTCGCCACCCCCAACGGGGTGAAGGCGACGATCATGCTCGAAGAACTGCTCGAAGCCGGGCACACGGGCGCGGAGTATGACGCCTGGACGGTCAACATCGGCGACGGCGAGCAGTTCACCAGCGGCTTTGTCGGCGTGAACCCCAACTCCAAGATCCCCGCGCTGCTCGACAAGAGCGACGAGCAAGCGCCCTTCCGCGTGTTCGAGAGCGGCGCGATCCTGGTCCACCTCGCCGAGAAGTTCGGGATGTTCCTCCCCGCCGCTCCCGCCGCGCGCGCGGAAGTGCTGAGCTGGGTATTCTGGCAGGTCGCGAGCGGCCCCTTCATCGGCGGTGGCTTCGGCCACTTCTACGCCTATGCCCCCGAGAAATACGAATATCCGATCAACCGCTACGCGATGGAAACCAAGCGCATCTTCGACGTCGCCGACAAGCGGCTGGCGCAAAGCCGGTTCCTGGCAGGCGACGAATACACCCTTGCCGACATCGCCAACTTCCCCTGGCTTGCGCCCTTCACCACCGGCACGATCTACAACGACGCCAAGACCTTCCTGTCGATCGACGAATACGAGAACGTCGGCCGCTGGGTGAAGGAAATTGCCGCGCGGCCCGCGGTGAAGCGCGGGCGGATCGTCAACAAGGTATGGGGCGACGAAGACACCCAGCTCAAGGAACGCCACTCGGCCGCGGATTTCGAAGGCAAGCGCCTCGACTGAGGCCTGGCGCGATCACAAAGGGGGCGAACAGGTGTTTTCGCCCCCTTCACATCCTGAAACCAACCGCTATAGAGCGCCGCTCTTGCTGGGGCGTAGCCAAGCGGTAAGGCAGCGGTTTTTGGTACCGCCATGCGAAGGTTCGAATCCTTCCGCCCCAGCCAGTTTCCTGAAAGTTCTGTTTTTCAACGATTGACCGATCACCCGGCCCCTCGTCTGTGCCCGGCTAGTCTGCCGTGATTGCAGGCCGATTTCCTTTAGCGGCACAGATGGAGATGACCCGGCGCCCCACCACCGGATCGCGCCAGCGGTAGCCATTGAGTTCTTTGAGAGCGACACCGTGGCTGCGCTGCGGTGACGCGGGAAACGCTGGAAAACTTGCGCATGCGTCTTTGCTCGGGACCGCCGCCTGCCTAATCCCTGCCGGGTGACGGCACATATCGACATCGGGCGCGGGCCAACCGGAGAGGCGATCGGCATCGATCTCGCCGAGCTCCTCGCCACGCGCCTGCTGGTGCAGGGCAATTCGGGCTCGGGCAAGTCGCACCTTCTGCGCCGCCTGCTCGAGGAATGTGCTGGCGCGGTGCAGCAGATCATCATCGATCCCGAGGGCGATTTCGTCACGCTCGCCGATGCCTTCGGCCATGTGGTGATCGACGCGGGCGCATACTCCCCGCGCGAGATCGAGGAGCTTGCCGCGCGCGTGCGCCTGCACCGCGCCTCGGTGGTGCTGGCGCTCGACGAGCTTGAGGTCGAGGCGCAGATTCGCTGTGCCGCGATGTTCCTCACTGCCCTCTTCGATGCCCCGCGCGAGCACTGGTATCCCGCCCTCGTCGTGGTCGACGAGGCGCAGATGTTCGCGCCGGCCGCCGCGGGCGAGATGAACGACGAGACCCGCCGCTTGACGCTGGCGGCGATGACCAACCTGATGTGCCGGGGGAGGAAGCGCGGCCTTGCCGGGATCGTTGCCACCCAGCGGCTCGCCAAGCTGGCCAAGAACGTCGCGGCCGAGGCGTCGAACTTCCTGATGGGGCGCACCTTCCTCGATATCGACATGCAGCGCGCCGCCGATCTGCTCGGCATGGACCGGCGGCAGGCCGAGCGCATCCGCGATCTCCAGCGCGGCCAGTTCCTCGGCCTTGGCCCGGCGATCAGCCGGCGGCCGGTGGCTGTCCA
Organism: Porphyrobacter sp.; assembly: GCA_013911835.1. Taxonomy (GTDB): domain Bacteria; phylum Pseudomonadota; class Alphaproteobacteria; order Sphingomonadales; family Sphingomonadaceae; genus Erythrobacter. The sequence goes on along the minus strand of JACESM010000060.1, from coordinate 6,833 downwards.
TGTCGGGCCGGTGCGCACTGCCGGACGCGGGGGCGGACAGGGGCTGATCCCGCTGCCTGACGCCGCCGAGGGTGCGATGGAGGCGCTCCTCACCGATCGCCTCGCCGAGGCCGTCGCCGCGCCCCAGCCGGTGCGCCGCGCGCCCCCGCCCCCGCCGCCGCGCGCCGATCTCGAGGAAGCCCTCGCTCGCCCGCGCGATCTGCCCGAGGTGACCCGCGCGCCCGAGCCGCTGGCTTCGCCGGTGCCCGCGCCCGAAGCCCCGGCACAGCGCCCGGCTCCCCTGCCCGCCCCGGCACCGGTGACCGGCGGCGGCACAACGCCCGAGGACGTGGTTCGCGCCATCGCGCTCGCCGAGGGCGCGACCTATCGCCCGGCCGCCGCCTCGTTCCGCGACTTCGCGATCCGCTGCCGCCAGGCTGGTGTCGCCAGCGCGCACATCGACATTGCCCGCTTCCGCCGGATGTTCGCCCATGCGGTAAGCGGCCTCGACCAGCTCGAGAGTGAAATGCAGGCCGCCATTGCCGCTGCGGCAGATGGCGTCGACGACGATTGCCTCGCCCCCTATCTGGCGATCCTCATCGCCGCGCACAGCGGCCATGCGATGCCCGGCGAGGACGCGCTCGGCCGCCTCTACGGCAGCGCCTCGCCGAGCCGCGTGCGGCGGCTGCTCGACCATCTCGAACGGCAGGGCCGGATCGTGGTGCGCGAGGATTTCGGCGGCGAGCGCTCGATCACCGTGCCGCTGCTGCCCGCCGCGGCCTGATTTCTCCAAAAGCGCATCCTGTCGCGCTGGGGCCAGGAGAGCCCGCAGGCACGCCGAACGCTAGCGCACCTCAGAAAAGCCGCGCGCCGGGCGGCACGTCGCTATCGGGGGCGAACAGCACCACCCGGCCCTCCGCATCGGGGAAGCCCAGGGTCAAGACCTCGGACATGAACTTGCCGATCTGGCGCGGGGGGAAGTTGATCACCGCAGCGACCATCCGGCCTTCGAGCACCTCGGGCGCGTAGAGCTCGGCGATCTGGGCCGAAGAGCGCTTGATCCCCACCCCCGCGCCGAAGTCGATGGTGAGTTTCAGCGAGGGTTTGCGCGCCTCGGGGAAGGGATCGGCCCGGATAATGCGCCCGGCCCTGATATCGACCTTGAGAAAATCGTCGAAGCTGATCGCTTCGGCGGGCAGCGCGGCGGGATCGTGGACAAGGTGCATGCTGCAGGAGGTTAGCGGATAGGTTGCGTTTGACAATCCATTCCCGCACTCGCAGTCTGTGCGCTGGAAAGAGGCTCAAAGGGGATCAATCGATGCAAGCGCAAATGCTCGCGCCCGCCGCCGTGCTGGTGGTGTGGACGCTCATCATGCTGTTCTGGACTGCGGGGGTCCGCCTGCCCGCGCTGAAGAAGGCCGGGATCGATCTTGGCGCCCGGCCGGGAGGGCGCGGGCAGGATCTCGAAGGCGCGGTCGATCCGAAGATCAACTGGCCCTCGCACAACTATTCGCACCTCGTCGAGCAGCCGACGGTGTTCTACCCCACGGTGGTGATCCTGGCGATGATGGGCGCAAACGGTGTCGATGTGGGGCTGGCATGGGCCTATGTGGCTTTGCGGATCGTGCACTCGATCTGGCAGGCGACGGTCAACAAGGTGCCCGTGCGCTTCCTGCTGTTCATCACCTCCACCCTTGCGCTTGTCGCGCTCGCTCTGCGCGCCTGTGCGGTGACGCTGCTCGCCGACCCTTCTGCCATCCCCGCCTGAGGACAAGATCATGATCGGAATGGATATTCTGCAACCCGTTGTCGCGCTGCTGGCGTGGACGATGGTGATGTGGGTGTGGATGTATGCAACCCGCATCCCGGCAATGCTCAGGGCGGGGATCGATGCCAAGGGCATGGTCGGCTCGACCGGCGCTTCCCTGCGGGCGCAGCTGCCCGACACGGTCAGCTGGAAGGCCGACAATTACAACCACCTGCACGAGGCACCGACGCTGTTCTACGCGGTGGCGATCGTGCTGGCGATCATCGGGCAGGGTGACGGGTTCAACACCGTTCTCGCCTGGACCTATGTGGGCCTGCGGGTGCTGCATTCGATCGTGCAGTCGACCGTCAACCGTGTTGCGCTGCGCTTCGCGCTGTTCGCGCTGTCGAGCCTCGCACTGATGGCGCTGATCCTTCACGCCGCGATTGCGGTGTTCTGAGGCTCTTGCCCACCCCTAACCCCTCCCGCAAGCGGGAGGGGGATTGTCTGGCGCTGATACCCCCCTCCCGCTTGCGGGAGGGGCCGGGGGTGGGAATGCCCTACTCCGCCGCTTCGGCCTGCTGCTCGGCATGCGCCCGCGACGCGAGCCAGCGCTCTCCGTCGAGCGCCGCCATGCAGCCCATCCCCGCCGCCGTCACCGCTTGGCGGTAGACGTGGTCGGTCACGTCGCCCGCGGCGAACACGCCCTGGATCGCGGTCTTGGGCGTGCCGGGCTCGGTGAGCAGATAGCCGCTCTCGTCCATCGGCAGCTTGCCGACGAACAGCGAGGTCGCCGGCGCATGGCCGATCGCGACGAAGGCCCCGTCGGTTTCGAGGGTCGAAGCCTCGCCCGTCACCGTGTCGGTCAGCGCGAGGTGGTGGAGCATGCCGTTCTCCCCCGCCTCAAAACTGTCGACCGCCTTGTTCCACAGCACCGTGATCTTGGGATTGGCGAACAGCCGCTCCTGCAGGATCTTCTCCGCGCGAAGGCTATCGCGGCGGTGGATCAGCGTCACGTTGTCCGAGTGGTTGGTGAGGTAGAGCGCCTCTTCCACCGCGGTGTTGCCGCCGCCGATCACCGCGACTTTCTTGCCGCGGTAGAAAAACCCGTCGCAGGTGGCGCAGGCCGAAACGCCCTTGCCGCCCAAGGCCTGCTCGCCGGGAATGCCCAGCCATTTGGCCTGCGCGCCGGTGCAGATCACCACGCAATCGGCGATGTATTCATCCCCGCTGTCGCCCACCGCGCGGAAGGGCGAGCCGTTCTCGAGATCGACCGAGACGATGGTGTCCCAGATCATCCGCGTGCCGACATGTTCGGCCTGCGCGCGCATTTCCTCCATCAGCCACGGGCCCTGCACCACATCGCGGTAACCGGGATAGTTCTCGACATCGGTGGTGATGGTCAGCTGACCGCCGGGCTGAAGTCCTTGAACAACAATGGGTTCCAGCATCGCGCGCGCGGCATAGATCGCGGCGGAATAGCCTGCCGGGCCGGAGCCGATGATGAGCATCTTGGTGGTGTGGGTGGCCATGTGCGGGGTGCCTCGATCAGGATTCTCTGGGGACGCGATATGGGGTTTAGCCGCGCGATTGTCACGCCACCAGCTTGGCGCGCAGACGCTCTTTTCTTGCCCCATCCACACCTAAGTTTGTCGCGAGATAGGCATCGAGCGAGCCGTGATCCTGCGTCACCTTCGCGATGTAAGTCTCGATATATTCTGGCAAAACGCCCATCAGATTGTGCAACGCCTCAGGCTCGATCATGCCGAAATGCGCCTCCATCCGGGGGAGCGACTGGCGCTCGAGGATCGCGCGGGTGGGCGCATCGTTGGTCAGCAGGAATTCCGCCACGTAATCATCGCGGTGGACGCCGAGGACATGGAGCAGCAGGCTTGCCGCGATGCCGGTGCGGTCCTTCCCGGCGAAGCAATGGACGAGGCTGGCGCCCTCGAAAGCGTCCAACGCATTGAAATATTCTCGGAAAACCCAGATCATCGCGGGGTTGACCGGCATGCGGGTGTAGACCCCCAGCATCCGCTCGCGCGCCTTCTGGGCGGTCATCACGATCTGCCCGCCCCCGCCCTCATGCGGCGGAGAGTTCGTGGTTTCGCCATCATAGGCAATGACTTGCGCAGCGAAGTTCGCATGGCGCCTGCACGGGAAGCTCTCCCGCTCGCTGGTGCCGCGCAGGTCGATCACGGTGCGGATGTCGAGCTTGTCCAACAGCGCCAAGTCGGCGTCGCTCGCCTCCATGTGCTGGCCCGAGCGCAGCAGCACTCCTTCGCGCACGCGGCCCCCGCCTGCCACCGCATAGCCACCATAATCGCGAAGATTATGAATGCCTTGCGTCAAATAAAACGGGCCGATGCGGGCGCTGTTGGAAGCAGCTTCGGGAGAATCGCTGGTCATCGCCGCCATCCCTTGCAGACCGCCACGACAGCGGCAAGACAGCACAACCACCCGCCAACGACTGCGCAACGGGTGGCGGACCGGTGTGCACACCCGAAACCTAAGGGTTGCACCGGAGGGGCGCGGCAGGCCGGTTCCAACGTGACCGTGGTTAATCCGGCATTTGCCAACAACCTTCCGGACGACTCCCACCCATGGCCCGCATTCTGATTGCCGATGACGACGAACTTATCGCGGAACTCGCGAGCGAGGTGCTGATCGATGCGGGCTATGCCTGCGGCTGGGTGACCAGCGCTGCGGCGGCGTGGACCTGTGTGCAGAAGAAGCGCCCCGATCTGCTGCTGCTCGACCAGTCGATGCCGGGCGAATCCGGCATGACCCTGCTGCGCCGGCTGCGGCGATCGAGCGCGCTCTACGATCTGCCAGTGATGATGTTCACTGCAATGAACGGCGAGCAGGACCAGTTGCAGGCGATCTATGCCGGCGCGCAGGATTTCATCTCCAAGCCCTTCGAGCCCGCCGATCTGGTCGCGCGGGTGCGGCGCATCTTCAAGCTGCGCGGCGACCGTCCGCGTCATGTCGACCTCAAGAGCGCCGTGCTGCCCGATCCGATGCGCGCGGTGCTGCCGGCCGAAACCTATCGCCGCGTGCTCTAGCGCGCCTGCCCGGCGAGCAGCCCGCGCCCGATCACCTGCGCCTGAATTTCCGCCGCGCCTTCGAAGATGTTGAGAATGCGCGCGTCGCACAGCACCCGGCTGATCGGGTATTCAAGCGCATAGCCATTACCGCCATGGATCTGCACCGCATTGTCCGCCGCGCCCCATGCCGCCCGCGCGGCCAGCAGCTTGGCCATTCCCGCCTCGATATCGCAGCGCGCCCCTGAATCCTTGGCCCGCGCGGCCGCATAGGTGAGCTCGCGCGCCATCACTGTCTCGGCCGCCATCAGCGCGAGCTTGTCGGCCACCCGCGGGAAAGTAACCAACGCCTCGCCGAATTGCTTGCGGCCCTGCGCATAGCCGAGCGCGAGGTCGAAGGCGTTCCACGCCACCCCCACCGCGCGCGCGGCGGTCTGGATGCGCGCGCCTTCGAAGGTGCGCATCAGCTGCTTGAAGCCCTGCCCCTCGTGCCCGCCAAGCAGACCGTCTGCGGCCACCGCAAAGCCATCGAGCCCCAGCGCATATTCCTTCATGCCGCGGTAGCCGAGCACTTCGATCTCGCTGCCCGCGATCCCTTCATCCGGGAACGGCACCGCATCGGTGCCCCGGGTCTTTTCCGCCAGCAGCATCGAGAGGCCCGCATAGCCCGGCTGCGCGGGATCGGTGCGCACCAGCATCGTCATGAGGTCGGCGCGCGCCGCATGGGTGATCCAGGTCTTCGCCCCCGTCACCCGCCAGCTGCCATCCGCCGCCCGCTCCCCCCGCGTGCGCGCAGCGGCGAGATCGGAGCCGGTGTCGGGCTCGGTGAACACCGCGGTCGGCAGGCACGATCCGTCGGCGATGCGGGGAAGCCACTTCGCCTTCTGTTCAGGCGTGCCGTTCTCGGCAATCAGCTCGCCTGCGATTTCCGAACGGGTGCCGAGCGAGCCTGCGCAGATCCACCCGCGCGACAATTCCTCTGAAACCACCGCCATCGCCAGCTTGCCGAGGCCGAGCCCGCCATAGCCTTCCGAAATGCACACGCCGAACACGCCGAGCGCCGCCATCTGTGCGATCACATCCTCGGGGATCAGCGCGTCGGCAAGGTGCCACTGATGCGCATGGGGCGTGATCGCGCTGGCGGTGAAGGCGCGCATCTGATCGCGCACGAGATCGAGCGCCTCATCGCCGAGCGCCTCGCAGGGCCGCACCCCGTCCGCCAACAGCGCGGCAAACGCGCCGCGGGTTTCGGGCGTGCTGCCCTCCGCGAGAAAGCGCGCGACTGCCGGATGCGCGGCCAGCGCGCGGGCCGCGTCCGCAGTGCCGAGCGCCGCGGGACGCACCACTTCCTGCGCGCTCATCGGCAAGCCGGAGACTATCTGCGCCAAGTATTCGCCGAAGCCGATGCGCAGTGCCAGCTCTTCCGCCGGTCCGAACCGCCCTGCGCTTCCCGCCCGTGCCGCCCAGTCCGCCGTCGCCTCGAGCGCGGCGATGCTGGCCGCGACCCAGGCAAAGCCATGGACCCGGTGCTGTTCGCGCGTGAGCAGGGCCGGATCGGGCGTGCCCTGCGGCGCTACCACCGCCGCCACCGCCTGCCGCACCGCTTCGCAATAGTCCCGCGCCGCCCCCAGAGCCGCGCGCGCTGCCATCGTCCATTCGCTCATGGGCCGGTGCTAGCAGAGCCACGCGCGCGCGCCAGCCCCGCAGATTGGCGGCAAATTGAATCCCTTCATATCGGTTGCCTGTCAGAATGTTGCACAAGGGTAACACTCCTGCAGCAAAAGCCACGGATCAATCCCAAACCCTGCCAGCAGCCCTTATCACAGGGAGCTTTTGGCGTAACATCAGCCGCAGCGCCACGGCTCTGGGGAACTCCAAGGCGGTGCTGGGGGCGAGCTGGGATGGACAAAAATGTCCGACTGGCCAGTCATTCGCAGGCAGAACCGTGCGGTCGCACAAAAGCCTGGGGCAAAAGTCCCGGGCCGATATGAACCGCATCGCTTTGGTACGAACCGCTAGAGCCGCCCGACGCTGGGCAGGCCTTGTTCTGTTTCATCTATGCG
>JACESM010000006.1 GCA_013911835.1 Porphyrobacter sp. | reverse complement strand
ATCTCCTTCAGCCGCGCCTCGTAGCGCGCCTTGACCTTGGCGATCTCGGCGGAAGGATCGGGGGCGTGGAGGGCGTGGACGAGCAGGTATTTCCCGCAGGCCGAGACATCGGCCGAGACCGTGCCGGGCGTCAGGCTGATCGTGCCCGCGAAGACGGTGATCGCCTCGGGGGAGGAAAGCTCGAGCGGCACGGTCAGCCATGCCGGGCGCAGATCGCGGGAGGGCTTGAACAGGATGATCGCGGCGACCTGGAAGTTGGCGATCACGATGTCCCACAGCACCACTCCGGCATAGGAAAGCGCGGGCAGGAACCGCAACTTCGGGCGGCCGGGCCACCATGGCGCAGTGAACAGCGGCACCGCCACGCCCACCACCAGCGCGAGGAACAGCGTGCCGAAGGTGAGGTCGTTCACCATCACCATCCACATTGCCACCAGCAGGGCGGAGAGGCCGGGGTGCGGGAGCAGGCGGCGCATCATCGCGGGCCCTCCGTCAGCACCGCCGCCGCGCTTGCCGCGGGGCTAAGCACCTGCGCTGCGGCGGCATCGGCATAGGCGGTCGCGATCCCTGCGCCCACCGACAGCGCAGCAAGGCAGGCGAGCGCCAGTGCGGGGGCGACGAGGTCGAGGCGCGTTCCGGGCGCGGGCGGGGTTTGGCAGTCCTCGCCGGTCTTCCAGAACACGGCGCTGCCCGCGCGCGCAAAGCCGATCACGCCGATGAAGGTGGTGCCAAGGATCACGCTCCACGCCCAGCCCCAGTTTGGCAGCGCCGCGACCGATTGCAGGATCAGCAGCTTGCCGATGAAGCCCGACAGCGGCGGCAGGCCGGTGGTGGCGATCGCGGCGGCCATGAACAGGAGCGCGACGGTCCGGCGCCCGCCGAAGGCCGGGCCGGGGCTCGCGGTGTCTCCAAAGCTCCCGCGCCGCCGGGCGACGATGTCGGCGACGAGGAACAGCGCGGCGCCCGCAAGGGTCGAGTGGACGAGGTAGTAGAGTCCTGCGCCAAGGCTCGCCCCGCTCCATCCCGCGACCGCGATCAGCAGCGTGCCGGTCGATCCGATGATGGCGTAGGCGGCCTGTTCGGCAAGGCCGCGCGCCGTGAACACGCCCGCAAAGCCGATGCAGGCGCTCACCAGCGCAGCCGGGAGCAGCCACGGCGCAGGCGCCCAGGCCGCCGCGCCCGCGCCCGCGCCGAACACCTGCGGCACCACCCGGATCAGCGAATAGACCCCGACCTTGGTCATGATCGCGAACAGCGCTGCCACTGCAGGGGTGGCGGCGGCGTAGGTGCGCGGCAGCCACAGGTGGAGCGGCACGATCGCCGCCTTCAAGGCGAATACGCTCGCCAGCAACAGCGCCGCGATCCGCAGCAACCCCTGATCTTCGGGCGCAACCTCGCGCACTGCCAAGCCCATGTCGGCCATGTTGAGCGTGCCGGTCAGCGCATAGAGCATCCCCAGCGCAATCAGGAACAGCGCCGATCCGACGAGGTTCACCACGACATACTGCACCCCCGCCTTCAGCCGGCCTGCGCCCTGTCCGTGCAGCATCAGCCCGTAGGAGGCGATCAGCAGCACCTCGAAGAAGACGAAGAGGTTGAACAGGTCACCGGTCAGGAAAGCGCCGTTCAGCCCCATCAGCTGGAATTGGAACAGCGGGTGGAAGTGCCAGCCCTTGCGGTCAGCGCGGGTGACGACGGCGTGGAGGAGAACGATCAGCGCGAGAACTGCGGTCAGCACCAGCATCAGCGCCGCGAGCCGGTCGGCAACCAGCACAATCCCGAAGGGCGCGGGCCAATCGCCCAAGGCATAGGCAAGGATGGTTCCCCCGCTCACCCGCTCCATCAGCAGCAGGGCGACAGCGAGCTGCGCCAGACAGGCGGCAAAGCCGATGCCCACCGCCAGCGCCCGCCGCCGCCGCATCACCAGGAGCGCGAAAGGCGCCGCGAGCGCGGGGATCGCCACTGGCAAGATCGGGAGATGATCGGCAAGGCTCACGGCTCGTCCTCCTCCCCATCATCTGCCAGCCCGTCCTGCGCGTCGCACGGCACCCGGTCGCCATCGACATGGTCGCTGCCCGTCTCGAGGAAGCTCCTCAATGCGAGGATCACCACGAAGGCGGTCATGCCGAAGGTGATGACGATCGCGGTCAGCACCAGCGCCTGCGGCAGGGGATCGGTATACTCGCTCACAGCCTTGTCCCAGATCGGCGGGCGGTTCAGCACCAGCCGCCCACTCGCAAACAGGAACAGGTTCACCGCATAGGAGATCAGCGTCAGCCCCAGCACCACCTGGAAGGTGCGCGCCCGCAATGCGAGGAAGATCCCGCCCGCGACCAGCACGCCGATGGCGCTGGCGACGAGGAATTCGTAGCTCACGGCGCGCCCTCCACCTCTCCGGCGGCGCGCGCGGCGCGGGTGGCGACGTGGCTCAGCTGCGCCAGCGCCAGCATCACCGCGCCGAGCACGGTCAGGAACACGCCGGTGTCGAACAGCATCGCGCTCGCCAGCTCGAACTTGCCGATCAGCGGCAGGCTGAAATAGTCGAACCAGCTGGTGAGGAACGGCGAGCCGAGCACCATCGCGCCAAGGCCCGTTGCCATCGCCACCAGCACGCCCCAGCCGATGAGGTTGTGCTCGCCGAAAGGCTTCCGCGCGTCCGACCAGTCGAAGCCGGCGGCAAGGTACTGGACGAGGAAGGCGATCGCCACCACCAGCGCGGCGATGAAGCCGCCGCCGGGCTGGTTGTGGCCGCGCAGGAACAGGTAGATCCCCACCGCCAGCGTCAGCGGCAGGATGATCCGGCTGGCGGCGACGAGCATCATCGGATGACGCTCGGGCGAGTGCGGCATGTCGGCGCGCCATGCCCTGAGCCGCGCGCCCGATGCGCCAACCTCCGCAGTGTCGAGCAGGGCGAAGATCCCCAACCCCGCGATCCCCAGCACGATGATCTCGCCCAGCGTATCATAGGCGCGGAAGTCGACGAGGATGACGTTGACGACATTGGTCCCCCCGCCCCCCGGCTTGGCATTGGCGAGGTGGAAGGCGGCGATGCTCGGCCCCGGATCACGGGTCAGCATCGCCCAGGCAATCCCGCCGACCAGCAGACCGCCCGCGATGGCAATGGCAGCATCGCGGGTCTTTCGCGAGGCGCTCGAGATCACCGGCGGCTGCTTGGGCAGCAGGTTCAGCGCGAGCAGCATCAGCAGCACCGTCACCGCCTCGACCGAGATCTGCGTCAGCGCGAGATCAGGGGCGGAGAGCACCGCGAAGGCGAGGCTGACGACAAGGCCGATGACGCTGACATAAAGCAAGGCGCGCAGGCGGTTGTGCGAATCCAGCGCGGTCGCAAGGGTAGCCGCGATCAACAGCGCCCAGGCGGCGAGGGCGGGGAGGCTCGCCGGGAGGCCCGGGCGCGTGCCGGTCAGCACCCCGCCGCCGGTCAGCGCGCCTTCGATCACCAGCAGGATGGTGACAGCAAAGCTCGCCAGCAGCATCCGCTGGAGAGAGGGGGTGTGGGTGGCGACCAGCGCCTTTCTCACCCGCGCGTCGGCAAAGCGGAGCGTGGTTTCGAACATGCGCTTGGCATCGGGCAGCGAGGTGCGCTCCCACAGGGAAAGCAGGCCCGCATGCCGCCACAGCAGCACCGCCCCGCCCGCGACCGCAGCCACGCTGAGGATCAGCGCAAGGTTGACCCCGTGCCACAGGCCCAGCTCCACCTCGGGCGGCGCGCTGCCCGTCACCGCGCCGGTGACCGCGCTCACCAGCGGCGCGGCGAGCAGCATCGGGGCAAGGCCGAGCAGCACCGCCAGCGCGGTCAGCAGCGCAGGCGCGGCCCACATCGCCGGGGACGGATCATGCGCGCGGGCGAAGGGCTCGGGCTCGCGCGGCTTTCCGGCAAACAGGTGCGCGGCAAAGCGCAGCGAATAGGCGACCGAGAAGGTGGCACCCACCGTCGCCAGCACCGGCAGCAGCCACGGCAGGCCGGCGAGCACAAGCTTGGGGGTCTGGTAGAGCATCAGCTCCTTGGAGATGAACCCGCCCAGCGGCGGCAGCCCCGCCATCGACGCGGCAGCAAGCGTGGCGACTAGCGCGGTGACCGGCATCGCCTTGGCCAGTCCGCCCAAGCGACGGATATCGCGCGTGCCGGTCTCGTGCTCGACGATCCCGGCGCTCATGAACAGCGCCGCCTTGAACGCAGCATGGTTGAGGATGTGCAACACCGCCGCCAGCGCAGCAGCCTCCAAGGAGAAGCCCAGCAGCATCACCAGCATTCCGAGCTGCGAGATGGTCGAATAGGCAAGGATGCTCTTCAGATCATGCCGGAACAGCGCCACGCACGCGCCGAAGATCATCGTGACGAGGCCGACCGTGGTGACAGTAACGGTGTAGAGTTCCGTCCCCGCCAGCACCGGCCACAGCCGGGCGAGCAGGAACACGCCCGCCTTCACCATCGTCGCCGAATGGAGATAGGCGCTCACCGGCGTCGGCGCGGCCATCGCGTGGGGGAGCCAGAAGTGGAACGGGAACTGCGCCGACTTGGTGAAACAGCCGATCAGGATCAGCCCCAGCATCAGCGGGTAGAGCGGCGCGGCGCGCACCACATCGCCACGCGCGAGGATCGTCGCCAAGTCGAAGCTCCCGGCGATCAGGCCGAGCAGCACCAGCCCCCCGATCAGCGCGAGCCCTCCGCCCCCCGTCACCGCCAGCGCCATGCGCGCGCCCTGCCGTGCCTCCGCCTTGTGCTGCCAGAAGCCGATCAGCAGGAAGGAGGCGAGGCTGGTCAGCTCCCAGAAAACCAGCAACAGCAGGACATTGCCCGCGATCACGATGCCCAGCATTGCACCCTGGAACAGCATCAGGCTGGCGAAGAAGCGCCCCGTATCTTCGTTCTCGTAGAGGTAGCTGTGCGCGAAGATCACCACCAAAAGGCCGATGCCGAGGATCAGCAGGCCGAACATCCAGCCGAGCGGATCGACCATCAGCGTGAGATCAAGGCCGAGCGTCGGCACCCACTCCCACCGCGCGAAGGGCACGTCTCCCCCCAGCGCGGGCGCGGCAAGGCTTGCCAGCAGCGCGAGACCCGCCGCGCTCGCTCCGCCCGCGATCCCCGAATGCACCGCGCGCGGCGCGCCGTGCAGCAGCGCGATGGCGAGGGCCGCGACAAAGGGAAGCAGGGCCAGCGTCAGAAGCGTCATGGCAATAGCCATAGGCGGCGTCTCGGATCCTTGCGCGGACGGGGTTCAGGTCACGGACGCGCGGTGGCGGCGTCTGCCCTCGGGCATAGCCGAGGCCTCTTTGACAACACAACCAAAACCGGACCTCTTCGGCCCGGGGGGGATGGATCAATCCCCCTCGAACTCTATCAGCGAGGATACGGTGATGCCCGCCTGACGCAGCCGCTCGGCCCCGCCGAGGTCGGGCAGGTCGATCACGAACAGCGCGTGGGTCACCACGGCCCCCGCCTTGCGCAGCAGCTCGGCCGAGGCGAGCGCGGTGCCGCCGGTGGCGATGAGGTCGTCAACGATCACCACCTGCTTCCCGGGCTCGATCGCGCCCGGGTCCATCTCGAGCCGGTCGGTGCCATATTCGAGCGCGTAGTCGATGCCGATAGTGTCGATCGGCAGCTTGCCGGGCTTCCTCACCGGCACGAAGCCGAGCCCGAGCTGCACCGCGACCGCCGCGCCGAAGATGAAGCCGCGCGCTTCCATCCCGGCGATCTTGTGCGCCCCCGCAGCGCCGGCGGCCGCGGCCAGGTGATGGACGCTCGCCGCCATGCCCTGATGGTGGCCGATCAGCGTGGTGATGTCGCGGAACTGGATCCCTGGATGCGGGAAGTCCGGCACGGTGCGCACAAGCGCCTTGAGCTCTTCGGGAGAGAGATGCGGTGCAGTCATGTCGGCTTGGCCCCTTTCGGTCCCCTCAAAGCAGAGCGCCCCGCCATCCGCAAGGGATGACGGGGCGCCCGATGTATTGAACCGCGTGAAAGGCTTACTTCTTCTTCGGCTTCATGCCGGCCCAGATCTGCTTGTAGCTGAGGAAGGCCAGCGTGGTCGCGAACAGCAGGAAGCCCAGCACGAACCACCCGGTCTGGCGCCGCTCGACGAGCTTGGGCTCGGCGGTCCAGGTCAGGAAGGCGGCGACGTCCTTCGACATCTGCGCCACGGTGGCCTTGGTGCCGTCGGCATAGGTCACCTGATCATCGCTCAGCGGCGGGGGCATGGCGATGTTGACGTTGGGGAAGTGCTTGTTGAAGTAGAGGCCGTCGGGCGTCTCGAAGCCGACCTTGGCGGCCTTGGCGGGGTCCGCCTCGCCGTAGCCCACCAGCAGGTCGTAGATGTAGTTCGACCCGTCGTGACGCGCCTTGGCCATCAGCGAGAGATCGGGCGGGATTGCGTTGTTGTTCGCGGCCGCGGCGGCGATGGCGTTGGGGAAGGGCGAGGGGAAGTAGTCGGTCGGCTCGCCCGGACGGGTGGTCGCCTCGCCGGTGGCGGGGTCGATGCCCGGAACGGTCCAGGTCGCCGCCTCGGCGTCAACCTCGGCGTCGGTGTAGCCGAGCTGCTTGAGGTCGCGGAAAGCGACGAACTTGAGGCTGTGGCACGCCTTGCAGACTTCCTTGTAGACCTGATAGCCGCGCTGCAGCTGCGCCATGTCCCACTTGCCGAAGGGGCCGTCGAAGGCGAAGCCGCCCTCGGGACCGTGGCCGTGCTCGTAGAAGGCATAGGACGGCTGCTTTTCCGGCGCCGGGCCGAAGGCGTAGTTGTAGACACCGGGCAGGAGCGACCACAGCACCAGCACCGCGGTGATGGCGAGGCCTGCGAGGATGCCTCCGAGACGAATAGTCATGACCGAGCTCTTTCTCGTTATCGGTTCAGATTGCTTGGGCTGTGTCCCGGCCGATCACTCGGCCGGTTGCAGCGAGCCGTCGGTGGCGGTGCCGGGCAGGCCCTCGACAACGCTTTCGGGATCGACCTTGCCGCCGCCCGAGGTGCTGCCGGGCTTGGTTCCGCCGAGCACGGCTTCGGTGATCGAGAACGGCAGCGGCTTGGGCACTTCGATCTGGCTGATGATCGGCAGGATCACCAGGAAGTGCAGGAAGTAGTACGCCGTGGCGATCTGGCTGAGGACCACGAAGGGCTCCTCGGCCGGGGCGCCGCCGCAGTAGAACAGCACCGCCATCGCCGGGATCAGGCCGAACCAGAAGAACTTGCGGAACAGCGGGCGGTAATGGCCCGAGCGCACCGGGCTCTTGTCGAGCCAGGGCAGGACGAACCACAGCAGGATCGAGCCGAACATCGCGATCACGCCGAGCAGCTTCGCCTGGACCAGCACGATCCCGGTAAAGGGGATGGTGAGATCGCCGGTGAAGGCGCGCAGGATCGCGTAGAACGGCCAGAAGTACCATTCGGGCACGATGTGCGCCGGGGTCGAGAGCGGGTTCGCCTCGATGTAGTTGTCCGGGTGGCCGAGCGCGTTGGGCAGGAAGAACACCATCGCGGTGAACAGGATCAACGCCACGCCGAGGCCGAAGCCGTCCTTGGCGGTGTAGTAGGGGTGGAACGGCACGGTGTCCGATTCCTGCTTCACCTCGACGCCGGTCGGGTTCGACGAGCCGGGGATGTGCAGCGCCCAGATATGCAGGATCACCACGCCCGCGATCACGAAGGGCAGCAGGAAGTGCAAGCTGAAGAAGCGGTTGAGCGCGGCATTGTCGGGCGCGAAGCCGCCCAGCAGCCACACCTGCAGCGGCTCGCCCACCAGCGGGATCGCCGAGAACAGGCCGGTGATGACCTGCGCGCCCCAGAAGCTCATCTGGCCCCACGGCAGCACGTAGCCCATGAAGGCGGTCGCCATCATGAGCAGGAAGATCACCACGCCCAGCAGCCAGATCATCTCGCGCGGGGCCTTGTAGGAGGAATAGAAGAACCCGCGGAAGATGTGCAGGTAGATCACGATGAAGAAGAAGCTCGCCCCGTTGGCGTGGGCGTAGCGCAGCATCCAGCCGTAGTTCACGTCGCGCATGATGTGCTCGACCGTGGCGAAGGCGACGAGGCCGTTGGCCGCATAGTGCATCGCCAGGACGACGCCGGTGACGATCTGAACCACCAGGAAGAAGCCGGCGAGCACGCCGAAGTTCCACATGTAGTTGAGGTTGCGCGGCACCGGATAACCGGCCCCGACCGCGTTGTAGACGAGGCGCGGCAGCGGCAGCTTCTCGTCAATCCACTTGGTGAAGGCGGACTGCGGTTCGTATTGCTTGGCCCAGGCGAAACTCATGGCGTTCTCTCGGCTTGATCGGATGAAAGGTCAGGCGATTATTGTGTCGGATCAGATACGCGCGATCACCCGACCCGGATGACGGTGTCGGAGGTGAACTCGTATTCGGGCACCAGCAGGTTCTTGGGCGCCGGACCCTTGCGGATACGGCCCGCGACATCGTAGTGCGAGCCGTGGCAGGGGCAGAAATAGCCGCCGAACTCGCCCTTGTTCTCGCCCTCGGCAGCGCCCAGCGGCACGCAGCCCAGGTGGGTGCAAACGCCCATGGTGACCAGCAGGTCCTCGTGCCCGGTCTTGGTACGCTCGGCGAGCGTGGCGGGATCGCGCATGTCGGACGCGTCATCGGCCTTGGCCTTGGCGATTTCCTCGGCGGTGAGGCGCTTCACGAACAGCGGCTGCTTGCGGAAGGTGGCCTTGATCGACTGGCCCGGCTGGATCGCGCTGACATCGACTTCGGTGGTGCTCGCGGCGAGCACGTCCTGCGAGGGCGCCATCTGGCTGATCAGCGGAAACAGGACCGAAGCCCCGCCCACGCCCGCAGTGCCGAGCGCGGCGATGTGGATCCAGTCGCGGCGGCGCACGCCCTCATCGCCGGTGGAGACTTCGGTGGTAGCGGCCGTGTCATTAGCCATTTCGTCTTGCCCTGCTCGTTTTGCCGCGCCGGAATGGGCCTGCGCGGCGTGGTGTTGCGTTGCGGGGCGCGAAAGCCCCTGAGCCTATCCGTCGATTGGTCCCTGCTTCATGGCCGTGTGCCCCTTGCGGCGAACCCGGCCTGAAACTTGGGCGGGGCAATTAACGGCAATCCTGCGAGATTCCAACCGTGTTTTAGTCAAGCCGCGTTCGCCGCCGTGCAAGGCCGGGTCAGGGCAGCGCGATCATGCTGATCTGCCGACCATAATTCGCCTCGCCGCCCTGCGTGGAGCGTCTGTGGGAGTGGTAACGCGCGACGTGTGAGAATGTATCCCGGGCAATATCCGCAAATTTCCCGATATCCGCGTCGACAAGCCGGGCGGCGATGAATCCCGGCAGATCGAAGTGCCAGCGCGCCGCACCCTCGCGTTCGGGCGCGGGGGCGAAGAAGCGCTCGGCGGCGGCCGGGAAGCGGTCGCGGAAGGGCGCGTCGACCTCGTAGCTCGCCTGCGCGATGGTCGGCCCGAGCACGGCGGCGATATGGGCGCGCCTGGCCCCCAGCGCCTCCATCGCGGCGATGGTGTTCTCGAGCACACCGTTCACCGCGCCGCGCCAGCCCGCGTGGGCTGCGCCGACCACGCCTGCCGCGCGGTCGGCGAAGAGGATCGGGCCGCAGTCCGCGGTGACGATCCCGAGCACGATCCCGGGCGTGGCGGTAACGACCGCATCGCCGACCGGGCGGCCCTCTGCGCCATCGTCCCACGCCCCGGTGACCGTCACGACATCGGGCGAATGCACCTGATGCGGGGCGGCGAGAGTGCCGCCGGGGCAGATCGCCTCGGCCGCCGCCGCCCGCAGCGCGCGGACGCCCTCGCCCTCGCCGGGCCCGCCGAAGCCGAACTGCTGCGCGCCGCCCGCGCTGCCGAAGAAGCCGTGCGGCACGCCTTCGAGCAGCGGGTGGGTTTCGATCTGGAACTCCACCCGGTCAGCCCTCGAGCGAGCGGCTGACCTGCTCGAAGGTGTCGCGCGAGAGATTGCCCGCGGCGAGGATCCGCTCGAGCTCCGCCTTCATCAGCGCCGCGCGGCCCTCTTCGATCCGCCGCCAGCGCCCGAGCGAGGGCACGAAGCGCGCGGCGGTCTGCGGGTTGATCGGATCGAGCGCGAGGATCACGTCGGCGACCATCCGGTAGCCCTCGCCAGTCGCCTTGTGGAACGCCTTGGGATTGCCCGCGAAGGCCATGTGCAGCGAGCGCACGCGGTTGGGGTTCTTGAGCGTGAAGTCGGGATGTTCGGCCAAGGCCCGGACATGCGCGATGACATCGGGGTGGAGCGACAGGGCCTGCAGCGTGAACCACTTGTCGACCACCAGCGCATTGTCCCTGTAGCGCTCGTAGAAGGCGGCGAGCTTGTCCTCGCGATGCGGGGTGTCGAGCCCGCACAACACCATCAGCGCCCCCTGCCGGTCGGTCATGTTGTCCGCCGCATCGAACTGCGCCGCGGCGAGCTCTGCCGCCGTGGCCGGGTCGGCGGCGGCAATCAGGCCAAGCGCGATGGTCTTGACCTTGCGCGCCCCGCGCCCTGCCGGATCGCCCTGCGCAACGCCCGAGGCCCGCGCATGGAGCGCCGCAAGCTCGCCCGCGAGCGCGGTGCCGATCGCGGCCTTGAGCCCCTCGCGCGCGGCATGGATCGCGCCCGGATCGGCCTTGCGCTCCCCGGTCGCCATCGCCTCGAACAGGTAGGTTTCGGAAGGCAGCACCAGCAATTCGCCGCGCATCGCATCCTCGAGCGCGTTGTCGGCGAGGCTCGCGCGGAAGGCGCCGATGATCGCCGCCTCGCCCGCCGCCTGCTCGTCGGCCGGGAGCGCGCCGCTCGCCGCAGCGACGAGATGGCCGACCGCGAGCTCCTGCAAGGCCTCCGAGCGCGCGAAGGGATCATCGTCATGCGCCGCAAGGAACACCAGATCCTCGCGCGCCAGCGCCCGCTCGATCACGACCGGCGCGGTGAAGCCGCGGTTGATCGAGACCACCGGATCGCCGCCCGCGAGCGGCAGGTCGAAGCTCTGCTGCTCCTCCTCCAGCACCACAAGCCGCTCGGCCCCGAGCACGCCGGACCGCGCATGCACCGCGAGTTTGAGCGGGATCGGCATCGGCAGCTTCTCGGGCTGGCCGGGCGTGGCCGGGACGGTCTGCTTGAGGGTGAGCTTGAGCGTGTCGCCCGCGATCGCCTGCGACACGGCGACGCGCGGCGTGCCGGCCTGTGAATACCAGCGGCGGAAGGCGGTGAGGTCGATCCCCGCCCCGTCCTCGATCGCCTTGACGAAATCCTCGCAGGTCGCCGCCTCCCCGTCGTGGCGGTCGAAATAGAGGTCGCATCCGGCCCGGAACCGCGCCTCGCCCACCATCGAGCGCATCATGCGGATCACCTCGGCGCCCTTGTTGTAGACGGTGGCTGTGTAGAAGTTGCTGATCTCGCGGTAGCTGTCGGGCCGGATCGGGTGCGCGAGCGGCCCGGCATCCTCGGGGAACTGCGCGGCGCGCAGGATGCGCACATCCTCGATCCGCTTGACCGCTTGCCCACGCATGTCCTGCGAGAACAGCTGGTCGCGCAGCACGGTGAAGCCTTCCTTGAGGCTGAGCTGGAACCAGTCGCGGCAGGTCACGCGGTTGCCTGACCAGTTGTGGAAATATTCGTGCGCGATCACCCCCTCGACCGCGTCGAAATCGGCATCGGTCGCGGTGTCGGGGTCGGCCAGCACATATTTGGTGTTGAAGACGTTGAGCCCCTTGTTCTCCATCGCCCCCATGTTGAAGTCGGAGACGGCGACGATGTTGTAGAGATCGAGGTCGTATTCGCGGCCGAAGGTGTCCTCGTCCCACTTCATCGAGCGGTGCAGGCTTTCGAGCGCGTGATCCGTGCGTTCGAGGTCTTCCCTGCGCACCCAGACATTGCATTCGACCACGCGGCCCGAGCGGGTGGTGAAGGGTTTCGAATTCGCCACCAGATCGCCCGCGACCAGCGCGAAGAGGTAGGAGGGCTTGGGCCAGGGGTCGTGCCACTCGGCCCAGTGGGTGCCGTCAGGATTCTCGCCCGCCGCGGTGCGGTTGCCGTTGCACAGCAGGATTGGGAAGGCGGCCTTGTCGCCCTCCATCCTGACCGCATAGGTCGAAAGCACGTCGGGTCGGTCGGGGAAGAAGGTGATGCGGCGGAAGCCCTCCGATTCGCACTGGGTGCAAAGCATGCCGTTCGAGGCGTAGAGGCCCATCAGCTGGGTGTTGGCGCTGGGATCGATCTGCGTGACGATTTCGACCATGTGCCTGTCCCCCGGCAGGGTGACGACGAGGTCGGGCCCGTCCATCCGCCACGCGGCAGCCGCGCCGTCCACCATCACGCTGGTCGCGATGAGGCTGTCGCCGTTGAGGCGCAGCTCGTGCGTCGGCGCGGCGGCGGGGTTGCGCTCGACCGCAAGCGTCGCGGTGACGCGGGTCGCCTCCAGCCCCAGCCGGAAATCGAGCTGCGTCGTCGGGACGCGCCACGCGAAGGGCGCATAATCCTCGCGCCGGATCACCGGCGGCTCGTGCGGAGTGGGCGCGGCATCCGCGATTTCGGGGTTGCCGTCAGGGGTGGTGGGGGTGGTTGCGATGTCCATGCGGCCCGATTTAGGTTGTATTGGGCGCGGGGCCAATCATTAGGTTGCTCTTATGGGACAATTGCTGATCTTCGGTCTCGGCTACACCGCCGGGCGCATCGCCATCGCCATGCAGGCGCAGGGCTGGCAGGTGCGCGCGACCGGGAGCGCGGGCGACCTCGCCTTCGCCGACCGCGAGGCGGTGCTGGCGGCGCTGGGCGCGGCGAGCCACATCCTCTCCTCGGTGCCGCCGGAGCGAGCAGGCGGCGACCCGGTGCTGGAGGCCTATGGCGAGGCTCTGCAAGGCAAGGCGCTGTTCTACCTCTCCTCCACCGGCGTCTATGGCGACCGCGCAGGCGCATGGGTGGACGAGACCACGCCGACCATCGCGCAAAGTGGGGAAGGCCGTCGCAATGCGCGGGCCGAGGCCGACCTCGCATGGCTGACCATGGGCGCACGGGTGTTCCGCCTGCCGGGGATCTATGGCCCGGGCCGCTCGGCACTTGACCGGGTGAAGGAGGGCAAGGCGCGGCGGATCGACGTGCCGGGGCAGGTCTTCAGCCGCGTGCATGTCGAGGATATCGCCAGCGGGGTGGTCGCCGCGCTGGTCGGGGATGCGCCGAGCGGGGCCTACAACCTCGGCGACGACTACCCGTGCAGCGGCAATGAAGTCACCGAACATGCCTGCCGGTTGCTCGGCCTGCCGCTGCCGCCGATGGAGACACTCGAGGAAGCGAACCTCTCCCAAATGGCGCGCGGCTTCTACATGGAGAACCGCCGCGTCGCCAACGGCAAGGCAAGGCGCGTGCTGGGGTGGTCGCCAAAGTACCCTACCTATGTGGAAGGGTTGGCAGGACTTCTCTAGCTCGTCATCGCGCGGAGCGAAGCGACGCGGCAATCCATGGAACGCCCGTTCCGCTGTGGGCGACCGCAGTCGACGGATTGGTAGGCCTACGGCCAGCTTCGCTCGCGATGACGAACGCAGGGCCTACCGCCGCAGCGCGCCCGACTGCTGCACCTGCACCGCCTTCACCCGCCGCGCCCGCAATGCCAGGCCCATGCCGAGCAGCGCCAGCGCCATCCCGCTCGCCGAGAGCAGGTCCCAGCGAAAGTCCTCGAACAGGGTCGAGAGCAGCATCGCCACGCACACGGTGACGATACCGTTATAGGCGGTCCGCCCCGCGCCGATCTCGCGTACCAGATTGTAATGCAGCGGGAAGGTCACCACCGAACCGATGATCGCGAGATAGGCCGTCCCCGCCCAGAACTGCCACGCTGTCGGCACCTGCGGCGGGCCGGCGGTCAGCAGGGCAAAGCCGAAATCGAAAATCGTGCCGTAAAGCATCGCCCAGGCGAGCAGGCTCACCATCGGCACCTTGCGCCCGGTGGGGTTGGCCTGCACCACGTTGGCGATCGAGGCGGCAAGCATCCCGCCGATGGCGAGCACGATGCCCAGCGCCACGTCGCCGCCGAGCGGGGCCGCGTTCCATTCATGCACCAGCAGCAGCGAAACCCCCGCGATGGCGACCAGGCTCCCGCCGATGAAGCCGCCCTGCACCCGCTCGCCGATGAACACCCGCGCGAAGATCGCGTTGGGCACCATCAGCAGCGCGAACATCACCGCGACGATGCCGGAGGTGATGTGCTGCTCGGAATGGTAGACGAACAGGAAGTTGCCCGAGAACTGCGCGATCCCGACCCCGAGCGCGAGAACGTGCTCGGTCCGCGACAGCCTCAGCCGGTTGCCCATCGCCAGCGCGAGGGCGAACAGCGCCGGGGTGGCCAGCATGAAGCGGTAGAACACGCCCCATGCGGCGGGCACGCCCGCGATCTGTCCGGTGATGACGAACCAGGTCGAGCCCCAGATCGTACCGGTCAGCATGAACGGAACCAGCACCCGCGGGCTCAGCATCGCGGGCGCAGGCGGCGGCGCGAGGGTCATAGCGCGGCAATCGCCTTGCCGAGCGCGGCGGCATCCTCGGGACGGGTGTTCCAGGCGGTGACGAAGCGCGCGCTATCGGCGCCCCAGTCGTAGAAGGCGAAGTCCTGCGCGCGAAGCGCCTCACGCTCCGCCGCAGTCAGGCGCACGAACAGCTCGTTGGCCTCGACCGGGTGGAGCAGCCGGTCGGCGCAGCCTGCGGCCACTTCCTGCGCGGCGGCATTGGCATGCGCGGCATTGGCGTGCCACAGGTCGCCGTCCAGCATCGCGAGGATCTGTGCGGCGAGATAGCGCCCCTTGCATTGCAGGTGCCCGGCGCGCTTGCGGCGGTAGCGCACTTCCATCGCGCGCTCGGGATCGAACAGCACCACCGCCTCGGCGCCCATGCCGCCGTTTTTGATGAAGCCGAAGGCGAGGCTGTCCACCGGGCCGCTCGCCGCCCGCGCCGCCTCCGCCGCCGAGCCGCCGAGGAAGGCCGCCGCATTGGCGAAGCGCGCCCCGTCCATGTGGAGGCCGAGGCGGCGCTCCTTCGCAAAGTCGCCTAGCGCCGCCAGCTCGGCGGGGCTGTAGCCGCGGCCATATTCCGAGGCCTGCGTGATCGCAATGGCGTGGGGCTGCACCTGATGAACATCATTGCGGATCGGGTCGACCAGCGCGGCGATATCGGCGGGGGTCAGCTTCGCGCCCTCACCTTCTGCCAGCATCAGCTTGGCGCCGTGGAGGAAGAAGCCGGGCGCGCCGCCCTCGTCGACCTCGATATGCGCCTCGCGGTGGCACACCACCCCGCCATGGGGCTGGACCATAGTGCCCAGCGCCAGGCAGTTCGCCGCAGTTCCGGTGGCCACCCACAGCGCGGCGCATTCGCGCCCGAACAGCGCGGTGAAGCGGGCGTCGAGCTCGGCCGAGAGGCGGTCCCCGTCGTACGGGTTGTCCGGCTGGTCGGCAGCGCGCATCGCCTCCCACAGCTTGGGGTGGACGGCAGCGGCATTGTCGGACAGGAAGGGTTTGGCGAGGGTCATTTCGGCACGCCCTTAACCTTACATTCGGGCGTGGCAAGCCGGAGGAGCAACCGATGGACGAAGAAAGCGCAAAGCCGACAATAACCCATCATGTCGCAGGCCAGGGCGGCCGCTATGTCGCGGTGGTCGAGGGGTCGCCGGAAGAAGGCTATCTCGAATGGGAGCCGGGTGGCAGCCGCGATGGCAAGGAGATCCGCATCGCCGCGCACACCATCGTCCCGCGCGCCATCGGCGGGCGCGGCGTGGCAGGCGCGCTGGTGGATCGGCTGGTCGAGGACGCCGAGCGGCAGGGCTTCCTGATCCGCCCCGATTGCTCTTACGTGGCGAGGAAGTTTTCCGAGAACCCTGACTGGGCCGCGCTCAAGGCCTGAGGAGCAGGCGGGGCATCAAGCCGCGAGTAATCGGTCGCGGTGATCGTCTCCATCACCTGCGCACGAAGCGCGCGCGCGTCCTCGATCGGCACGCCGCGCATCGCGAAGCTGCCCCCGGCGAGCCCCAAGTGCACCGTCGCATAGCCTCTGAAGCGCGCGACCGGCCCCTGCGCGATCTCGACCGAATGCAGCTTCAGCCGCGTCGCGATTTCCTGCCGGGGCGAGAGGAAGCCGTGGCTGGCATAGACCTGCTTGTCGTCGATCGCGTGGCGGCGGAACTCCCAGGCATAGAGGTTAGCCCCCACCGCCAGCACCGCGAGGCCAAGCGGGATCAGGAACAGGCCCGGAGGCGCAAGGATAGCGGTCGCGATCGCCGCAGCCGCGAAAATCGCCGCATCGCGGATCGCCAGATCGGTGCGGTGGCGGGTGCTGGCGCGCTGCCAGCGGGTGGCCTCGCCCGGCAGGCGGAAGCCGGATGCCGCGACGATCGGCGCGATCTCCTCCATGGTCGCGAAGGGCGCGACGACGTGGCTCTGCTCCTTGTCGTCCTGCGCGAGGCTGACGAAGCGCAGCGAATGCCAGCCGAAGCGGTAGCGCACCATGCCGGTGCCGATCACCAGCCCCTGCACGCGGTGGGCGGGCATGACCACATCGGTGCGGGTGAAGAGCCCGCGCTGGCGCCGGAAGCCGCGTGCCGAGCGGGTCAGGGTGAAGCCCCAATCGCGCAAGGCCGTGCGCACCACCCCGGTCACCGAGCCGACGACCAGCAAGCCGATGATCCCGGCCACCGCGCCGAAGACTTGCGCCTCGCGACCGAGCGTGGCGACCGTGCTGCCCTGTTCCTTGAGCCAGCCGTACCAGACGTCGATATCGGTGACATTGTCGAGATATTGCAGCGCGCCGCCGAGCACCGCGAAGACCGCGAGCGAGAATTCGAACAGGCCGAAGGTCAGGAGCCGCCCAGGTGCCATCGCGAACAGCACCTCGCCTGCCTCGTCAACGGTGCGAGCAGGCATGGCGGGGTCTGCGGCGGCGGCACCCTCGGCTGCCGCCTCGTCCTCGCGCCGCTCGCGCACCAGCTGGCGCAGCGCCTCGCCCTCGGCGGCGGTGAGGTACTGGAGCGCCATGTCATCCGCCCCGCCCGCCCCGGTCTCGAACTTGACCGCCACCAGCCCCAGCAGGCGCGGCAGCGGCTTGGCTTCGAGGCTCACATCTTGAATGCGCTCGAATGGCACCGAGCGCGCGGCGCGGCTGACGATACCGCTCTCGACCCGGATGTCGGTCTCGGAAATGGTGTAGGTCAGCCGCCGCCAGCCGATATAGCTCGTCGCCACGCCGATCGCGAACGCCGCGAGGCCAACGCCCAGCGCGACGAGGAACCGCCCGCCACCGCCGATGCCGGAAAAGGCGATGGCGATGGCCGGGATCACCGCGCTGCGGATCGCCCCGAGCGCGCCGATGACGACGCCGAGCGGCGCGGTGCGGCGGGTGTCGCTCATGCCCGGGGCCTCACATGGTCTCGCGGCGGATATGCGCGCGGATCTCCTCGCGCATCTCGCGCGCCAGCGCCTCGCCGAGGCCCGGCAGGGAGACGCTGGCATTGTGGTTGCCCGCGGTGTGGAGCGTCAGCGTGGCGATGCCGAAGAACCGCTCGAGCGGGCCCTGCGCGACGTCGATATGCTGCACCCGGCCGAAGGGCACGACCGTGTCGGAACGGAACATCAGACCGCGCACCACGCGCAGCCGGTCGGCGCCGATCTGGTAGCCGCGGGCGTTGTAACGGGTCTGGGGAATGCGGATGATCAGCGCCAGCGCGATCAGCAGCACGGGGCCGGCGATGATGCCGCTCGGGAACAGGCCCTCGCCCTTGACGGCGGTCTCCAGCACCAGCGCGCCGACCAGGAACGGGATCGACGACAGCGTCGCCTGCACGCGCAGGACATGCGAATAGTTGGGGTGGAGCTTCGTCAGCGCGTCATCATCGCCGGGCGGCTGGGGCAGGGGCGTCTGGTCCATGGTGCCTTATCTGCGCAATACAGCCGCCGCGCGCAAGCCGCTTTTCCGCCCCTTTCCTAGCGCATTTAGGAGGGCGACGCGCGGGGCTCGGCCTCCTAGAACGCCCGAACGTCCACTCCGGGAGAGAGAACCTCATGATCACGCTCCATTCCAGCCTTGGCCCCAACCCCCGCCTGGTGCGGATGTTCATGATCGAGAAGGGCCTCGAGGAGGGCCGCGATTTCGCCCGCGTGCATTACGACATCATCACCGGGCAGAACCGGCAGGACGCGGGCTACATGGCGAGGAACCCGCAAGGCACCACCCCGACGCTCGAGCTGGAGGACGGCACCTGCCTCACCGAAAGCTGGCCGATCTGCGAATATCTCGAGGAGCTGCACCCCTCCCCCAACCTGTTCGGCGAGACCGCGGTGGAGCGGGCGACGGTGAGGAAATGGGCGCGCCTGTTCGATCAGGAGGTGGTGGTGCCGATGACGATGGGCTTCCGCGCCGGCGCGGGCCGCCCGATGTTCGAGCCGCGCATGAGCGTCGTCTCGACCGGAGCGGGGGCGGAACTCTCGGGACTCGCGGACGAGAAGTGGCGGCTGTTCGACGGCTACCTCGGCGAGAAGGACAACATCGCGCTCGGCCGCTTCACCTTTGCCGACCTGCTGATCTTCGCCTTCGCCAATTTCGGCTTCACGGTGGGGTGGAAGCTACCGCAAGGCACCGACAACCTTGTGCGCTTCGTCGCCACGCACAACCAGCGGCCGTGTGCGGCGATCTGGAAGCAGGCCGAATAGGGCGCGGCTGGCATGGCGGCTTTCGTGACAGAGCAGAAAAAACGTGCCGTTCGGGAAGCGACCCCGAAGCTGCCATGCCTGCGGACACTCAAAGCGCAAGATTGAGCTTCACCATGGTCAGGCGCGGATTGTCCGGGCTCATGCCCAGCGTTGTGGCTTCGTCGAGAATGATCTGCGCAGCCTCCTTATCAACGACTTTGCCGAGGTAGCGCAGCGGGTCGTACTGGATGTTGACCGGAAGTTTCCCCTCTTCCTTTTCCCTGATCACCGAGAGCCGCATGGTCTCGAATTCTCGCCACGCCAGCATTTCCGCAGCCGACATCGTGCCAGTCTTCTCGCCTAGGAATTCCTGGACACGGTTCACATAGGGTGAGGCCTTGGTCGCCTCGAGACCGCGACGCCACAAATCGGGGTCGGCATCCCTGAACCACCCGATGTAGAGGGACTCGGCGCCGATGCCCTGATCCAGTGCCCGCCGCGCCAGAATATGCCATACGTCGTGACTGTCCGAGTTGTTGGCCAGCTGCATGAAGTTCGGTCCCAGTCCCGTGATGTCTGCGCGCTCAGCCAATTGTTGCGGTGACAACCCGAGCGTTTCAGCGAGGCTGACAAACGAAGTGCACAGGAACTCCGTGAACAGGAAGGTATGCGATTCTGGAGGTTGGCGGAAGGTTACGATGTCTTCTGACACCATCAGATGGTTCGCGATGACCTCGGCGTACGCCTTCTCGCTCACTCGGCCGCTGCCCCGGTCGAGCAGCGCCTTAGCGGTATTGCGGACATTGGCCGCCTTGTCGTCCAGAAACTCGCGAATGAACCGGACTTGCCAGGGGTAGAGCCCGTCGAACGCGCCTCTGGCATGGACTTCATTCAGCAACTTCGCACGCAACCCCGCCGGCTGGGAAACGAGAATCGCCTTGGCGCATGCGAGCCTGTGGGGATCGTCACGGAGAACGAGCTCTTTAAAGGCACCTGCTCGTTCACGCGGTGCGAAATGCCGGCAATTGTCGGGCGTCAGCGTGTTTCCCCGATGGAAGCGCGTGAAACCGCGTTCGGAAAGGTAATCGCTCCAGGGTTGGTATATAGCCGGGTGATCGCCGGCATAGAACCAGCGGAAGTCCGGAATCCAGTCGCAGGAATGCACCGTGTAACCGCGCGCCTCGATCAGCGCGAGCGTATCGCGGACCGATCCGTTTGCCGGAGGAGCCTCGTAGGCCAGCACCGCCCGAAACGCTTCACGCGCTGCTTGGCTCATGGTCGGTAGCGAGAGCGCGGGCAGCTCATCGGCCAACTTGGCGTCGACGGCGAACGTCGTGCCTCTCATCCGGTCAGGACCATAGTGCCGCAATTCGCGCAACTGCTCGTGGGTTTTCATGCGACACCAGCTCCTTCTTCAAGCCGCTGGAATCTGGCATGAAAAGATTGAGGATCTCCTGATCTCGGCAACTTTCATGGAATCGGTGAGCGATCAAAAGAGGTTGGCCTGGTGCCTGACCCCGCTCGCAAAACGTCCTTAAGCCGTCCTTCAGCAATCCACCCACGACCTGCCATGAGCCGGGCCTACGCGCGATCCCGAAAGCCGCATGGCGGCTTTCCCCGGCTGTTGGAAAATTCCCGCCATTCCGAAAGCGACCCCATGTCAAACGTTCGGGTTGTGACATGCGACTTCCTGAAAGCAGCTACTTGTTCATTCCGTTCGAAACATCTTAAATTGGGGACCTGACTGCCGAACGGCGCCGCATTCCGGGACGACCAATTCGGCTGAAACCGGAAGATAAAAGATCTGCGAGTTACGTGCCGACAAAGGGCCTTGTGGTCGCGAGCCCTCTTGTCCGAACCGAGATTGCCAGGGGTTATCGGTTGGAAAATCGCTTCTGCCGTAACTTTTCAAAAGCCTCAAACGGAACTGCATTGCAGCAATGGTGGCATCCGGCAGGGTGCAGACACTCAGAAGAGGGGACCTTCATGCTTGCGACCATCCTTCGTGCCACCGTCGGGGCAACCGCCCTCGGCGCCATTTCGGTTGTCATGGCTCCGCCGGTGCTGGCGCAGCAGGCCGGGATCGAGATTGCGGTGGTGGATGAGGCCGGGGCACCGGTCGCCGATACCGAGGTGGTGATCGCAAACCGCGCAATCGGCTTTGAACGGCGGCTGCGCACCGATGCACGTGGGCGGGTCGGCGCTGACGGGTTGACCACGGCGGGCGAGTATCTCGTGTCGGTGCCGGCTTCGGATCAATATGCCGGCCTTGACGCTCAGCCGATCCAACTGCGCGCCAATTTTGTCCGCAGCGTTATCCTGCAACTCACCGCACCGGAAAGCGCCGGGATCATCGTTACTGCCGCGCGCGCGATCACCGGGCTCAACACCGCCAATGCCGAGATTTCCGCCTCTTTGGCGCGCGAGCAGCTGCTCGCCCTGCCGATCGAGGGGCGCGACGTGATCGGCTCCCTGATCCGCTTGCCCAACGTGGTTCCCTCGACCGGGTTCTTCTCGGAAGCGCCATCGATATCGATCAATGGCGCGAACGGGCTCGATACCAATTACCTGATCGACGGTCTGGACAATAACGAGAATTTCCTCGGCGGGATCAAGTTTCCGGTGCCCCTGGGCTTCACCCGCGAGGTGACGGTGTTGGCCAACTCCTATTCCGCCGCCTACGGTCGCACCGCCAATGGCATCGTCAATTACACCACCCCCTCCGGCAGCAATGATCTGACCGGCGAGGTCTATGGCCTGATCCGCCCCGGCCGCCCGCTCGATTCCAGTTCACCTTTCCCGCGCCGCGATCTGACCGGCAATGCGGTGGGCGAAAGCTTCGAACGCTATCAGGGTGGCTTTGCCGTTGGTGGACCGATCGCGCGCGACCGGACGTTCTTCTACGCGAACTATGAATACACCCGTGATCGCAACACCCAGGTGGTGGACGCGCCGGCGTTGGGGATCGTCGATACGGTTACTGGCAACAATGAATTCCACCTTGGATCGCTGCGGCTCGATCACCGTCTGACGGACGACTGGACCCTTGGCGCGCGAGTCAATATCGGGCGCGTGACGGTGGACCGGCCGGGCGGCGGGCTGGGCGGGGGCAACAATACCTTTCCTTCGGCGGGATCGCGTCAGGATCGCTTCTCAACTTTGGTCGCCGCGACTGCCAGCTATGCCGGGGCGGTGTGGAGCTATGACGGCGCGGTGCAGTTCAGCCGCTTCCGCTGGGATTTCGGCGAGCCGGTGGGCGCGCCGGGGCCACAGGTGGTGCTGCGCGATCCTTCCGGGCTAGTGGCGGGGGTGGTCGGCCACCCCGGCTTTGTGTTCGACGATCTGGAGGAGACGTGGCAAACCACCCACCGGCTCCAGCGTGACTTTGGCGCGCATACGCTGCGGGTCGGCGCGGACGTGATCCATTCGGACTTCGACCTGCTCGGCGGCGGCAATCCCGATGGCAATTTCACGGTCGATTTGACTGCCGCGCAACTCGCCAGCCTGACATCGCGCGGGCTCGCGCTGAACGCGCAGGATGTGCTGGCATTGAACCCGCTGGTCGCCAACTATTCGGTGGAGCTGCGCCCGCAAAGCTTTGGCACCAGCCAGACGCTGATTGCCTTCTATCTCGAGGATCAATGGCAGCTTGCCCCCGATTTTACCGCCACCCTGGGGCTGCGCTGGGATTACGACACCCTGACCGAGCGCGGCGCGGGAGACGGCGATACCGACAACATCGCCCCGCGCCTCGCGCTCAACTGGCAGCCCGATGCGCGGTCTTCGGTGCGGTTCGGGGCCGGGATCTTCACTGGCAAACTGTCCTACGCGGTGATTTCGGACGCTTTGCAGCGCAACACCACCTCGGCGGGCTTCCTCAGCCAGCTGGGGCAATTGCAAAGTCGCGGCGTGATCCCGGCGGGTGTCGACCTTGGCGATATCACCTTTGACGGTAATCTCACCGTCTCGCCCGTCTGTGCCACAGTTGCGGAATGCCCCGCGCCGGAGGCCGTGCAGAACTTGCGCGACACGGCAATCATCAACGAAGCGCGGATCCTCAGTCCGACCGGCTATGACAATCCCTGGAGCGTGCAGATCAGCGGCGGCTACCAATATCAGGCGACCAGCACGCTGACTCTTTCGGTCGACGCGCTCTATAGCCGTTCGGAGAATCTGGTGCGGCTGCGCGATCTCAACGCGCCTACACCCTTCACCCCCAACCTTGCCAATCTGACCGATGCCAATATCGCCCTGCTGCGCGCGCAGCCAGACAATGCCGCGCGTTTCGCGCTGGCGCAAAGCCTCGGGCTGGCGCGCTCGCAGGCAGCGGCGGATGCGTCGCGCCCAGTCGGCCTTCTGCCAGGTGGGGCGCGACAGATCACGGTTTCGGAAACTGCTGGCGAGGCCGAGTACCTCGCTTTGATCCTGCAAGCGATTAAGGCGCGCGGCGATGATCCCTATGCCTTCCGCGTCAGCTACACCCTCTCGCGCCTACGCAACGATACCGATGATATCAACTTCCGCGCAGCCAACGCCAATGACTTCAGCACGGAGTTCGGACCCTCGGCCAACGACCGGCGGCACGTGATCTCGGCGGTGGGCTATCTTTACCCGGTGGATGGGATGACGGTGACGCTGGCGGGACTGTTCCAATCGGGTCAGCCGGTCAATCTGGTGCCTGATGCGCTCATCTTCGGCACGCAGGACCTGAACGGCGACGGGGCGAGCTTTGGCGAGAATTTCCTCGGCAATTCGGACCGCTTCCCTGGGGAAAGCCGCAATTCCGGACGCCTGCCATGGTCAGCCACGATTGATGTCGGCGTGCGTTATGCTCTGCCGGTGCTTGGCGGGCGGATCGAGGCGAGCGCGGACGTGTTCAACGTGCTGAACACCAACAACGAAAGCGGCTTCGCCAATGCCGCGACCACTTCAAACCAGATCCAGTTCGGCGGCGGCGCACCCTTCGTGCAACGCAATGCCGGTCCCCCGCGACAGTTCCAGTTCGGACTGGCCTACAAGTTCTGATCACAATTTCTCTCGGCCCTGACCGCTTGCCATGAAGCCGGTCGAGGGCCGCCACCGTGGCGACCGAGCAAGCCGCAAGGGCCGTTGAGGGGGATAGCTTTGCAGTCCTGTCTCAGCTGCGCAGCAACCGCCGCATCAGATTGGCGTGAAATCGATCATTGTCGACTTCGCGCAGATAGGTGACGATTGGCCCATCGAAGGAAGGGTCAGCGACAAAAAGAGGTCGGTGCCCGTCATGGTCAATCCTGGTTGGCCAGCGGTATCGGGTGAAAGCATCAGGTAAAAGCAACCAACCCACAGCCAAAGTATCGAAGGGGGTAAACCCCCGCGCGGCAAAATTGCGCTGCCAGTCCGACTGCCACGCGCGCGCACTCGCCGCAAGCCACCGGGCACATTCTCCCCCTTCGTCACGCAACCGATCAAGATCATGAGGCGTCAGCCACGTCTTTGAAGAGACTTCCCACCCAGCGAGAGTCATCGGCACGCCGAGGGCAAGCAGTTCGGACGCTGCGGCAGGGTCGCATTCGAAATTCATGTCACCGAACGGCTTCTTCTGCATCCGCGTTGCAAGAAACTCCAAGCCATCACGTCTGCCGCCCACAAACACAATCTCCTCAACATTTCCTATCGGGGCATCGCTTAGACCAAGCGTTGCGGCGATGGTGGTCAGGGGGCCCAGCGCCAGGATCGTCAATGGCCCATCATTGAGCGCTCGCGTAAGCGCGGATGTGGCATCGTTTGCCGATCGATCTTCCCTGCAGCGGCTCCCGCGGTAGACCGGAATGTCTGCGCAATCGGCGCGTGCCACAATTTCGCGCGCCATCGCGAATGTGTGATCAATGCCGGAGTTGCCATAAACTGCCGACACTCCCGCAATTTCTAACTCGGGCGAACGGAGCGCCTGAACAAGCGCAAAAGCATCATCGACCTCGCCATTGCCAGCCGTGATCGCAGGATCAGTATCAATCCAGACGCGGCGCCGCGTCATTTCGCAATTCCGAGGACAAGCTTACGTGCTTCAGCAAGCAACATGGCTTTGGCTTCAAGGTCAATATTTAATGGCAGTTGGGCTACTCCGATCAAACGCCGCATGATTTCTGTGCCGACAACCTGATTCAGCAGCTGGTGATCAAGCGCGACGCCGTAACGTTCGATGATCCGTTTGGCAGAATTCTCAGGCTGGCCGCTGAGCCGGAGATGCGCAGCAAGCACGCCCACATCCCATTCACGGGGGCCAATCCAGCAGAATTCCGGATCGATCACAAAGATGCCTGTTTCGGTCGTCAACCAGCTTCCAGGGTAAAGATCGCCGTGGAGCAACACTCCTCCCTCGTCCCCAAGATAACGCTGACCAATCGCCTTAACCGCCGCGACGAAGCGATCATCCTGTTTGAGCTCATCGGCTAGGACCTGCAAGCCGGGCGTGATTGCCTCAAGAACCAAGCCATTATTGAGGTCGAGCGGATAATCGAAAATGTGAAAAGCATTGAGGGAACGCATTGCTGTGTTAGTCAGAATGTCATCGAA
This sequence comes from Porphyrobacter sp., assembly GCA_013911835.1. GTDB lineage: Bacteria > Pseudomonadota > Alphaproteobacteria > Sphingomonadales > Sphingomonadaceae > Erythrobacter. Next base: position 9,848 of record JACESM010000006.1, on the reverse strand, counting down.
CGGGCCGTCGAGACCATGCAATGCAAGCATCCAGTCGGCGATCGCATCAAGCGCATCATCACTAATAACTTGTCCGGCATAGGCGCTCATTCCGTCCGTGCCTTCACCAAGGTCAGCAAACAAATTGGCTGCAAATTCTTTGCTGAAGCCAAGATGCCTAGGCATTACCCGACCGGCAGTGCTAGCCGCCACCGCAGCATAAAAGGCCGCTTCAACTTCAGCGCGTTCAATTGGGGCAGGAATGTGAGGATACTTCTCAACCCAGCCGCGGGCGCGTTTCAGAATTACCGATGTCTGATTATCGAGCGCTACCCGTTCAACAAGGTTCATATTGCCTGCGCCGGCCGGTATGACCGAAATCACATGACGATCACCGGGCAACCAGCCTAGCATCGCCATGACCTCCGATGCAGACGCTGCCGAATTATTTGACATTTTGAGCAGGCCCTTCATTTTCGAAATGTTGCATTTGGATGCAACGAATTACGCAACCTTGGGTGCAAAATCCACGGTATCTCTCGCGATAATCGGGCCAGTACCGAAAACAGAATGGCGGCTTTCGGCGGAACCAGGCGATGGCTGTGGTCATCTGGAACGGCCAGGTCTGAGTAGACAGCCGATAGGGTCCAATTTGCGCCGTCAATGACAGCTATTGCGAGATCTGTTCCCAAGAGCCGCCATACGGAAAGCGGCCCCAGATCGGTAGTCATCGCACCAGTAGCCGACCTCAAAACTGCGAGCGAGCGCTGAGATAGAAGCTCCGCCCGGGCTCGGGGAATCCGTCAGTGAGCGCGAAGTTCTCGTCGAAAGCGTTGCGCACGCCTGCGCCCAGCACGATGCCGTCCGCGACCTCGTAATCGATCCGCAGGTCAGCGCGGGTGTAGGCGCCGGTGCGGTAGTAGAGCGCGCCGGTGGGCGTCACAGTCCATCTGTCAGAGGTGATCTCCAGCGAGGGGATGACGGCCAAGCGCAAGGTCGGGGTCCATTGTGCCCACACGAACCCTTTATGGGTGGGCACGCCGATCGGTTCGAAAGCGGGGATACTCGGATCGGTGAAGTTGCGCTCGATCCAGGTGTAGTTGCCGCCCAGTTCCAGCGTCTCGCTGACGCGCGCGTTCACGGCGGCCTCTGCGCCGTAGTATTCGCCCTGACCGACATTGCGGCTCTGGCTCACCATCGCGTTGTTGAAGATGAACGGGAAGGCGACGATCGCGTCGTCGAGCCACGAATAGAACGCCGCGCCTTCGATCCGCACCGCGCCCAGCTCGGTGCTGCCGCCGAGTTCAAGATTGGTCGAGCGTTCGGCTTGTAGATCGGGGTTCGAGGTCGCCCCACCGAAGCGCGAGCTGAACCGTTCGAACAGCGTCGGGAAGCGTGTGCGCGAGGAGAGAGAGAGGTGGGCTTCGCTGGCGGCATCGACCTGCCAGCTCAGACGACCTTGCGCGTTCCACGCGTCGGCATCGACCAGCGGATAGTTGACGAAGCTCCCGCCGGTGCGGGCCGTGTTGACCACGAAATCATCCGACTGGATCAGATCGCGCCAGTCATAACTGCCGCCCAGCGTCAGGACCAGGGTCGGCGTCACTTGCAGCGTGTCCTCCAGCGCGATGCTGTAGGTGTCTTCGCGGCTGCGCTGCGGCGGCTCGATGAAGCCGGTGGGGAAGACCTGTGAAAACTCGACGTGCTCATCGCGGCGATAGTGGAAGGCCAGCGCGATGCGGTTTCGGCCTGCGGCGTAATCGAGTTGGGCCGAGCCGCCATAGGCCTCGTCCTCATACCAGCTGTTGAACACGCGCCCCGCGGTCAGCGTCTGGGTGGTCTGGGTGCGGTCGTCGAAGCCGCGCAGCAGGTTGTCGAAGCTGTTGAGATAGGCGCGGGTCTTGAGCGTCACGGCCTCTGTGATCGCGGTGGTCGACAGGAAATAGACGCTGTCGAGGTTCCAGAACGGCCAGCGCCACGCCTGCGCTTGCGGCGAGGTGACGTGGAGGCGAGAAGAGCAAGACGACGCATGAAAGACCCCTTGATTATGCCGCTTTGCCAGTTGCCGTGGGCGGCGACTCGCTATATTCGTTGAAATATAGGCAATCATCGCGGGGGCAAGTATGGAAATGGTGAAACTGCGCATGACGCTGGCGCTTATCGGCTCGACGGTCCCCGCTGCAGCACTGGCGCAAACGGCCCCTGCGGCCTGCCCCGCGCCGGTTCTGGCCGAGGGGGTGCTGGCTCCGTGGAACAGCCCGGCTGCGCTGACCGGGTCCGAACTGCCGGTCGGGCAGGCAGCGCGGGTCAACCTGTTCCCGGCGCCCGAAGTGCACTATGCCGCCCCGCCAGAGAGGCCCGCCGATGATGCCAGCTTTGGCGGGGTCTTCACCCTCACCGTCAGCGCCCCCGGCACCTATCGAGTGGCGCTCAGCACCAGAGGCTGGATCGACATGGTGAGCGCAGGCAGCACCATCGCCTCGAGCGCGCATGGTCACGGCCCGGAATGCACCGGCATCCGCAAAATGGTCGATTTCGCGCTTACCCCCGGTCCCTACACGATCCAGATCGCAGGCAGCCCCGAACCGGGCACCACGATGCTGGTCGCTCGCCTGCCCTAGCCGACCGGCACGACATGGTTGGCCAATCGCGCCACCTCGTCGCGGTCATGGCTGACATAGAGGATCGGCAGCTTGAGCTCGTCGCGCAGCCGCTCGATCACAGCCATGATTTCCTCGCGCCGCGCCCGGTCGAGCGAGGCGAGCGGTTCGTCCATCAACAGGAATCGCGGGCCTGACAGCAACGCCCGCCCGATCGCCACCCGCTGCGCCTCACCGCCCGAAAGCGTGCGCGGCCAGCGGTCAAGCAGGTGTGCGATGCCGAGGAAGCTGGTAGCCTCATTCAGATCCATCCAGCGATCATCGGGCCGCGCCAGCTTCCAGCCGTAGAGAAGATTGTCGCGCACCCGGCGGTGCGGGAACAGCCGACCGTCCTGGAACACGTATCCGGCGCGGCGCCGGCGGGCGGGCAGATCGACGCCGGCCGCCGCGTCGAACAGCACGACGCCGCCGACCGCGATGCGCCCCGCATCCGGGCGCAGCAGCCCGGCAACCATGTTGAGCAGCGAGGTCTTGCCAGCTCCCGATGGTCCGAAAAGTGCGGTCAGCCCGCCTTCGCTGGTGAAGTCGGCGGCGATGATCCGCTCGCCCAGCCTGCGCTCGGCCCTGACATCAAAGGCCATCGCCGCTCGTCCCCTGCCCGGCGCGGCGGGTCAGCACCTCCGACACGACCAGTGCCGCCAGCGAGAGCGCGACGGCCATCAGCGCCAGGCGGGTCACCGCATCCTCGCTGCCGGGCACCTGCAGCGCGCTGTAGATCGCGATCGGCAGCGTGCGGGTCTCGCCCGGGATGTTCGAGACGAAGGTGATCGTCGCCCCGAACTCGCCGAGCGAGCGGGCAAAGCCCAGCACCGCGCCCGCCAGCATCCCAGGCAGCGCCAGCGGCAGGGTCACGCTCGCGAACACCCGCACCCGCGAGGCGCCGAGCGTCTCAGCGGCCTGTTCCAGCCTGCGGTCGACCGCCTCGATCGACAGGCGCATCGCCCTTACCATCAGCGGCAGCGCCATGATCGCCGCCGCCAGCGCCGCGCCGGTCCAGCGGAACATGAAGGTGAAGCCCAGCGTCTCGGCCAGCCAGCGCCCGGCGGGGCCGTTGTTGCCGAAGGCGATCAGCAGCAGCCAGCCGGTCACCACCGGAGGCAAAACCAGCGGCAGATGCACCGCCGCATCGAGCAGAACCCGCCCCGGAAACCGCGCCCGCGCCAGCACCCATGCTAGCCCGAAGGCGACCGGCAGACTGGCTGCCACGGCCACGCCGCTGACCTTGAGTGACAGAGCGATGATCTCCCATTCCTCGGGCGACAGGTTCATGCGCGTGCAGGACTCAACGGGTGCCGAAGCCGCGCCGGGCGAAGATCGCTTTACCCTCGCGCGAAAGGAGAAAGGCGCGAAAGCCTTCGGCTTCGCGGTTGGTCGAACGCTGCAGCAGCGCCAGCGGATAGGTGATCGGCGGATGGGTGCCTGCAGCGAAGATCCCCACCACCCGCACCTTGCGCGAGGCGCGGGCGTCGGTCGCATAGACGATCCCGAACGGCGCCTCGCCGCGCTCGACCAGCGCCAGCGCGGCACGCACGTTCTCGGCGCGCGCGAGCTTGCCGGAGACCGATGCCCAGACCCCGAGGCTGGTCAGCGCCGCCTTGCCGTAACGCCCGGCAGGCACGCTGTCCGGATCGGCCATCGCGAGCCGCCCCTGACCCAGCGCGCGGGCGAGGGGGAACCCGCGGGCGGGGGTCAGCTGTACCTTGCTGCCAAGCGGCGCGATCAGAACCAGCCGGTTGGACAGGAAAGCTGCGCGGCTGCCCTTGCGCAGCAGGCCTTTGGCGGCGACGTAATTCATCCATTCCTTGTCGGCAGAGACGAAGATGTCGGCCGGCGCGCCCGCCTCGATCTGGCGAGCAAGCGCGGATGATCCGGCAAAGGAGATCACCGGGCGCGGGTGCCCTTTGGCAGCCCATGCATTCGCCGCATCGGTGAGCGCCTCCTGCAAGCTTGCTGCAGCGAGCACCACCGGGCCCCGCTCTTCCGCGGGCGCCGGGGAAAGTCCGAGCAGCAGCAGTGACAGCAATAGTCCAAGCTGGCGAAACAGCGTCACGTCTTGGCCTCCTCGGCTATGTCCTGCCATATATGGCAGGCGCGTTCCGAGACCAACGATAAAGTCAGTCCTTCTGGCTTGTCCTCGGGGCGCTCAGCATCGCCTCGGCCAAGGCAGCGCGATCGGGGTTCGCGGAGGCGTCGATCAAACCGCTTTGCAGCGCGCGGTAATGCGCCAGCACAGCTGCGCCGAAGTCAGTCAACCGCGCGCCCCCGCCATGAGCGCTGCCGGGCACGGTAGCGACCAGCGACTCCCTCCAGCAGCGGTTCATGGTATCGACCAGCAACCAAGCACGCCGGTAGCTCATCCCCATGCTCCGCCCCGCTGCCGAGATCGACCCGTGCCGCGCGATGGCGTCGAGCAGATCGGCCTTACCCGGACCCATGGCGATTTCCCTGCCGCAGTAGAGGCGCAAGATGATCTTGATCGACGGATCGGATGACATGTCTGGCTTGTTAATGCGGCTCGGCGGCCCACGCAACGTGACCGGCAGCAAGGCCAAGCACAAAGGCATTGAGCGGCCATTCCGGCTTCCACCCACCAGCGGTCAATCCGGATGACAGGCAGCATGCCCGAAAGCTGCCGTAGACTATCGTTTCCGGCGCAATCTGCCCGCGACACCCTAGCAATGCGGCCTGCGTCTGACTGGCCTATGCCTTCTGAAAAACGGTCAGCCTTCGCCCGGCGAAGCGCGTTCATGCCGCCAGCAGCAGCTCGATCCGCTCGACTTCCCGCGCGAACTCGAAGCGCAACTGGTCCCGCTCATCCTCAGGCAACCAATTAGCCATCTGCGGGAAAACCACCTTGTGGTATTTGAACGTCTGCCGGTCCCACGGACATTCGGCCTGAGCGCTGCGAGCCTCGGCCAGTATGTCGTGCAGTTCGCGGCGGACTTCATCACGATCCGGCTCATATGACGGCGCAGGCACATCGTCGCCGAGGTCGAAGCCCAATTGGGCCGAGCCACCGAACAGATTGCCAGAATCTTCCGCCATTTACTTGTCCAAAGCCGTTGCGGGCACAGTGCGCCCTGTGCCACAGAATATGCACGGGAGGCATCGGGTGACGCAAGCCAAAACCATCGAAAAGGCTGTGGGGGAATTCGGCGCTGCGGCCAAGGCCAAGCTCGCGGGAGGTGACGGTCAGCCGGAGGATCAGCTTCGCGCGCCGCTCGAAACCCTGTTCGCTGACGTTGCGGCAATCCTGCATCCGGCAGTGCAGAACCTTGTATTGACCGGCGAAACCTCACTTGCGGAGATGCGCACCCGGCCCGACTATGCAGTCAAGGTCAAGAACGCCCTCGTCGGCTTCATCGAGGTCAAGGCCCCCGGCAAAGGGGCCGACCCGCGCAAATGGAAGACCGGCCACGACAAGGAGCAATGGGACAAGCTCAAGGCGCTGCCCAACCTGCTCTACACCGATGGTGACAGCTTCTCGCTGTGGCGCGATGGCGTGCTGGTTGGACAGATCGTCCACCTCGATGGCGGGATCGAGCAGGCGGGAGCGAAGCTCGCCGCGCCGCAAACCTTCCTGCCGCTGCTGAGCGATTTCCTCACCTGGAACCCCATTCCCCCCAGAAGCGCGACCGAACTGGCGCGGGTCTCCGCGCGGCTGTGCCGGTTCCTGCGTGACGAGGTGCTGGAACAGCTCGGCGCGTCCGAAAAGAACGCGCGGCTGACCGACCTCAAGGACGACTGGAAGGCGCTGCTCTTCCCCGATGCCGATGACGAGAAGTTCGCCGATGGCTATGCGCAGGCCGTCACCTTCGGTCTGCTCATGGCGAAGTCGAAAGACATGGCGCTGACCGGCGGGCTGGACCATGTCGCCCGCGAGCTCGGCAAGGCCAATACGCTGATCGGCACCGCGCTGCGGCTGCTGACCGAACAGGACCTCAACCTCGGCCCCGCGCTCGATACGCTGACCCGCGTTCTGGACGAGGTTTCATGGGCCAAGGTGTCCAAGGGCGATCCCGAGGCCTGGCTCTATTTCTACGAGGATTTCCTCGAGGTCTACGACAACAAGCTCCGCAAGCTGACAGGCAGCTACTACACCCCGCCCGAAGTCGTGCGCACCATGGTGCGATTGTGCGACGAGGCGCTGAAAAGCCCCCGCTTCGGCATCGCCGATGGCCTCGCCGGCAAGGACGTGCATATCGTCGATCCCGCGACCGGATCGGGCACCTTTCTGCTGGGCCTGATCGAGCGGATCAAGGCCACGATCGCTGCGCGCGATGGCGAGGGCAATGTCGCGGCATCGATGAACGAAATCGCGGGCCGCCTGGTCGGCTTCGAGCTGCAATTCGGGGCCTTCGCTGTGGCACAGCTACGGCTGCTGGCGGAGATGCTGGAAATCGGCGCAGACGCCACCCCGCGCCTATTCGTCACCGATACATTGGGCGACCCGTTCGAAACCTTCGAACGCGCGCCCGGAGTTTATGGTGCCATCTCCAGATCACGGGCTGAGGCAAACGAGGTCAAACAGAGCGAACCAATTACCGTGGTAATCGGCAATCCGCCCTACAAAGAGAAGGCCAAAGGTAAGGGCGCATGGATTGAGTCTGGCAGCGGCAACAAGGCCGCCCCTTACAAGGACTGGTTACCACCAAAGTCCTACGGCCGTGGTGCTACAGCAAACGCAAAACACCTGCGCAATCTCTACGTCTATTTCTGGCGCTGGGCCGCGTGGAAAGTTTTTGAGCAAGGCATCGGTGGACGTGATAAACAACCGCCGGTTGAAGAAAAGCTCTCGGGGATAGTCTGCTACATAACCGTAGCAGGATTTCTGAACGGCCCCGGCTTCCAAAAAATGAGGGCGGATCTCCGTCGCGACTGCGACGATATCTGGGTAATTGACTGCTCCCCCGAAGGCTTGCTGCCACCAGTTCCGAGCAGGATATTCCAAGGCGTAAAGCACCCGGTGTGTATCGTTCTTGCATTGCGAACACCTGCCAATGATCCAGCGAAACCGGCGAGAGTACGATATCGCGCTCTCGGCAAAGCCCACCGGAACGAGAAGTTTGTCGAACTGAGCACGATAAGTCTTGCGGGCTCGGAATGGAGCACATGCGGGAAAGACTGGAGAGATCCATTTCTGCCGCAGCACGCCGGTGGCTGGGCTGATTTTGTCGCAATCGAAGAAATTCTGGGCGACATGGGACTTGGCGTTATGCCTGGACGCGTTTGGCCCATTGCCCCCGATCAAGTCACCCTGAAGAAGCGGTGGAATACACTCATCTCCGAGCAAAAAGTCGATGCAAGATCCAAGCTCTTCCATCCGCACCTGAGCGGGGGGCCTTCACTGGACCGAGGGGCCAAGGCATTGGCCGGATATCATTCGCAAATTCAGTCCATCAATGGCGCACTGAAGGACGTGAATCATGCGGACCCGAAGATCGCTTCAACGGCCACAGCAGCACTGCAAATTCAGGGTATCCAAGGCTACTCTGTGAGATCATTCGACCGGCAGTGGATCATTGCCGACAACCGACTGGTCAATCGCGAAAACGCGTCTCTGTGGAACACAAATAGTTCTCGCCAGGTGTTCCTGACAGCACTGAGCCAAACATCACCGAAAGCGGGGCCAGGGATTACCCTGACATCGAACATTCCTGACCACGACCATTTCAATGGTCGCGGTGGCCGCGTCTTCGCCCTCTGGAAGAACGCCGCTGCAACCGAATCCAACATCTCCCCCGCCGTCGTCGCGCTGCTCTCCAAGGCATTCGGCGCAGCCGTCGATCCGGTCGATATCTTTGCCTATGTCGCGGCGCTGCTGGCCCATCCGGCCTACACCGCCAGCTTCGCCGAAGACCTTGTCCGCCCCGGTCTGCGCGTGCCGCTGACTGCCGACGCGGCGCTCTTCGCCGAGGCCGCAAAGCTGGGCCGCGAGGTGATCCGGCTGCACACCTTCGGGGAACGCTTCGCCACCGAAGATCCACCCCGTCCGCCGCGCGTTGGCGAAGGCGGCCCGACCCAGCCCAAGGACGGCGCAATCCCCTCCACGCCCGAGGGTTTTCCCGACACGCTCGAATACGATGCCGCCAGGCGCCGCCTGCTCGTCGGCACCGGTTTCATCGACAATGTTCCGCCCGCCGTCTGGGCCTATGAAGTCTCGGGCAAGCAGGTGCTGCGCCAGTGGTTCAGCTACCGCCGCAAGAACCGCGAACGCCCCCTGATCGGCGACAAGCGCCCGCCTTCTCCGCTGGGCGATATCCAGCCCGATCGGTGGTTGCCCGAATACACAAGCGAGCTCATCAACGTGCTCAATGTCCTGGCGCTGCTGGTCGAGCTGGAGCCGAAGCAGGCGGACCTTATGAAGCGTGTCTGCGACGGCCCCCTGATCCCCGCCAGCAAGCTGACGGCATGAACCCGTCCGCCATGGCTGACCGCGCATCCTGGGCCCTGAACCCGCAAGCGAAATCAATGCCGCGAGCATACCGGCCAGTGATGGCTATTTGGTCCCCATTCCGGAACAAACCAAGATTTTGGCCACGGCATCGCAGCAATCTCACGGCCGCACGGCCCCGCTTATCCCCAGCGGAAGCCCGAAAAATCATGCACTTCCAGAAACCGCTACAATTTCAGGATCACGGCCAAAGTCCCTCTTGACGAAAGCACACCCTACGCGGCGCCCGCGTGCTGAAAACCTACGGTTTTCAGACCTGTAACGATCTGTAGCAGCGTAACAAACTGTAACGCCTGCGTTATATAGCATTATTCGCGCGATAAATCAACGCGTTAAACTTGCGTCAAAATGTTACGCCTCGAGCCTTTCGAAGGCTTGGACATCGTGTTATACACGTCTCACGAAACCCCCACCATCCACCAACAGTGGATGTGTGATGCCAAAAACAAACAGCCTAATCGGCGTTCGGTGCAACAGCGACGAGCTCGCGTTGATTGACGCAATTGCGGCGCAACGAAACTGCTCTCGGAACGAAGCAGTTCGCATAGCGATCCGTGCCGGAGCCAAAGGTGTGCTCCACGGCTATTCGATCGACCCGCAGCGCCTCATCCTTCTCCTCGAATACACCCAGGCTGCGGTCGACCTGATCGTCCACCGGGAACACAGCGATCTTGCTCCCGGCCTGGAGCAGATTGCCCACGAACGCATGGAGGAATTCCATGCGCCGCGATGACATCCGTTTCAGTGGCAAGGGT
>JACESM010000059.1 GCA_013911835.1 Porphyrobacter sp. | reverse complement strand
TGGTGCGCGGCGAGCTTGTCATGCACGGCTACTGGCGCAACGATGCCGAGACCGCGCGCACGTTGCAGGATGGCTGGCTCCACACCGGCGACATCGGGCATCTCGATCACAAGGGCCGGATCAAGATCACAGACCGCAAGAAGGACATGATCGTCAACGACAAGGGCGACAATATCGCCCCCCAGAAGGTCGAGGGGATGCTGACGCTCCAGCCTGAAATCGCGCAGGCGATGGTGAGCGGGGACAAGCGGCCTTACGTGGTCGGCCTGATCGTGCCCGATGCCGAATGGGCGCTCGAATGGGCGCGGGCGAACGGCGAGAAGTTCGATCTGAAGGCCTTGCAGCAGCTCCCCGCCTTCAAGAACGCGGTGCGTGCGGCGGTCGACCGGACCAACGCCGATCTCTCGGTGATCGAGAAGGTCCGCCAGTTCGCCTTCGCCGATGAGGCCTTCACCATCGAGAACGAGGAGATGACTCCCTCGATGAAGATCCGCCGCCACAAGATCCGCGATCGGTATCAGGAGCGGATCGACGGGTTGTATCGGGGGTGAGGTCCCAATGCCATCGCCCAAAATCGCCATTGGGATCACAACCTACAAGGACATCTGGACGCCAGAATTCGGCGCCAATTTCCATGAATTGCTCGCATCACAGCCCATTTCGCTAGCCCCAACGAAAGCGCGAATTTGGGGCATTCCCCGGCCCATCTACGGACCTGCGGATTTTTCTTCTGCATGGCGGTCGGAAACAACCTTCGAGCGCCGCGAAGGCCGAAGCAAATCAAGCCCGGTCCTGGAGCGCGGCCATTTCCGAGACAAGGTCGAGTGGTCACGTGACCGCACCGTAAAGTCACGGGGCGAGTTCATACCTCACCCAGAAACTGACCCACGCGGCGCCAACGCGGTGCTGCTTCGGTGCCACGTCAACTGGCAGGTGGATTGGACCGTCTTTTTCGAGGCGCTGGTTGATCTGTTCGAGCCGTCATTTGCAATGCTCGACCTGTTCGAAATAAACCTTTCCGGCGCCGAAATCGGCTCGATGGGCAGTTATGATGCCGTTGCCTGTTATACGGATGCCTTTACCGACGAATATTGGTTTACGAGAAGTCGAACCGTCACTGGCGCGACGACACAGCCGGACAGCTTCGATGTGGCCGGTCGACGAACCTATCGGCATCTGCCTGAATTGCCGTGGCTGAGCTGCCTTGGGCGCGAATTCGAAAACCAATTCAGTATGGCTCGGGCAAAGGATATGCTGTTTCAGGTACAGCAGCGGGGCGAAAAAACGATCATTCAGTTGTCGGCGGATATGCGCGATGAGGCCGGGATCGCGGTAGCGCGAAATCGGGCAAGGGCAGTGTTCCGGGAAGGCTTCTTTCGCTGCTCGCCTCGTGCCGCTCCGGAATTGGCGACATATTCGGGTTAGGGCCGCGGTTCGCGCTCCGACCAGTCGCAGCGCGGTAGAGATGACTGCATCCCGCGCGCTCGGGCCACCCAAGAAATTCGGGGTGGCTCGCCCTTTGTGCTCGCCGTAAATCTCGGGCCATGACCAACGGCCCTGGAACGCTGACCGATACCCTGACCGAGAAGGAGCGGCAGACCCTGCGCCTGCTGCTGCGCGGGCATGACGCCAAGTCCTCGGCGCGCGCGCTGGGCCTCTCGGTTCACACCGTCAACGAAAGGCTGCGCGAGGCGCGGCGCAAGCTCGGCACCACCAGCAGCCGCGAGGCGGCACGGCGATTGCTTGAAGCCGAGACACCCGAAACACTGGGGGACAAGGATTTGGGGGATGCGCCGGACGGGTCGCAAGCGGCAGTCATCGCGGCATCCGCCACCCGGCGGTGGGCGCGGCCCGGCCCCGCCCTTGCCCTCATCGGAGTGCTCGCCATGTCGCTTGTTCTTGCCGCCCTGTTCCTCCCCGCCGCGCCGCTTGGCGTTATGGCTCCCGCTGCGGTCACCGAGACCGTCGCCGGGGCAGAACCGGTTTCCGACACCCCCAGCGAGGCCGAAACCGCCGCCCGCGCCGCCGAAGACTTTCTCGAACTGATCGACGAGAGCCGCTGGGCCGAAAGCTACGCCGCCACCGGGGCGCAGTTCCGCAAGGCCAACACGCTCAAGGTCTGGACCGAAGTGTCCGAGCGGGTGCGCCTGCCGCTCGGCAAGGTGCTGACCCGCGACATCGTCAGGAACGAATTCGTCCCGGCTCCGCCCAACGGCTACCAGCTGCTGAAGTTCGCCAGCAGCTACGCGGACGGCACGAGCCAGGTCGAGAGTGTGTCGCTCGAGTGGGAGAATGGCGCCTGGAAGGTGGTCGGGATCGTGATCGGTTGAGGTGTCAGGCGGCGGCGTGCCCCGCAGCGCGCCACTGTCGTGTCAGCCACGAGCCGAGCGCGAGTTCGGCCATCGCCAGCCCCAGCGTCATCGGCACGGCAACGCTCTCCGGCGCTGCCAGCCCTGCCGCTCCGCCTGCGATGAACGCCGCGCCCAGCCCGATGAACACCAGCCCACCATACATCACCGGAAAGGCGAGGTAGCGCAGTCCCACCCCGATGGCGACCATCGGGATCGCGGCGAAGGGCTCTGCCGGGAGTCTCAGGTAGCCGAAAAAGAACCCCGCCAGCAGCACCGGCACAGTCGCGATGGCGATCCATTCGAGCTTCTTGCCGGGGCCTGCCGAGGGGGCCTTGAACACGAATTTGCTCACCAGCTGCGCCACCGGCGCGATGGCGAGGCCGCAGACGAACAGGGTGATGAAGGCGGGCTTGGGGCCTGCGGCAAGAAAGGTCGCCGCTGCTGCCAGCCACGCAAGGCCGGACACCAGCACCCCTGCCCCGCCGTTCACGTGGGCGCGGCGCAGGTCGGCCTGTGTTTCGGATAGTGCCATGGTGGTGCCCCCTGTGTTGTGGGGAGCTTAGCGGGAAAGGGGCCGACGGCAAAGCCGCCGGCTGACGTCAGACGGGTTCGGCTGGCTTGCGCCGCCGCCCCGCTGGCCGGCCGCTTCGGCTGCCGCTTTGCGGCACCGGCGGCCAGCGGGGCTGGCCGCCTGCCTGCGCTAGTACATATGCTGTCCGCCGTTGATGCTCATGGTCGAGCCGGTCATGAAGCCGCCGTTCTCGGAGGTGAGGAACGCCACCCCGCGGGCGATTTCCTCGGCCATGCCGAGGCGTCCGACAGGGATTTTCGCGACGATCTTCTCGAGCACTGGCGCGGGCACGGCGGCGACCATGTCGGTGTCGATATAGCCCGGCGCGATCGCGTTGACCGTCACCCCGAACTTCGCGCCCTCCTGCGCCAATGCCTTGGTGAAGCCGTGGATCCCGCTCTTGGCGGCGGCGTAGTTGACCTGGCCATATTGCCCCGCCTGCCCGTTGATCGAGCCGATGTTGACGATCCGTCCCCACCCGCGCTCGCGCATGCCGGGGAAGGTCGCCTTGGCCATGTTGAAGCACCCGCCGAGGTTGATGCGCATGACATCGTTCCAGTCGTCGAAGCTCATCTTGTGGAGCGTGCCGTCGCGGGTGATCCCGGCGTTGTTGACGACGATATCGACTGGACCGAACTCCTCCGCCACCGCCGCGCAGCCTGCTTGGGTCGCTTCGAAATCACCCACATCCCAACGCCTTGCGGGGATGCCGGTCGCCGCGGTGAAGGCCTGTGCCTTCTCCTCGTTGCCGGCGTAATTGGCGATCACCGTGTGGCCTTGCCGCTGGAGCCGCTTGCAGATCGCCTCCCCGATCCCGCGCGTTCCTCCGGTGACGATGGCAACCCGGCTCATGGCATTCTCCCCTTGGCGTTTTGCTTGCGAGGATAGTCTAGCGGGCGCATTCCCCTAGGGAAAGCGGGGAATAGCTATGCGCATGAGGCGGATATGAGGGCGCAACGACCGTGCAATGACGTGGCGATGATGGGATGCGATCCGGCGGCCTGCTGCCACCCGCGCGCGGCGTCAGAACTTGATCTGCGTGCCCACGTAGACCGCCTGGCTGTCCTGCACCGAATTGGTCAGCGGATCGAGCCGTTCGCGTTCCTGCGAGTAGCGCACGCCCGCGGTCACATTGAGGTTGGGCGAGAGGCGGAAGCTGCCGCCCACGCCCACGGTCTGCGCTGCGGACGAATCGAGCGTGTTGGGCGAGCGGCCTGCGATCTGGCGATCCTCAAGCTCGATGCGCGGCTGGAGGCGCGAAGGCTTGTCCTCGGCCTTGGGGCGCGAAGGTTCGAACTGCGCGAGATCGGGCAGGGTGAGCTTCTGGACATTGGCCGAAAGGTCGACCGTGCGCGCGAAGCTCTTGTAGCCGCGCGCCGCGCCGAGCTGGAACTTGCTGGCATCGAGCCCAGCGAGCGCGGTGGTGCCGCGGCCCGGAACGGCATCGAGCGCCTTCCTTACCGAGATCGCGCGCGCCGTGTCGTCATCGACACGGACGGCGACCGTCACCGTGCGCTTGCCGGTGATCGGCGGGGCGCTGGCGGGCGTGAAGTGCACGCCGCGCGCGCGGGCCTTGCCGGCGACACGGGCGGCAAGTTCAGGATCGACCGAGGCCGGGGTGAAGGTTCCCAGACCCAGCGCATCGCGCCCGGCATCCGTGATGGCAGCGGACAAAGCGGCGGTCTGCACCGGAGCGAACTGCGCAGCGAGCGCCATTCCGGCGGTGGGCACGGCCAGCGCGAGGGCACCGGACAGCAGGACGAGCGGCAGCGAGCGTTGCGCCCGAGCCCCCTTCGCCTTCCTGTCCACCTTGCGTGCCATAACCGCCTTCGTTCCTCTATTCGGCTCTGTTTCCACTAAGAGCCCAAGCAGATGGGACATTAACACCAGATGAGTCGCGGTGCTTTCCACAAATATGTGTAGGCGGTGGCCCGATGCATGCAACGATCTTGCCCCGGTCGGCCCGGATTCCTTGCCGACCTGTGGCAGCATGCACACAGAAACGTTTGCATCCTCGCGCAATTCAGCCCCGGTAAAGCACGGGGGCGCTCTTGCCGCTGGCGGGCATGTCGCCGGGGGCAAAGCGCCTTCGTGCTTGCCGCAAGGGGTCTTGCCACTATAGAGCGGGCCCCAGAGTTTCGCTCGCTACTTTTTGACCAAGGATGATCCGGCAGTGACACGCGCCCCTTCCGCCCTTCTTCGCCGCACCATCGGCTATGCCGTGCTCACCGCCGCGCTGGTCGGCCTTGCGGCCTGCGGCGGGCGTGATCGTCCGCGCACCGAGCTGGCTGCCGCGCAGCTCAACACCATCGGCGTCAACGCCTACCTGTGGCGCGCGGCGCTGGAGACGGTGAGCTTCGCCCCGCTGCTGCAGGCTGACAGCGCGGGCGGCGTGATCGTGACCGATTGGTACGCCAACCCCTCCAACCCCAATGAGCGGGTGAAGATGACGGTAACGATCCTCGATCAGGATCTGCGCGCCGATGCGCTGCGGGTCGCGGCGAGCCGTCAGGTGAACGAGGGCGGCAACTGGGTGGAAGCCCCGGTGCAGGCGGCGACGGTGCAGAAGCTTGAGGACATCATCCTTACCAAGGCCCGCGATCTGCGCCGCCAGGCGCTCGCTTCGTAAGGCCCACGCGCCTCCTGAGACCCTCTTCCACGGAAGAACCCGCATGACCGATTCGCGTTTCGATCCCGCCGTAGCCGACGGGCGCTGGCAGCGTGCCTGGGCCGAGGCCGGCACCTTCACCGCCGATTCCGCCAGCGAGAAGCCCAAGAGCTACATCCTTGAGATGTTCCCCTATCCTTCGGGGCGCATCCACATGGGCCACGTGCGCAATTACACGATGGGCGACGTGCTGGCGCGCTACCAGAAGATGCGCGGGTTCGAAGTGCTGCACCCAATGGGCTGGGACGCCTTCGGGATGCCGGCCGAAAACGCCGCGATGGAAAAGGGGGTGCACCCCGGCGGCTGGACGCGCCAGAACATCGCGCAGATGAAGGCGCAGCTGCAGCGCATCGGCTTCGCGCTCGACTGGACCCGCGAATTCGCCACCTGCGATCCCGAATATTACGGCCACGAACAGGCGCTGTTTGCCGACCTCTATGAGGCGGGCCTCGTTTACCGCAAGGAGAGCACGGTCAACTGGGACCCTGTCGACATGACCGTGCTCGCCAACGAGCAGGTGATTGACGGCAAGGGCTGGCGCTCGGGCGCGGAGGTCGAGAAGCGCAAGCTGAACCAGTGGTTCCTCAAGATCACCGACTTTGCCGATGATCTGCTGGAGGGCCTCGGCAAGCTCGAGGACTGGCCCGAGAAGGTTCGCCTGATGCAGGAGAACTGGATCGGCAAGTCGCAGGGGCTGGAGTTTTCGTTTGAAATCCTCCCCGGAACGGGGAGGGGGACCGCCGACGCAGTCGGGGGTGGTGGGGACTCTCCGCCAGCGCCGAGCCATGAGGCCAATCCCCTCCACCATCCTGCGGATGGTCCCCCTCCCCCGGCGGGGGAGGGTCGGTTGGCCGTTTACACCACCCGCCCGGACACGATCTTCGGCGCGAGCTTCGTTGCCGTGGCGGCAGACCATCCGATTGCACAATCGCTGGCGGGCGATCCGGAGGTCGCCGCGTTCATCGAGGCGTGCAAGCGCGGCGGAACCAAGGCCGCAGAAGTCGAGACGGCCGAAAAGCTGGGCTACCGCACCGCGATCACCGCGCGCCATCCCTTCACCGGCGCGCCACTCCCGGTCTTCATCGCCAACTTCGTGCTGATGGAATACGGCACCGGCGCGGTGATGGGCGTGCCGGGGCATGACCAGCGCGACTTCGAGTTCGCGACCAAGTACGGCCTGCCGATCACAGAGGTGGTCAAGATCGGGAATTTCCCCGGCCCCGACTCGCCCGATTTCGAACCTTACGTCGGCGATACGGGCAAGATCACCGGCTCCGATTTCCTTGACGGTATGACGGTCGAACAGGCCAAAGCCGCCGTTATCGCCCGCGCCGAAAGCGAAGGCTGGGGCGAGGGCCGCACCGTGTGGCGCCTGCGCGACTGGGGTGTCAGCCGCCAGCGCTATTGGGGCACGCCGATCCCCTTTATCCACTGCGACACTTGCGGCGTGGTGCCGGTGCCGAAGGCGCAATTGCCCGTCACCCTGCCCGAGGACGTCAGCTTCGACATCCCCGGCAACCCGCTCGAACGCCACCCGACGTGGAAGCATGTCGATTGCCCCAAGTGCGGCGCGGCGGCGCGGCGCGAGACCGATACGCTCGACACCTTCGTGGACTCCTCGTGGTACTTCCTGCGCTTCGCCAGCCAGCCTGCCGACAAACCCTTCGACCCCGAGGAGGTCGCCAAGTGGATGCCGGTGCAGCACTATATCGGCGGCATTGAGCACGCGATTTTGCACCTGCTCTACGCCCGTTTCTGGACTCGCGCGCTCGCGCAGATCGGCCAGACCAGCGTCAAGGAGCCCTTCGCCGCGCTGTTCACGCAAGGCATGGTGACGCACGAGACCTATAGCCGGATCGACGAGGCGCGCGGCGTGCCGGTGTTCTTCGGCCCTGAAGAAGTCGATCGCACCTCCGAGGGCGCGACGCTGCTCGCTGACAACGCCCCCGTCGAAGTCGGCCGCGTCATCAAGATGTCGAAGTCGAAGAAGAACGTGGTCGACCCCGACGCGATCATCGCCCGCCACGGCGCGGATGCGGTGCGCTGGTTCATGCTGTCGGACTCGCCGCCCGAGCGCGATCTGCCGTGGTCAGACGCCGGGATCGAGGGCTGCGCGCGCTTCGTGCAGCGGCTGTGGCGATTGTTCGGTCAGGTCGGCGCAGGCGGCGCCGGGGCCGATGCGGAATATGACAAGGCGCTGGACCGCAGGCTCCACCAGACCGTCGCGGCGGTCGCCGAGGATATCGAGGCGCTGAGCTTCAACAAGGCGGTCGCCCGCATCTACGAACTGGTCGGTGCGGTCGAGAAAGCGCCGCTCTCCTCCACCCGCTCCGACGCGATCCGCAAGCTCGCCATTCTGGTTTCGCCGATGATGCCGCACCTCGCGGAAGAGGCGCGCGCTACCTACGGGCTCGGGACCGGCCTCGTCGCCGAATCCGCCTGGCCCTCGGTCGATCCGGCGCTGCTGGTCGATGACGAGGTCACCATCGCGATCCAGCACATGGGCAAGCTGCGCGACACCGTCACCGCGCCGAAGGGGGCTTCGAAGGAAGACCTCGAGGCGCTGGCGCTGGCGTCGGCCAACCTGCAACGCTCGATTGACGGCGCGGCGGTGCGCAAGGTCATTGTCGTGGCCGACCGATTGGTGAATATCGTCACCTGATGCCCCAAGCTCCCCGACTCCTTCTTGCCCTCGCGGCCTCGCTGGCCCTCTCCGGCTGCGGCCTGACGCCGATGTACGCGGGCGGCGCGCAGTCGGCCTCGGCGCAGGGCATTGCTGCGGTCGATGTCCCGGCGATCGAGGGGCGCGGGGGCTGGCTGGTCAAGAACGCTTTGGAAGCGCGGCTCGGCGTCGCCGGGGAAGCGACCCCGCGCTACCGGCTCGACGTGCGGCTCGACGATTCGCTCGAGGCATTGGGCGTCCTCAACGACGACACCATCAGCCGCGAACGCCGCATCCTGCGCGCGCGGTATCAGCTGGTCGATCTGGCGAGCGGTGCGGTGCTGCTCGATGCCACAGCCGGCTCGGACGCGGGGATCGACGTGGTCTCCAGCGAATATGCCACAATCGCCGCCGAGCAGAAGGCGCTGGAGAACCTCGCGCTCGAAGTTGCTGACCGGATGGCGACCCAGATCGCCGTGACGCTCAGGGCGCAGGGCGGCGCGCAGGCCGCGCAGGGCCAGTGAAGGCGACCCAGAAGGATTTTCTGCGCGGCGTTCCGGCGGGCGCCGCCTCCTGCCGCATCTTCTTCTTCTGCGGCCCGGACGAGGCCGGGGCCAACGCCGCCGCCCAGCGCCTGGCCGCCGCGCTCCCCGATCCGGGCGAGCGGATCGAGATCACCGGCGCGCAGCTCAAGGGCGATCCCGCGCTGCTGGGTGATGAGGCGCGCTCGGCCTCGCTGTTCGGCGGCAGCCGCCATATCTGGGTGCGCGCCAGCGGCGACGAGGCGCATGACGCGCTCCAGATCCTGATCGAGACCGGCGAGGCCGGGGCGGGCGAAGCGGCCCCGGTAATCATCGTCGCCACCAGCGCCACCGACAAGTCGCGCACCGCCAAGCTGCTGGAAAAGCGCAAGGCTGCGCTGGTCGCGATGTTCTACCAGCCGGAGTTGAAGGACGCCGCGCAGGCGGTGCGCGGCATGGCGGATGCGGCCGGGCTGCGGCTGGGCGGTGACCTTGCCGAAAGGATCGCGCGCGCCGCCGGGCTCGACGTGCGCCTCGCCCAGTCGGAGATCGAAAAGCTTGCGCTCTATGTGGGCGCCGATCCCCAGGCCCCGCGCCCCGCCACCCCGGAAGATCACGCGGCGATCGGCGCGGCGACCGAGGAGGACGGCTTTGCGCCGCTGGTCAACGCCGTGCTCGGCGGGGAGCTGGGCAGGATCGCGCCCGAGGTCAGGCGGATGCGGGAGCTTGGCCTCAACCCGGTCGGCGTCGCGCTGGCGCTCGAACGGCGGGCGGCGCAGCTGGCGCAGATCGCCGCCTTTCTCGGCCCGCGCGGCAGCTTCGAGCAGATCGACAAGGGGGCGGAGATGCGGCTCGGCATTTTCTTCCGCGAAAAGCGCGACATCGCGCAGCAATACAAGCGCTGGAGCCAGCCCGCTGCACGCGGCGCGCGCGAGACCCGGCTCGACCGGCTGATCCCGCGCCTCACCGCACTGCACCGCAACCTGATCGCCAACAGTCAGGCGGCCGAGCTGCTGCTGGCGCAGGAACTGGCGGAAATTGGCCGTTTTGCTGCGAAGCGGTAGCAAAATGTGACAAGCTGCATTTCGCAGTCGCACAATGTGCTTTTTTCTCTGTCATAAACCTGTTCTAAACCACACTCCGCAAGGGTCGCACCTTTGGGGGAAGGGCCTAATGATCCGCGCAACGCCGAAACTGCTGGATGCGATACGCCACCAGTCCGTCGAGAGCAGGGTTGCCCCCTCGCTCGAGCGCCGTCGGCTGCGGGCCTATGCGACGATGCTGCTGGTCGGTGGCGCGCTGTTCCATTTCTGCTTCGCGCTGGCCGCGCTGATCTGGGAAGGGGTGTGGGCACAGAACCGCGCCATGATCACCGCGCAGGTGATGCTGCCGGCGTTTTTCACGATCGCGCTCTATAACGGCACCTACGGCGTCAGGGCGCTCGATAGCTGGATGTTCGCTGCACGCAAGGCGCTGATCGCGCTCGCGATTTCGGCGGCGCTGATCAATTTCGTCGGCTTTTACACCAAGTCGAACGATGAATTCTCGCGCGGGGTGACGACGCTCGGCCTGCTGCTGACGGCAGTGCTGATCGTCTCGCTGCGCCGCGTGGTGGCAATCATCATAAGGGCGCGCTGGGGCGGGCGGGTGACCAACCGTCTGGTGATCGACGACGGTGGATCCAGTTTCGTCTTCGAGGGCGCGGATCGCATTTCGGCCGCCGATTACAACCTTGATCCCGGCAGCCATGATCCCTTCATGCTCGACCGCCTTGGCAAGCTGTTGCGCAACCAGGACCAGGTGGTGGTGAGCTGCCCGCAGGAGCGCCGGCAGGACTGGGCTTTCCTGCTCAAGTGCTCCGGGGTCTATGGCGAGATCGTCAGCGAGCCCGCGCATTTGCTGGGCGCGGTCGGCGTGCACCGCTATGACGCGCTCGACCGTACCACGCTGGTGGTCTCGACCGGCCCGCTCGGCCTGCGCGCGCGCATCCTCAAGCGCGTCTTCGACGTCGCGGTGGCGCTCGGTGGGCTGATCGCGCTTTCACCGCTGCTCCTGTTGATTGCGGTGTTGATCAAGCTTGAGGATGGCGGCCCGGTGCTGTTCATCCAGCGGCGCCTGGGCCGCGGCAACCAGTTCTTCGACATGTTCAAGTTCCGCTCGATGCGCGAGGAGAGGCTCGATCACGACGGCAACCGTTCGGCCTCGCGCGATGATGACCGTGTCACCCGCATCGGCGCCTTCATCCGCCGCACAAGCATCGACGAGCTGCCGCAGCTATTGAACGTGCTGAAGGGTGACATGGCGATCGTCGGCCCGCGCCCGCATGCGCTTGGGTCACGGGCGAACAACAAGTATTTCTGGGACATCGACCGCCAGTACTGGCAGCGCCACTGCCTCAAGCCGGGGCTGACCGGCCTTGCGCAGGTGCGCGGCCATCGCGGCGCGACCGAGCACGAGAAGGATCTCACCGACCGGCTCCAGTCCGACCTCGAATATATCGCGGGCTGGTCGCTGCGGCGCGACATCACCATCGTGGTGCGCACCGCGATGGTGCTGACCCACAAGAACGCGTTTTAGCTAGTTCTTCTTGTCGCTCTGCGGCACCGCGAAGGTGCCCGTGACGCGGCCGCGGCCCGAGGGCGTTCCCGGTGTGGCCGCAGACCCGCCCGCCGCGCTCCCGTCGACGGTCGAGAGCCCGCTGTCGAGGTCGATCACCAGCCGCCCGCCGTTCAATGAGTCGCTGCCGCGGCGCAGCGCGACGTTGCCGGCCATGGTGATGATCCGGCGATTGAAGTCATAGACCGCATTGTCGCCGCTCGCGCGCTCGTCGCCGCGGGTGATGATCACGCCGCCGGTGGCGGTGATGCGCTGGATTTCGAGCTGGCCGCCGGCGTCGGTGAAGCCCACCACCATCCGGTCCGACTGGACGGTGAGGCCCGCCTGAGTGACGATCACCCCGCCGCTGGCGATCGCCTGGTTGGCGCGATCGTCGAGCAGGAATTTGCCCGCGTCATAGGTCACCGGCGCGCGCGAATCGTGGCGGGCGATGCCCTGCGCGGCGAGGTTCATGCCTCCCGCCAGCGCCGCAGTGAGGGCAAACCCGCCGATCCCCCAGACGAGGGCGAGGCGGGCGAGCGGGGTTCGGGGGTTGGTGGTCGTCGTGTCAGGCATCACGGCATCCTCAGCTGACCGGGAATCATGGTGAAGCGGGCATTGCCCTCGAGCGTGATCGTGCGCGCGCCCAGATCGGCGCGCATCGTGTTGGCGGAAAAGGTCCCAGCCGGAATTTCGCCCTCAACCCCGGCATTGCCGCGCAAGGTGCGCGACTTGAGGTCGACCGAAACGCCGCTCGCCGTCATCCGGTAACCGTCCGAGGTGGTCAGGCGGACCGGCCCGTTCACCGCGACGGTTTCTCGGGCAATATTGTAGATGCCGCCATCGGCACTCAGGCGCGCTGGCCCCTCGGTGAGCAGCAGCTGCGCGACAAGATCCTGCATCCGCACCAGCCCCTCGGCGCTCGAACGCTGCACCGCCTCGCCCGCCAGCACCGAGAACGGCCGTCCCTGGTTGTCGCGCCCGCGATACAGGGCGTTGTCGACCGACAGCCGTTCGTCGATCAGCGCGACCTTGTTGCGATCGAGCAGGAAGCTGACCTCGCCGCGCGGGCTCAAGGGCGTGATCACCATCAGCGCGGCGAGCACCCCCACCCCCATCGGCAGCACCCGCGCAAGCACGCGCACCAGCCGGTCGTGCGAACCGCCGGGCGCGGCAAAATGCTGCCGCCGGCTGCGAAGCGCGCGCGCTTCTGAGGTTTCGATGGCTTGCTCGGGGGCCATGATGCGACGTGTGCCTCGGGCGTCCTTACATGTGGCTGAAGATGTCGTTCTCGGCCCAGCCGGCGATGTCGAGCAGCGCACGGGTTGGGAGGAATTCGAAGCACGCCTGCGCCATCGCGGTGCGCCCCTCGCGCTCGAGCCGCAGACTGAGCTCGGCGCGCAGGCGGTGGAGATAGCGCACATCGCTCGCGGCGTAATCGCGCTGCGGATCGGTGATCACCGGCCCGCCCCAGTCGGACGACTGCTGCTGCTTGGACAGCGATTCGCCGAGCAGCTCCTCGACGAGGTTCTTGAGCCCGTGGCGGTCGGTATAGGTGCGGATCAGCTTGCTGGCGATCTTGGTGCAGAACACCGGCCCCGCCATCACGCCGAGGTAGTAGTGGATCGCGGCAAGATCGAAGCGCGCGAAGTGGTAGATCTTCTCGCGCGCAGGATCGCCGAGGATCGCCTTCAGGTTGGGCGCATCGTAGCTGCTGCCCGGACTGAAGCGCACCAGATGCTCGTCGCCCGAGCCGTCGGAGATCTGCACCACGCAGAGCCGGTCGCGCATGGTGACGAGGCCCATGGTCTCGGTATCGACCGCGAGCGCGGTGCTGCCGACAAGGACGCCTGCGGGCAGGTCTTCTTCGTGGAAATGAACAGCCATAGGCCTTCGCCCTACGCGCATTGGGGAAAGAGGGGAAGGGGCCAGTGGCGCGTGTCGCGGCGGTGGCCTAGCCATGCGGTCATGTCCGAAGCCCTCCCCGAAAGCTGGCGCCCTGTGCTGGATCCGGTGCTTGCCACGCCCGAGGCGCGGCGGCTTGGCGGGTGGCTCAAGGCCGAGGAAGCCGCGGGCAAGCAGGTCTATCCGCCGCGTGGGCTCC